>NZ_JALPZP010000012.1:0-16433 GCF_041414895.1 Agrobacterium sp. O3.4
GGGCACCGGCAACAAGGTCATCGTCCAGTATGGTGAAGTCACCGAAGATATTGCGACACCGGTTCTCGGTGAGATCCTGCCGGAGTATGCCGACGATATCTATAAGGTTGGTCGCGCTGTTCTGGAAAGCAACTTTGGCGACAAGAAGCCGATCATGCTCACGATCGAACTCGCATAACAAGCGTTCAGCCGGGGCGGTTTCTAACGCGAGCCGCCTCCCTTTGGCGACAAAAAATTGACTTGATTGGCTAAGCCTTTCTGTTAATATGTATAGACCAAACCGCAGGAAACATGCGGTAACAGGAGAACGGCGAAATGGCATTCTGGTTTGAATTCGACAAAATCAGTGACCTTCCGAACAATGCGGGACACAGCGTCCTGGATGACGGAAGTTCGTTCTGTTTCAGCCATGTAACCGACTTGACGACGCGTTTCTTTAGGGGCGGATTGGCGTGGCTATCTGGCATGCAACTGCCAAACATATCGCCCCGATGACGCTGAGCCTTAGCTCCTCCGAGGACAGATCCCAGCGGAAAAGAAGCGGCATTTGTATATGAGATGATGAGCCTCAAGCAACGGAGGCAAATCTCAAACCTGAAGTCAACTCAATGTTTGCGGTAGGGCACGGTGTCCGACGCAGAACGGTTTGTCTCGCGTTGCTGCGAGCCAAACCCCAACCAAGGGGAACTAACCATGAAATGGCAATTTGGGAAAGCCATCGTCGGTGGCGCAATGTTGGTCGCAGCTTGCGCGCTGAGTTCAGGAGCTCAGGCGCAACAAAAGGAGCTGATCGTCAGCGGTTTTGGCGGTGCCTATGACGAAGCAATGGCTGCGAGCGTGAAATCCTTCGAACAGGAAAACGACGTCAAGGTCACCATTGTTGCCGGGTCCGGCGCGAACAACATAGCCCGTGTCCGCAACAAGGAAGTCGACGTTATCGTTTCTGATCCGGTTTTCGCGCTTCGCATGGAAGCCGAGAAGGCGTTTGCGCCGCTCGATCCGAAGCTGGTTACCAACCTGAAGGACATTCACCCGAATGCGATCTACTCCGACGCGGTCGTCGCAGCGAATTTCGGCGCATATGTGCTCGCTTACAATCCTGCGGAGGTGAAGCCGCCGCAATCGTGGCATGATCTCGCGAAGCCGGAATACAAGGGCCGCATCGCGCTGCGCGGATTCCGGCCTGAAAATATCGATCTAATCACTCTCTTTGCGAAAGAGGCCGGCGGCGACGAGCGTCATCCCGACGCCGGCTTCGCCGAAATGGCCAAGATCGCTCAGAACATCGACGTCTGGGTGGACTCGCACGCCAACCATCTCGAACTGTATCGCAACGACCAGATCTCCATGAGCATGTGGACCGATGGCCGCATCGGCTGGGCGCGTGACACTGAAGGCGTAAAAATCCAGGGCGTCATTCCGAAGGAAGGATTTTTCCCGCTCGCCTCGACGCTTAGCGTCGTTGCCGGACGTCCGAACACCGAGTTGGCCGAGAAGCTGGTCAACCACTTACTGAGCCCCGCCTCGGGACTCAATATGGCCACTCGCCTTGGTTATTTCCCGACGAACCGCGAAGCTAAGCTGCCGCAGGAAGTCCAGGCAAAGATCATGATCACGCCAGACAACGTCAAGGATCTGAAAAGCGCCGACTGGAAGTACATCGTTTCGGTCTATGATCAATGGCAGCAGCGCTGGGAACGGGAAATTCAACGATAATGACCCAAAGTTTCGACATTGAACTGTCGCACTGCCGCAAGACGTACGGCGACATCAACGTTCTGGACGACGTCTCCCTTCAGGTCAAGAACGGTGAGTTCATCACCGTTCTCGGCCCAAGTGGTTGCGGCAAGACAACGACATTGCGTGTGATCGGGGGCTTCATCATTCCCGACAGCGGGCGTGTTTCGATCAGAGGCAGGGAGGTTACCAACCTGCCTCCCTACAAACGCAACATCGGCGTGGTCTTCCAAAACTACGCCCTGTGGCCCCACATGACTGTGGCAGAAATCCTCTCGTTCGGTCTTCGCATACGCAAGCTGCCCCGGGAAGAGATCGCGCGTCGTGTAGACCGTGCCCTCAGCATGGTGCAATTGACCGGCTTGAAGGATCGATATCCTCGTGAACTCAGTGGCGGGCAGCAGCAACGCGTCGCCATGGCACGAGCGCTTGCGATCGATCCTGAGGTGATCATTCTTGATGAGCCGCTGTCCAATCTGGATCGGCGCTTGCGGGAAGAACTCCGTATTGAATTGAAGCGACTGCAGCGGTCTCTTGGGGTGACGATGCTATTCGTCACGCACGATCAGGAGGAGGCGCTCTCCATGTCCGACCAAGTGGTGGTCATGCAATCCGGAAGGATTCAGCAAATCGCCGACCCGAGGACAGTCTATGAGCGCCCGGCGAACCGTTTTGTTGCCGGCTTTCTTGGTAGCGCAAATTTCCTGCCCGGAGAACTGGTGCAGAATTCCAAGGAGAGCAGGGCCGAAATCAAGCTCAGCAATGGCGCCGTCGTGACTGCGCATGCGCCGTCGGCCAGGGCGGTCGGAGAGAAGGTCACCGTTATTGTTCGGCCCGAGTGGCTGGTACTTGAACGGCAGGGCAGCAATCCGCCTGCAAATCAGCTCGAGGGCACGGTCGGCGATGTGATCTATGAAGGCTCTGCAATTCGATATGGGATCAAACTCACTCACGAACCTGAGGCGCCCGTTTTCCTGCAGGAACGGTCTAACGCCGATGTTTTGAAACCCGGAGACAAGGTCAGGATCAATGTCACTAACGCCGTCGTTGCCGCAGAGTGATGAACGCAGAGGACTTTGGGAGCGTGTGGTTGCGTGGTCTACCCAAGCGCCGCTGTTCCTGCCGTTCGCCTTCGTCATCTTGTTCTTTTTCGTTCCCATGTGCTGGCTCGTTGCGACGAGCATGTCCTCCCATGAGGTTGGCAGCGCGCCTGTATTTACAGGCACGCTAGAGCACTACGCGAGGTTCTGGACGGACCCCTTCTATCTCGAAACAGCGCTCTGGACGACCGTTAAGCTGTCGGTTTTGTCCACGGTGCTTGCTCTGATTATCGGGTATGTGCTGGCCTACTACATTGCCGAGCTCCCTGCTGACCGCAGAGGGTTTCTCACCAGCATGGTGGTTGTGTCCCTCTCTGTGAACATCGTTATCCGGATCTTTGGATTGAATGTTCTTCTAATGAGCGGCGGACTTATTGATAGCGCCCTGACCTTCATGGGGATGCCGAAGGTCCGCATCATGTATACCGAGCTTGGGGTTTTGATAGGGTTGGTTCAGATCGCCATCCCGTATGTCGTTTTGCCTCTTATCGGTGTCATAGCCGCGATCGACCCGGCCCTCAAAGAGGCGGCGGCAAGCGTGGGCGCCAACAAGTACAAGACCTTTTGGGCCGTAACCTTCCCGCTGTCGCTGCCCGGAGTCGTGGCGGGCACACTGATTGCGTTCACTTTGAACGCCGCAGCTTTTGCGATTCCGTCCCTCATGGGCGGCGGTCGGGTCAAAATGATGGGCATGATGGCCTACGAACAAGCCACCGTGCAGGGGAACTTCCCCTTCGCAGCGGCGATCGGCATAAGCCTGACGATTCTGAGCATCCTGATTACTGCAATCTATTTGTTTGCCATCAATCAAACATTCCGCACGGCGAGGAGAGCAGCATGAGCGCTACCACAACTGTCTCGACGGGGAAGGGCGTTTCGGCCAGGAAGGTGTGGTTGCCACTCCCCACAGGATTAGGTATTGCCGCTTTCTGCGCGTTCGTCACCGTCGTGGCGCCACTGTTTGTGGTCGCCGGCGCAGCTTTGAACGCGGAAGCCATGTTCTTTCCGCCCAAGCAATTGACGTTGCATTGGATGATTGCGGCTCTCACGGACAGAAGCTTCGTGAATGGCGCCCTCATCAGCTTTGCCGTCGCAGCAGTAGCAGCCACGGTCTCAACGATCTTCGCACTTCCGGTCGCGCTCCAATTGCGGAAAGCACCGCCCACGGTGGCGAAGGTCCTGACTTTGTCGTTCATGGGGCCGTTGCTCGTACCCTCGGTGATCTTTGCTCTGTCGTTGTATTCGGTGATGATCTACGCTTTCGGGGTGACGAACCTATTTGCGCTCGTCATCGGCCACGTGATGATCACCATGCCATACCCGGTACGAACGATCACAGCCGTTACCGAGAACCTCGACCCCGCGCTGGAGGATGCTGCAAGCAGTGTCGGCGCAAATCCGTGGCGTACGTTTGTGTCAGTAACGTTGCCGTTGATCAAACCTGGTGTGATCGCTGGCTTTCTCTTTGCTTTCATAACCTCGTGGAATGACTTCTCCATCTCGGTCTTCCTCACGCCGCGCGAACTGCAGCCACTGCCGATCAAAATCTATGAGTATCTCCTCTACCAATACAGGCCATTGATAGCCGCAGTTGCCACCTGGTCGGTGATTGGTTCGGCCATCGTCGTTCTCATAATCGACCGTCTGGTGGGGCTGAACGTCTTTACCGGTCGTCGCGGCTAGTACAGTAGATATGATCACATCTGAAATTTAATTTTAAGAAGGGGCGCTCGGCGCCCCTTTTTGCATGCCAGTTTATTCCCCGACGCCTCGAAATTACGCCAACGCAAAACAGGCGACCTTGCAAGGACAAGACCGCCAACTCGCCTCCGCGTGTCGATCAGCGGCGAACCAACTTCTGCATTGTGGTGAGGAAGCGTCGATTGATCTTGTCTCGGGCGACGTGGCGACCGGCTACCACTTGTCTGCGGCCTTGAACCCAAACGTTGTCGATCGCAACCCCATCTGCAAAGATCCAATGATCCAGGATCTCGTCATCTTCGAGATAGGGAACTTCTGTGAGATTGAGTGAAAGCATGTCGGCAGAATTGTGTACCTCAATGCCACTCTCCGCGTTCAGCGCCATGGCGCCGCCGCGGACGGCAGAGACGATAAGATTGCGACCCGTTGAGCCGCCCGGCGCTGCCAGGACGTTACGTGCTTGGAGTCGCAGTCGTTGTGAATATTCAAGTTGCCGCAGCTCTCCGTTCAGGGAAATGAGAACGTTCGAGTCGGAACCAATGCCGACACGGCCTCCTTGTTCGCAGAAAATTTGGCCTGGAAAAATACCGTCGCCAAGATTGGCCTCGGTAATCGGGCAAAGCCCAGCGATAGCGCCAGTCCGCGCCATTCTTGCCGTTTCGATTTCGGTCATATGAGTTGCGTGAATTAGGCACCAGCGCTGGTCCACAGGTGCATTGTCCAACAACCATTCAACAGGACGAGCAGAGGACCAGGCAATACAATCCGAAACTTCCTTCATCTGCTCGGCGATATGGATATGGATTGGCCCTCCGCCAGACATTGAGGTGACCGCAAGCAGTTCCTGCGGTATGACGGCTCTCAGGCTGTGTGGTGCGACACCAAGCTCGGCGCCGTCGATTTTCGCGACTAGAGATCGGCACGCAACCATTAGTCGTTCGAAGCTGTCGAGCGAATTGATAAATCGTCGTTGCCCCTCCACCGGTTCGAGTCCGCCGAAATCCGAGTGGGCGTAAAAGACAGGTAGCAGGGTCAAGTTTATTCCGGTGGCACTCGCGGCCGCTGCGACTCGTTCCGCCATTTCCGCAATGTTGGAGTAATGGTTTCCATCCGGGCTATGATGCAGGTAGTGAAACTCGCCGACACGGCTGAAACCTGCTTCAAGCATTTCCATGTAGAGCTGGGACGCAACAGCCTCGACATCGTCGGGGCTCATCGTCAAGGCGAACCGGTACATTACATTTCGCCAGCTCCAGAAGCTGTCATCTGACGGCCCGCGGGTCTCGGCCAGACCTGCCATTGCGCGCTGAAAGGCGTGGCTATGGAGATTGCCCATCGCAGGCAGAATGATTTGATGGTGTTCGTCGGATGGTGCAGGATCAGCATCGGTCGATACCGACGCGATGGTTCCGCTCTCGACCAACACCCTGACATTGTCGTGCCAGCCGCTCGGAAGAAGGGCCTTCCGTGCGAAAAGTGCTGAACTGTTCAATTCCTTCATAGCTTCCCTCTGATTTTTTGCGAAACGCAGGCAACTTTGGTGCTTGCAATTCCGTGTATTGGTATATACAAAATATCAGTAATGAAAGACAAATATAGAGCAACGGGGATCGAGATGTCAGTGGCAACGCCCGCATCCGATGAGGAAATCGTCGTTTGGAGGAACGCGCATCTGGCGACTGTCGCGGGAGATCGAGACGGCCTGGGTGTCGTAGAGGGTGGCGCGATAGTGGTCAGAGGTGACCGCATCGCATACGTCGGAACCGACGCAAATCTCCCGGCGTTGGCGAGAGGCGCGGTTCAAGTCGATTTGGAGGGCCGGTGGGTGACGCCGGCATTGATCGACTGCCATACGCACTTGGTATTCGGTGGCGACCGCGCACACGAATTCGAAATGCGACTCGCCGGTGCGTCGTGTGAGGAGATCGCACTGGCCGGTGGGGGAATTGCTTCTTCTGTAAACGCCACGAACAAATTTTCCGAGGATGAACTCGTTTTGCAAGATCTGCCTCGACTTGACGCCCTCATGGAAGAGAGACTGTCGACGGTCGAGATAAAGTCTGGCTACGGCCTCAACGTCGAAGCTGAATTGAAAATGCTGCGTGTGGCAAGGGGATTGGAGACGCTGAGACCGGTGCGCGTCGTGACCACTTATCTCGCCGCCCATGCGATCCCGTCAAGTTACAGAGGCAGGAATGGCGACTACATCAAGGATGTCGTCATCCCTGGACTCGAGCGGGGCAGGAGGGAAGGTCTCATCGATGCGGTGGATGGTTTTTGTGAAAATATCGCATTTTCGCCAGCGGAGATATCCAAGGTATTCGACAAGGCGACTGCGATAGGCCTTCCGGTAAAGTTGCACGCGGAGCAGCTATCCGATCTTGGAGGAGCAAAGCTAGCCGCGTCCTATCGAGCGCTCTCGGCAGATCATCTTGAGTGCCTCGATGAAGAAGGTGCCCAAGCGCTCGCTATGGCTGGTACGGTGGCTGTTCTTCTGCCAGGAGCATTCTATACACTCCGAGAAAAGCAGCTGCCGCCAGTGCAAGCGCTTCGCAATGCCGGCACGCCTATCGCTATCGCAACAGACTGCAATCCGGGCACTTCACCACGGACCTCGTTGCTGCTGACTATGAATATGGCAGCCACGTTGTTCGGCTTGACGGTCGACGAGTGCGTCGCTGGCGCGACAAGAGAGGCTGCACGTGCCCTTGGTCTCTTGCATGAAACTGGAACCCTCGAGGTCGGAAGGTCCGCTGATTTCGCGATCTGGAATATCGGACGGCCAGCTGAGCTGGTCTAGCGGATGGGCTTCAATCCCCTGCATGCGCGAATATTTAAGGGACGAGGACTGCGGCCGTGACTTTAAGTCATGTCCCTGGCGTTTCGAACCTGGCTGGTTCTTTCACCTCCATTCGCTAGTCGTAGAAGAGAAGAAATCATGAGTGTTTTTGAAGTTCGCCACGGCACCTCTCCGGTTATTCTAGCAATGCCCCATACCGGTACCGATGTTCCGAGCGAGATCTGGGAGCGGTTGAACGACAATGGCCGGCAGCTGATCGATACCGATTGGTATATACATAATCTGTACGATGGTCTTTTAGAGAAAGCCACAGTCGTTCGAGCGATGTTTCATCGCTACGTCATTGATGCCAACCGGGATCCGGAAGGGGCGAGTTTGTACCCTGGGCAGAACACCACTGGCCTTATCCCCAAAACGGACTTTGATGGTGAAGCCATCTGGAAATCCGGTGCGGAACCGACAGACGACGATATCGCTCAACGAGTCGCTACTTTCCACTCACCCTACCATACCGCCCTCCAATCAGAGATCGAGCGGGTGAAGGCAATTCACGGCTTGGCCATTGTCTATGACTGTCACTCAATCCGCTCGCACATTCCCTTCCTGTTCGAGGGAACGTTGCCCGACTTCAATATCGGGACCAATGACGGGCAGTCGTGTCATCCCGCAGTCGCGGCGGCCGTCGTTAACGTCGTTCGCAATGCTGATGGCTACACACGCACGTTGAACGGTCGGTTCAAGGGAGGGTGGACCACAAGGCATTACGGCACGCTCGAAAGCGGCGTCCACGCGATCCAAATGGAACTGGCGCAATCGACTCATCTTTCGGCAGAGGAACCGCCATTTTCCTATGACACCGCAAAAGCCGAGCGCATCCGCGCCCGTCTCAGGGACATTCTGACCAACCTCGAGCGCGCCGCATCCGAACTCAAGAAGTGAATATTGGGAGCCACTGACCATGACCAATCCTCGACACAATATCCGCGAAGTTCGCGCGCCACGCGGCTCGGAGCTCAACACCAAGAGCTGGATGACCGAAGCGCCGCTGCGCATGCTGATGAACAACCTCGATCCTGATGTGGCTGAAAACCCCCACGAGCTGGTGGTTTATGGCGGCATCGGCCGGGCGGCACGCACCTGGAACGACTTCGAAACGATTGCGGCGACGCTGAAGACGCTCAATGCGGATGAGACCCTGCTCGTTCAGTCGGGCAAGCCGGTCGGTGTCTTCCGGACCCACAAGGATGCGCCGCGCGTCCTGATCGCCAACTCGAACCTCGTGCCGCACTGGGCAACCTGGGACCATTTCAACGAGCTGGATAAGAAGGGCCTTGCCATGTACGGCCAGATGACGGCCGGCTCGTGGATCTATATCGGCACGCAGGGCATCGTGCAGGGCACCTACGAAACCTTCGTCGAGGCCGGCCGCCAGCATTACGGCGGCAATCTCAAAGGCAAATGGATCCTGACCGGCGGTCTCGGCGGCATGGGCGGCGCCCAGCCGCTCGCCGCCGTCATGGCAGGTGCCTGCTGCCTGGCCGTCGAAAGCGATGAGACCCGCATCGATTTCCGTCTTCGCACCCGCTATGTCGACGAGAAGGCAAGGACGCTCGACGAGGCCCTCGAGATGATCCAGCGCTGGACCAAAGCCGGCGAGGCAAAATCCGTCGGCCTGCTGGGCAATGCCGCGGAAATTTTCCCCGAGCTCGTGCGGCGTATGGAGGCCGGTGGTCCACGCCCCGACATCGTCACCGATCAGACCTCGGCCCATGATCCGCTCAACGGTTATCTGCCAATCGGCTGGACCGTTGCCCAGCACAAGGCCAAGCGCGAAAGCGACCCGAAGACCGTCGAGGCTGCCGCCCGCGCCTCGATGAAAGTCCATGTCGAAGCCATGGTTGCCTTCTGGGATGCCGGGGTGCCGACGCTCGACTACGGCAACAACATCCGCCAGGTCGCAAAGGAGGAAGGTCTTGAGAACGCCTTCGCCTTCCCGGGTTTCGTTCCGGCCTATATCCGCCCGCTCTTCTGCCGCGGCATCGGTCCGTTCCGCTGGGCCGCCCTTTCCGGCGATCCGGAGGACATCTACAAGACCGACGCCAAGGTCAAGGACCTGCTGCCCGACAACAGGCACCTGCACAACTGGCTTGACATGGCCCGCGAACGCATCGCCTTCCAGGGCCTGCCGGCTCGCATCTGCTGGGTCGGCCTCGCCGACCGTCATCGCCTGGCGCTGGCCTTCAATGAGATGGTCAAGAACGGCGAGCTTTCGGCACCCGTGGTCATCGGTCGCGACCATCTCGACTCCGGATCGGTCGCCTCGCCCAACCGCGAGACCGAAGCGATGAAGGACGGCTCTGACGCCGTCTCCGACTGGCCGCTGCTCAACGCACTGCTCAACACCGCATCGGGGGCTACCTGGGTGTCGCTACACCATGGCGGCGGCGTTGGCATGGGCTTTAGCCAGCATTCGGGCGTTGTCATCTGCGCCGACGGCTCCGACGATGCCGCCAAGCGGCTGGAGCGCGTTCTCTGGAACGACCCGGCGACCGGAGTCATGCGCCACGCCGATGCGGGCTACGAGATCGCCATCGACTGCGCCAAGGACAAAGGCCTGCGTCTGCCGGGCATTCTCGGGAACTGAAGCAAATGCGCGTTCTGCGTTCCGCGCAGTACAAGCGCACGATGTGGAAGAACGGCAAGGGAGAGACGGTGGAGATCGCCGTCTCCCCTCCGGATGCGTCGGTCGACGATTTCGACTGGCGCATCAGCACCGCGACGGTCGCTCTCGATGGGCCTTTCTCGACATTCGATGAAGTCGATCGGACGTTGAGCGTGCTGACGGGGGAGGGGATAGAACTCGCGATTGCCGGGGAGCCCGCCACCGTCTGCTCTCAGAATAGTCCGCCTTTTACCTTTCGAGCGGACGTCCCGACCACCGCTCGACTGGTGGATGGCCCTATCAGCGACCTCAATGTCATGAGCCGGAGGGGACGCTTCGGTCATCGCGTTGCGAGGTGCAGGCTTGATGGCGAATTGGAGGTCGGATCGGATGTCGCGGTGGTGTTCGTCATCGTGATGTCCGGCTGCGCGCTAAAGAATTCCGGGGAGCGACTGGAAAGCCTCGATGCCCTTCACCTGGATCGCGCCGAAAAAGTCGTTCTTCGGGCAAACGGCCCGACGACGGCGTTCGTCGTCGAGTTGCTGCCACTTTGAACGGGAAAATGAACACCCTGAGGATACCAAGTTGAACAGGCAAAATATCGAGAACAGGCAAGCCGAGGCGGTCAACCTGGTTGAGAACTACGGGCCGATTGGCATTCGTTCTGTCGCTGCCGCATGTGCAGCGAGGCCTCCTCAAAAAGAACTGGATGAGTCGTCGTCAATCGAGTTTCCAGCGGTGCGCGCCCGCTGGCTCGGTGACGGGGATGATTGAGTTTGAAGGTCGGCGATGTGGTCATGGAGTTTGTGTTGCCCGGTCCATTAGAACTAGCATGCCTTCGGTGGCTGTCTCGCGGCAAAACGCTCGCCGAAATCGCTCTGCTTCAAGGCAAAACCGTCTCTGAAATTGCGCATCATGTCGAACGCGCGCTTGCCGCGCTTAACGCAAAATCGGCACAGGAAGCACTCGCAAAAGCTCACCTTTCGAACGGCAACTGATCTGAAACAGAGGCTCGTTCGGTTGGCCTGCATCAGGAGTGTTTTCCCCTCGTAGGGCGAAACTACATGTCGACGGATTTCAATGCTGAGCTCCATGCCCGGCCGTCTATCTACTTCACCGGTCCGGCCTTCGTTGAGCATGTTGCGGTCATGCGCTCCGGTCCGATTACGCAGGATGGTGCGCGCGGCATATCCACCGACCCGTGTCACAGTGAGAATTTGCGCACGCAGGTGGAACATCATACGGAATTCGTCACCGTACGCGCGTGTCGAAAATCAGCGAGGAGGCGGCGTCCTGGCCCACTTCCAGTCTCAGCCTTTCCGAAATCGCGGCTTTAGTGGACATAAGCTCGCCGCAGCTTATCTGTCGGATCGGCATCCTGATACTGGGTACTGCCCCAAAGGAACTCGGGCCTGTGCTGTCGAGTCTCGGGTTTCGCGATACCGCAGCGTCGTCGATCGGCGGCGGTGCGGCGCAGGTGTGTTCGGATTTCCGCGTTCAGCCGGACCAAACGAGCCGCGTCCTTCTCTTCAACAAGGACCTGAACGCCTACAGAAAGGTGCGGTGGAAAATGCCAACAAGCGCATTCGCCGCTTCATGCCAGGTGATACCGATCTTGCAGCCGTCTCTCAGCGCGACCTGACCCACCTTGCCCGCCATCTCAAGGATCAACCGCGAAAATGCCTCGGATAAAAAACCCCAGCAGAAGTGTTCATGGCACATTTGCAGGAAGAGGGGTGATCCCCTACCCTAGACGCCGGCATGATGCACTTGGGTTAGCTTTTCCAAAACAATCCGTGATTTTGCATCTGGTTAAACTGGTCCAGGATGTTTAGTGACACCTGGCCCGGCCGTATACGAGCCTTCATCCGTGAGACATATCAACCACGACGTCCAAAGCTGGAAATATTAAAGGTCACCGGTGCTGAACCGCGGTATCGGAAAACGCTTGGGCGATGAGGAAAAGCGAGCGAACTCCGATTGTTTTATCCAGTGACCAAATCGGCGCGCTGGTACGAGGAAAGCATCGTTTGAACGATACGCATGCCATCGGACTTCAGGTCAAACCTCGAATCATCCTCCAGCCAGGTCTGAAACGTTCCTCGCATTGCAAACCAAAAGGTATATGCCGCAGTGTCGGAGGTCCAAGGAGCTAGTAATTCCTTTCTCGTCTCTGCGGATCCGAAAACGCTCCCTAACGTAGCCCGCACTTCCTGCTGAAACTTGCGGTCTTCATTATGGAAGGCCACTGTATCGGAGACTTTCTTATCATAGATCTGGAAAATCCGCCTGCAGTTTTCATTGTCAGCAAAGTGGTTAATGGCTGATGTGGCAAACTCGGCGACTGCCTTTAATGGCTCCTCAACCATCCCTGCGTCGTGAAGGCTGCCGAGCTTTCTTGCCTGCCAGCATAACTCATCGCGCAAGGCCAGTAGAATGTGCATTTTTTGTCCGAAATGCCACTGGATGGCGCCGGTTGTTACGGCCGCTTCGGCGGCAATTTCCTGCAAGGAGGCTTCATCGTATCCTTTTTCGATAAACACAGCCTCGGCAGAGCGTAAAATCCGCCTCCGGGTAGCTGCAGCCTCATCCGACGTCCTTCTCATGCATCGCCCCCCTGTGGCCTATCGCATCAGTCCTCTTGATGAACGTTTTTCAGCCCGACATTCCGCGAGAAACAAGAAATATGAAATCGGCTACGGTTTGCCACAGCAATTTCGTTACAAAATAAACAGAGCCAACACAGGGGGGACCAGCGCTCGTAGTGCCATCTCGCTTTTTGGACAACACGTTTCAGGTAACCTGCAAAGCGCGCAGTTAGCGTCGGAGTAGCCTAAAATCGCTCTCTTCTGAACGTAACTTTCAAGTGGCACTATCTTTTGCCATGGCAGAAATGAGCACCTCGGCGTCCTCTTCGACGAGGAGGATGTTGCGATGACTTGCTGTCAAGAATGCTTCGCCAACAATATGATCAAGAAAGGAATCTAGCCTTTTGTAAAAGCCCGCTACGTCCAGCAGTGCACAGGGCTTATTGTGGTAACCCAACTGAGCCCATGTCCATACTTCGAACAGCTCTTCGAGGGTTCCCAATCCTCCTGGTAAAGCGATAAAACCATCCGGCAGCGTCGTCATCAGCGCTTTGCGCTCGTGCATGGTCTCGACAACGCGTAGATCAGCAAGATCGGTGTGTGCGATCTCCTTCTCGGCCAGCGCGCGGGGAATGACGCCGATAACCTCTCCGCCATCGCTTCGGGCCGCGTCCGCAATAGCACCCATTAAACCAATCGAAGCGCCGCCGTACACCAATCCGATGCCCGATCTCGCCAGAGCTTTGCCAAGTTGGTTTGCTGCGCTCACATAGGCCGGATTTTGGCCGTTGCTTGAACCCGCAAAGACGCAATATCTCAAACGCTCCTCCAATTGAGAAAACGAACTTCTTGAAGGCCAGCTATTTCCCGAATTGAGAAACTCCCTACGAGCTCCACGCCCGGGAGCGGCTTAGCTAAGAAACCTTAAGTTGAACGTCAATCTTCGTTCTGGCAGCTTTTGGTAGCCGCCGCTCCTCCGCTACGGGCCATTGCGATGGGTTCGCACCAAGTGGTGCGAGCAGGTCGACTTGTGCACGACACCATGGTGACACCAACAAGCGCTCAGCCTGTACGCTTTCGAAAAACCATTGCCAATGCACCCATTCCCACGCTGACACCTCATTCAAATCGGGGTTGACGCCGGAGGTTTTGCAATGTGCAGCGAATACGGGGCACAACTCGTTTTCGGTGATCCCATTCGTCATTGAAGCGCGATAGGAAAATTCCGGCAGCACAAGACGAATGTCGTCTGCACGTATCCGCAATTCCTCGTGACCCCGGCGCTCGATAGCCTCGGTCAACGGTTCGCCAGGTTGCGGGTGTCCACAGCAACTGTTGGAAAGAACACCGGGCCAGGTGATCTTATCAGATGCCCGGCGCGTCACTAGCAGCTTGTTGTCACCGTTGAAAATGTAGACCGAAAAGGCCAAATGCAGTGGGGTATCGGAATGATGAATCTCGGATTTTGGAGCAGTGCCGGTGGCCTCCCCGAGTTCGTTGCACAATATGACCATTCAGGCGATTGATTGGCCGGTAGGGTCATCACAAATCTCTTCGTTTCGCGACGTTAACTTCCGACACTCAGTTAGCGTTTGATGCCACCCGAGGAGTGAGGCGAACGTTTCCGCCCTCCTGCCAATCAGGGAAGTCGCGCTCCTGCCACTGCGCATGATCAAAATATTCGTCGGCGATGGCCGAGATCAGCGCCTGCTGTCGCGTCAAATCGAGACGCAACAAATCGCGAATCCCGATATCATGTTCCTTGGCGAACCGGATTGCGCAGCGATACCCGTCGATGTCCTCCAGTATCGGCCGGAGCGCCTCCTGCTTCCAGAGATCC
The DNA here is from genome assembly GCF_041414895.1 of Agrobacterium sp. O3.4. Classification (NCBI taxonomy): domain Bacteria; kingdom Pseudomonadati; phylum Pseudomonadota; class Alphaproteobacteria; order Hyphomicrobiales; family Rhizobiaceae; genus Agrobacterium; species Agrobacterium sp. O3.4. The sequence continues at coordinate 14,429 of NZ_JALPZP010000012.1, forward strand.
GTCAGTTCCTGCAGCAGAGATCGGCGCTCGTCCTTGACAGCAAACATTTCCGTCACCCGGCGTCTTGCTCGCGGCAGGAAAACATCTGGAGCCGCAAGACGAAGTCGCCTTACATGCCATCTAAAATCGGCTTCCCAATAAGTGTCCGTGGCCATACAGTTCAGAAGGGAAATCGAACCGCCTTCGAGGATGAGACCAGGAGAGGTCCGGCGATTCTCTACTTCTGAGATGAGCTGACGATGAGCCGCCTCTGCATCGATCACACCCTCAGCGAGTGGGCGCGAATCCAGGTAGATTCGCTCGGTGGATTGCAGTTCCGATTCCAAAGGACGTCCACTGCCGGTAGCGATTTGGGGGCAGCATTGTACCCGATCGAGCGCTATTACCGGCCAACCCGTTTCTCGGGCCACTTGTACTGCCAAGTCGGTTTTTCCGCTACAGGTGGGTCCATAGATAAGATAGATAAGCATGTGCATCTCGCTTCTTTCAAAACCAGCGGGGGTGACGCGACACGGTCTCATGATCAAGACGCTTCATTCGGCATTGGCTGCGCCGCGCGCATTGCAAAAAGAACAAACGTCGAAGTAAAAGTGCTAACGCTTTCGACGTATGATAGTATTGGTTCGTAGAATAACTTTATCAAACCGCATTCAGAATTTGCAATATGAGGGAAAACATTAAATTTGTGCTTTAATAATTTATGAGTACTGATATTTATGTCGAAATTCAAATTCCCGCCTTTGACAGTTTGGTTTCATTTGACATCAATTCGCGTGCTACGGCTCCTGGCGGCAGAGCCGCGCTTGATGAATAGGTACACGTGTGCTTTTTCCGGAATGACGGCAGCGCGGTTGTGATTGGCCAGGAGCTGGCGAATGAGCATGGAACCAGCACCGGCCTGAGTTCAGTTTAGCGTCAAGTTCAGGATTGACGGGGAGAGCTAAAAGCACATTGGCGGGCGATAGTCCGCTTTGAGGCGGCGCCAGGCAAACAGATGCAAATCGGCCGTCTGCGCGACGAACGGCCTACTGCTTTCGATGTTGACGGGATCGTTATAGCACTTTCTTTTAGAACTCCTGCTTTGCCGCCTTCGGCATAAGGGAGTTCGGATATTGACGAGTGCTTCGGCGACGACAGCAGCATCCCTGCCTGGTCGCTTTCCGTTTCGTGTCGCCGAGCGTGCGGATCGCGCGATGACATCGCCAGTGACGGCATGACCTCAAAGAACAGGCTGCCAAAGCCTAGTTTAGCCGGGCAACTCAGCAAAATACCGCCATGGTCGAGGAAAACAATGCCCCGAACCCGACGCTTGCCGGGGAAGTAGCTCGGCCTCGCAAGCTGATCAGCCGTTTCCACTTCGGCAGGCCATACGTCGGCCGGTCTCTGATGGAATTGGTCACCGAACCGGCACATCGCATCGCCGTCCGCCGGATCCCAGCAATCCTCGCCAATGCTTTCTCCGGCAACGGAACCTCAAGCAGATCTGGAAAGAGTTCCGAAAAGGTGATCGACGTTCTCGCGACAGAGAACGGATACAGGGACAGCGAGTGGAAGAGGGTGCGCGTTACGCACCCTCTTTTACTTAGAGTCCACGTCCATCCCCGCGGACGCGGATGCGCTCGTCAAAATCCCGTGTCAGCCGATCCACGTCATTTGCCGCCTTCGGCGAAGTCTGTTTTGGTGCTGCATTACTCTCTTGGACACTCTGCCTCAGACTACCTGTAGTTTCGTGCCCTTCTTTCGAGACTACATCAAGTTCTTGGGGCTTCTCGCGATTGGTTTTTATCCGATCGGGCAACCGAATGATCGAGGTCTCGCCAACGATAGTAGCTTGAACCTGGGGTATTTCGGGCGCTTCGGTGCGCTCAATCGGCTTGACCTCGCCACGTGCCGCGACAACTTCCTGGCGTTTTGCAATCCGATCGATGGCGGCTGTGTAGTCCGGCAAGGCTGGGAATTTGTCCTGGTAGAGCTCGCTGCCCGGCTTTCCCAGTTGCCTGGCCAA
>NZ_JALPZP010000013.1:0-16220 GCF_041414895.1 Agrobacterium sp. O3.4
ATATGGAGGATTGCCTTTGTTGAAAGCGTGATCTCTGCAACGAGCTGTCGGAGGTCGGGAGCGACTTGCCTGCAGGCCATGTGTTATGAACAAGAAGGTGGAAGCAAATAGATGATGTTAGGAAAGGGTGGGATTGCAGGGTGGGCAGGCACGATACTTATAGTGGAAAAAGGTATGGAGCAATTTCGCCGAAATCTGGGTGGGCCTTCTAAATATTGGGCGGGCCGCCCACGTAACTATAATTGCAGGGGCCCACCAGGTTAATTGCGTGGCCGCGTTGATTGGGTGATATTATTACCTAACATGAGATTGTTATTTGACAGGATATATCCCCTTGTCTAGTTCGTCAGTTCGTCAGTTCGTCAGTTCGTCAGTTCGTCAGTTCGTCAGTTCGTCAGTTCGTCAGTTCGTCAGTTCGTCAGTTCGTCAGTTCGTCAGTTCGTCAGTTCATTAACATTGCTCCGCGCTTGCCTGATTTGAGAGGTTGTCTCTGCACGGGTCTGCAGCGACATATGGCTACGAGGACCTACCTTGCCGATGAGCCGTATCCATCCGGCGTAGGCCGCGGGGTTTATGATCTCGGCTCGTCTGCCATGATGCGTTCGATCCTTTCGGGATCACATTGCTCATCGACGCGGAATTGCCGGACACCGCCCTCGCAGGTGCGGATACCGGCGAGGAATTCCTTTAAGCTCTCGATGCCCCGGTCGGTGAAGGTCGTGACGCCCTCTTGGCTGCCGTCATGGGCATGGATCATCTCGCCGTAATCGATATTGTCTGAGTTGCTGGCGATTTCCTGGAGGAGTTCGAGGTTCTCGCCGATCAGCGAAGCAACATAATCGATCGTGTAGACATGCGTCGGGCGCGCTGACCTTGCCCCGTTGTGAGCCGCTAAGCGCATTGTCCTCACCACCAGCTCATGTGCTGTAACGCGCGAAGCTGTCGCAGGCTGTACCCTCTATAAGTTAAGGTACAACTCTGCCGTTGGATGAATTAGCCTCCTGAAACGCTTCCTTTACGTGGCTGATCAAAGCACGTTCAGTCTCGTTAAGCGGCGTGGAGGTGGAGAATATTGCCCATAGTCGCCGCGGCGGGACTAAATGGTCGAGAGAGAACGTGTCCACGATCCCTGCCTCGATCTCCTTGATCATCACCGACGCTGGCAAGATCGTGCCAAGAGGTGAACGACGCAAAACCGAGACGATCAGAGGTACCGAACCCAACCGCATTACCGGCTCGAGCTGCACAGTAGACTTCGCAAGTGCCGTCAGAAGAGTTTGATGCATTGTGAGCTGTGAAGGTGCCAGAAGGAGCGGGATGCTCCTCAGCTCGTCTGCCGAAACTCTCTCGGCCTGAGGCGCAAAATTCAGCTTCCTATTGACGATCAGGACGACGTCTTCGCTGCGGCCAATTAGTAGAGAGCCTACTTGCGGATCGATCCTACCAACGACAGCAATATTGAAACGGCCGGTTAGAACGCCATGATGCAGTACATGTCGAGGGCCCTCCACAACCTCGATTTGGCAGTTCGGAAATTCATTGTGAAATGCGCTAAGCGCCACGGCCATGCATTCGGACGTCAAGGAATCTGCGCTCCAACTCACCGGTAACGCAATCCGAATTGATTGTTCAAAGGCCGCAGCTATGTGGCTTCGTTCGCCCAGAGTGTCGTTGAAAGCCCTCTCAACGCCGACAAACAGCGAATGCAGCCTTTCAGCATCATCGGTCGGTTCAGAACCGGTCTTCTTCCGGTCGATAAGCCTTGTCCCGAGCGCATATTCGATCTGTTCAAGCTGGGCCGGTATCATCGGAGCAGTCCGTCCGGCGACGCGGGCAGCGCTCGCCATGCTGCCGGTCTGCACCACACGATTCACGGTAGAAATCTGCTTCAGGCTAACCTTGGGATGGAAATTCGTGGCTTCGGACCAGCCCGAAGGGGCCTCGACGCCTTTGCGGACATCATTTAGCAGATTTAACAGAAGTTCATGGTCGTTAGAGAGCTCTGCGGTCACGCAGCACGACGGACTGCGAATTACCGGAACCGCAGTGATGCCCTGGATGCGAAGACGCTGGGGTACAGTCAGTTGGGGCAGAAGTAGATCCGACTTGCGGATGTCGTCGATGAGCCCTCGGAGATCCTGCAGACTTCGATCGGTGGTGGAAATCCGTGATGTCGCGATACCGCTGGAGCGGTCGAATTTCGTGTCGCTTTGCAGTGTACCCGGCAGATCGGGAATTTCGGTTTTTGGAGCAATGTCACCACGCTCGGGTCGCTCCCCAACCGTATGGGTCAGCCTCGTCCAATGGTCTGGAGCAACGACAACAGAAGGTCCGGATACCCCAGTACCGATGGTATGTTGGATCTTGAGCTGCCCGAGTGGCACCGCGTCTGACAGAAGATGGCTGGGACCGTTCTGCATTCCGAAGGCGCCAGTACCCGTGAAGATCAAGTCTACATAAGGGTGGTCGGGTTTGGAATGGAAGCGGCGGATCGCCGTGATTACAGCGTAGGAAATTGCTGTCCAGGTATAGTCAACGTCTAATTTGAGGATGACGGGCGCCGAAGGCGCCGCGCTGCCGCCAAGTTTGGCATGACTCAAATATTCCTCGGCAAGGAGGAGACGAACACTGCGATTGTACAGCCAGACCGCCGAGCGTAGCGGAAAGGAGTTACGCCCTTTGCGACCAAAAAGCGTCACTCCAATCTGGGCTTCGAGCGTGCTGAGCTTGGCACTCAATGCCGATGGTGTGAGACCAAGCTTCGCGGCCGCATGCGCCATCGTTGGACTGTCGCAACTGACAACGAAAGCTGCCAGATGCGGAAAGTCGATCTTGGGCATACTAACCTCGGATGAATGTGCGCATCAGAACCTTGCGCGAGCTCTGGAGACCCTATGCTGAAAAGATATCGGACAACCGGGTTGCCTTGTCCAGATCACGGATCGCCCAAACATGCTTTCCGAAATCGGCCACCCTCGACTGCCTTGCGCGGGAAATGCCTCCCGCCAGTTTCCTGGTGATTTCCTCCCATCCGGCTGGATCGTCGGGCGCCCCTCGCGGCACACGCCGCCGCTCGGCCAGTCGCTTTCCGTCCAGGAAGACCACTTCGATGTCGGGGTTGTCCGAATCCTCACTCCGCGCGAACATCGCCACCTTGACCAATAGCTCGGAAACGTCCTCATGTGCGATGGCGTTCGTTTCAAAATCGTTCAGCGTTAACTCGCCTTGGAGCAGGGCGGTCGCCACCGTATAGTTCATGCTGAACTTCGCCTCGATTCCCGTTCTCGGCTTCGGAAAGCGCAGATAGCGGATGCACTCGTCGCGGACGAAACAGTTGATCCGTTCGATCGCTTTGATGTCGAAACCAGACAGCGCTCGGATCGTCAATGCGCCATCAATTGCAAGATGGGTGCAGCTGCAGCAAGGATAAAGCTTTACTGCAAGGCCGGGGGTAACAAGTTCCCAAGGGTTGCCGAGAGCTGGCAACGTTGCTGCTGATCCGCCTGTGAATGCATCCAGGAAACCGGATGGTGCCTCAAGGATGCCAGATCCGGCCGTGAAGTCGCTTTCTGCCAGCTTTGCAGCAAGGAAGCCAGCTTGAGCGGCCCGGCCGCAATGCAAACTCTTCGTCATCGTTCCGGTGTTGCCAAGGATGCCCCCGGCAAAGGAGCACGCGATCGCGAGTGCGTGCTCCGTTTGGCGCGCGTCGAGGCCACGCAAGTTGGCCGCAGCGCCGGCAGCTGCGAGAGTCCCGAGCGTCGACATCGTATGCCACCCTTGGCGCGTATGTGCGCTGCCCACTGCGATGCCAAGCTTGCAGGCGATCTCGATCCCGACTGCATAGGACCGCAGGAATGCCCGGCCGCTCGCTTGCGTTTCGAAGGCCGTCGGCAGCAGCGCACTGACGATCGGGGCACTCGGATGGCCATTCATCGAGAACTCGCTCGTATCATCAAAGTCGTCTGCATGCGCGCAGGTGCCGGTCAGAAGAGCCGCCAGTGCAGGATCGCTCCAGCAACCTAGACCAGGGACGGGAATGCCCTCCCGATCGTTCCCTGGTGCGCATACTGCAACGAGAATTTCTACAGGCCGAGACGCCGTGCCAGCATATATGCAAGCGAGTGTGTCGGCCACATGGATCTTTGCGCGCTCGGACACAGACTGAGGCACTTCCCGCACATGGGCGATGAAGTCGGAAAGCTCGGCTGTTATGGACATGACAATGTTCGGACTTGTGCGCCTTGGAAATGAAGAAAACAGGCCATGTCTTGGGCACCTAGCGGAGACGCCGGCCGTAATTCGCCAACTGTTTAGGAGATTCGCTCCAGGAATTCGGCCGTGCGAGCGTTTTGGGGGCGACCAAAAATCTGCTCTGGTGGCCCCTGTTCAATGATGGAGCCCTTATCCATCACAACGACTCGGTCGGCCACCTCTCGTGCGAAACCCATTTCGTGAGTGACGACGATCATGGTCATGCCCTTGCCGGCGAGTTCTTTCATGACAGAGAGAACTTCGCCGACCATTTCCGGATCAAGTGCGCTGGTCGGCTCGTCAAAAAGAACAATCTCGGGCTTCATCGCGAGAACGCGAGCAATTGCTACACGCTGCTGCTGGCCACCCGAGAGTTGCGCGGGATACTGATCTCGCTTATCGGCCAATCCGACGCGCTCCAGCAGGGCAATTCCTTCCTGGATCGCCTCTTGCCTCGGGCGCTTTAGAACATGAACGGGAGCCTCGATGATGTTCTGCAGAGCGGTCAGATGCGGAAATAGATTGAAGCGCTGGAAAACCATGCCAACATTCCTGCGGATTGCGGCCTTTTCCTTCTCGCTGAGTGGGACCTTTTTACCGCCTGCGAGCTTGTTGCTCACAAGTGCGCCATTCAGGTAGATCTCACCGCTCTGGATTTGCTCCAGATGATTGATACAACGGATAAGCGTCGTTTTGCCGGAGCCGGACGGACCGATGACGACAACGGTCTCCTTAGGTTGGACCGTCATTGAAACATTCTTGAACACGCTCAGGGTACCGAACGACTTGCTTACGCCGCGGAGTTCCACGGCAGGTGCCACGCTGGCTTTGGATTGATCGGCCATTTCAGGTTTCCATCTGTAACAGGTTGGGGGCGTTCGACTCGGGCTCGCGCGCAGCAGTGCGAGGACTCCAGGACAGCCGGTTCTCGATCCATTGTTGAAGGACGGTCCACACCCCGGTCAGCACGAGATAGTAGACGGAGATCGCCGCATAAACTTCGAAGGTCTTGAAGTTTTGCGATCGCAGGCTGTCGGCGACGTGTACGAGTTCTGGAACGGCGATGACGCTCAGGAACGCAGTGGTCTTGAACATCATGTTGCATTGGTTTCCGAGCGAGGGGAGGATGATGCGAAGCGCCTGGGGGAGGATGATCCGGCGCATCGCCAACGACGGCAACATGCCCAATGCCTGTGCGGCCTCGCTTTGTCCTTTCTCGACCGATCGGATGCCGGCCCGCGTGATCTCGCTCATATATGCTGCTTCGTGCAAGCTGAATGCGAATATGCCAGCGACAATCGCTCCGCTGATGGAAAACGCCGGCGTCGTGATTGTCGACGGGAAGATGTCAACACCGATCAGGTAGGGCAGCCCAAAATAGATTAGAAACAACTGCACGAGGATAGGAGTTCCTCGGAAGAACCAGACGTAAAGCCAGTTGAAACCTCTAAGCGCGCCATACAGGCTCAGTCCGAATAGTGCCAGGAACAGTCCCGCAATGATCCCGACCGCCATTGATGTGAGAGTGACGGAGACGGTGAGCCAGACAGCATATATAAGCTGCGGTGGTGGCGAGAAAACCAGCTCGAGGAAATAGTGCAGGTCAAAGTTCATGATTGAGCTCCCGGAGCAACTTCGCCGCCTTCATGAGACCGAGTGGCGTTCGAGCGACTACGCTCGCCGAATTGGGTGCGGACCAGGTCATATCGAAACGAAGCCCTTTGAATAACGCTTCTCCAATGCTTCTTGGAGAAAGCTCCAAGCGGTTGTGAGCGCGAGGTAGTAGATCGATACGCCGAGATAGACCTCGAAGGTTTTGTAGGTCACTGAATTCACTGCGTCGGTGATAAACAGCATCTCTGGAACCGCGATCAGGTACAGCAACGATGTCGCCTTGAACATGCCGTTCATCTGATTGCCAAGTGGAGGCAACATGATGCGAATTGCCTGTGGCAGAATGATCCGCTGCATGAGAAGCCCCGGCGTCATGCCGACGGCCCTGCCGGCATCCCACTGGCCATGGTCGACCGAAGCGATAGCGCCGCGAGAAATTTCGCTGAAGTATGCCGCCTCATGGAGCGCGAAGGCGGTCACCCCCGCGACAATCGCCCCGCTGATCGAAATGAAGCCGAACAGATGCACGTCCTGCGGAAAAAGATCGACATTCGTCAGATAGGGGAGGCCGAAATAGATCAGAATGACCTGCACAAGGAGCGGTGTGCCGCGAAACACGAAGATGTAGGCGCTGTTGAACCAGCGGAGCACGCGCCATCGTGATAGTCCGAACAGGGACAAGACAAGCCCCAACACCACACCGATGACCATGGACGCGAACGCGACCAGAACCGTCGTGAGCAGACCGCGCAGAAGGGCGGGCCGGGGATTGAAGACAAAATCCAGGAAAAAGGCGATATCGAACTGCATGTCGATAATGTCCCCGTTTCTTATTGTGTTCGAGTTCCGTTGCCGAGGACCTTACCTCTTGCGCGGAGGGCTGCCGCCGAAGCGGCAGGCCAGGAGTGTACACCTACTCGAACCTATCGAGCGTTGGGCATCTGCGGAAAATCATGGGCACTGCTTGTCGTTGCGGCAAAGCTCGACATGGCCGTCCATGCCCCAGGTCTTGGCGGCCTGCTCGACATAGCCGCTTTCGTAGAGAGAGACATAAGCCTTGCGTACGGCTTCTTGCAGCGCAGGGTCGTCCTTGCGAAGCACAATACCGATGGTGAGGGGGTCGATCGGTAGACCGCCGATCTCATATTTATCGCCGGTGAGCTTCTTGAAGTAGGAGAGTGTCATCGCGTCGCTCACGAAAGCGTCCACACGTTTCAGATCGAGCTGCCGGAACGTGACCGTATTCTGCGGATAGGACTGGATCTCGATCGGTGGCTTGCCTTCGGCGCTGACCTTGGTGTTGGCTTCCTTCAGTAGGCGTTCGTTGGTGCTCGAGACCAGAACCGCGACGCGGTGTCCTGAAAGATCCTCGTAAGTCTTGATATTGAGGGGGTTTCCTTTCGGGACAAGGAGGCCCATCCGCTCGCGCACGTACTCCACGAAATTGTATTTTGCGACGCGAGCTAGACTTTTCGAATTGTTCGACATGACTGCATCGCATTTACCCGTGTCCAAAGCAGCGAAGATACTGGCGAACGGATAGTGGACGACTTCGGTTTTGATACCCATCGCCGGGCCAATCGCCGACATTACGTCAACATTGAAGCCTTTCGGCGTGACGCCGTCTTCATCCAGGAAGCCGCCGGGGGGATTGCCGAGTTCGGTGCACATGACAATCTTGCCGGCCTTCGCCAGTTTTTCGGTTGGCTCGACGCTCTTCGTGATTCCCGAAGCCGCCTGGCTGTTTTCATATGCTTTGCCTTCGGATGGCTCCGCCGCCTTTGCTGCCGGTGCGATACAGACTCCGGCAAGAAGTAGATTCACGATCAATGCGTAAGAACGAATTCTCATTGTATTCCCCTTTCTTCTTCACGATGTTAGATCGTTTTCACTACGCGGGACGCATCTCCTGTGATCGAGAATTACGTCCAGGTGTTTTGGTTTCGGCAATGGGCGATGGTCGCTGGCTATTCTCCGCTGTTGTTGTCATGGACGCACCGCTAAGCTGTCATTGCTGCAAAAGCCGGTTTTCCTCCGCGAGTGCATTCGGGATTAAATCGAGCGTCGCTCTTTTGCTTTCCTTGATGAAGCGCGAAACCGTATTGCGTACGAGGGTTGCTCTGACCGAAGCGTCATAATCAAAAGAACGGACGGCCAGGGCAGCCCGGACGTCGATGGGCCAGATGGCGTCGAACGCCTGTCGCGTTTCACAATGCGAGAATCGGTTGTTGCCCTTGATCATGGCCGACCTGGCTGCCTCAGTGGCCTTCATATCGATCGTGAAGTCATCGCGAATTACCACCCCGTAGGCCGCGCGAGCTTTTTCAGCTGAGACGACGCCCCGCTTTACGTCCGCGAGCACAAGCTCGGGATCTCTCTCTGACGCTGGCCCAAACCCGCCCCCCGCCGGAGTGATCAGGCGGACGACGTCACCCCGCTTGAAGTGGAGAACGTCAATCTTGCCGATCTCACGTTCATCCTTCGTGTCGGGGTTGACGATGACGCGCGCGAGGGATCCGGCTTCGCCGCCCATGATACCCCATGGAGTGAATTTGAGCCGATCCATGCCGCGCACCGTCATGACGGCCTCAACGTCGGTGTTCTCCAGATCCAGGACCACCGAGGCGCCGCTGCGCCAACGACCCGGTGCCTGGCTGTCGATGACAAGGCCGTATCGTTGAACGCGCATGATAGTTTCGACTTCGATAGTCTCCGCCGGCACGGTCAAAAGTGAGCCCGACCGGTTGTCGACGCCATCGATACCGTCGTGTCCTATTTTACCGCCACCGCCGCCGCAAATTGGATTGATCACGCTCACACGCTTGCCGCCATGAAGACGGTCGCGTCCGGTGACCACGATGATCCCCGACATACCCGGGCCAGCTGCGGCCAGTCCTCCGGGGATTGCGGCGTTCAAGCAACCAAGCACAACGTCGTAGACGCGGGTCGACGCGGTGACGCGTGATCCGCCGGCGGCTGGGAAGTTCGCATTGATGATCGTTCCGCGGGGAGCGATGATCTTGACCGGCCGCAGAAGGCCACGGTTCCGGGGAGCGTCTGGCGCCTTTGTCAGGATATAGTAGATTAGCGATTGCAGGGTATAGGGATGTGTGGTCGAGCCAGTGACATAGTTGAAGGCTGCGAGGACCTGAGGATCCGTTCCGGTAAAATCAAACAGTAAATCGCTGCCGGTGACCGTCATCTTCGCATGGATATTGATGAATTCACCGGCCTTCATACCCTCAATGTAGTCGGCGAACTCGTAAATTCCGTCGGGAATTTCGGCGATAACCTCCCGGGCCCTCGCTTCTGATAGGGCGAGCGTTGCATCCATCCCGTCGATGACTTCCTGCGTCGAATACCGATCACAGAGTTGGCCGAGACGCACATCCATGCTCTTCATAGCAGAGAACATTGCTTGGATATCGCCCCACAGCTCCGATGAGATGCGGCTGTTATCGAGCAAAATGTTTCTGACGGCCTCGTTGAGAACTCCCTCGCGATACAGAAGCACGGGGCGGAGCCTCAGCCCCTCCTGAAATGTTTCCGTAAGTGTCGGCGCTATGCTTCCGGGAACCGCGCCGCCGATGTCTGAGGCATGCACGAAGGCCCATGCCAGCGCTATGAGCCGGCCGTCGCGGAAGATCGGATGCACCAGCGACACATCCATCATATGGGTGACCATGCCGTCGCTTGAGAATGGATCATTGGTTATGATGCAGTCTCCAGGCTTCAGGGAGGAAATTGGGATATCACCGAGACCGCCCTTGACCGACAGTCCGATGAAGGCGCTGACACCGGTATTTACGGGGTAGGCGAATGCTTCACCCTCAGCATTTGCCAATGCGCACTGGAAATCCTGAACGAGCTTCACGAAGGTTGTGTGAGCCGTACGCTGAAGGGTCGAGGATGCTTCTTCGACGATCGCGTTGAACCGGTTCGCCATGATTGCAGTTTGTACGGGATCCATTTTTACTGCCTCCGCGTCAGTGCGAGTGCGCCGGTTGCGAGGGCGCTCGCGTGAAATGCTGCTGGTACGAGGACGGTAGAATCGTCCTCCTCGATGACGCACGGCCCCTTGACCGTGCTGCCGACAGTCAGGTCCTTGCGCCGATAGGTGCTGGCGGAAGGATGGAGCTTTCCGGCAATGCGGATGTCGCGCTGCCCAACGGGCGCAATTTCAGCACGAGGCCCAAGTGGAGCGTGCTCGTCTGGAGGCATAGGCAGACTGCCCCGGACACGCACGCGCAGTTCAACGAACTCCACTGGCGCAGCCGTGTCGCAATGGCTGTAAAGCCGCAGATGCTCATCATGGAAACGATTGGCAATAGACGTAAGATCGGGAAATCTGCCATGACTGACAGGCACTGCGACCGCGACTTGGAATGACTGTCCCCTATATCTCAGCTCGGCCCAGAACTCGTGTTCCACCGAAACCAGTCGGGATCCGTCGATCTGGTTCGATAACCAGACCAGGGTCTCATCCTTGAGCTTTTCGAATTCCGCCGCCACGAGTTCGTCGGTGACGGTCGAACCCTGGATCACCGCAATGACATCGTGTGTAAGTGAAGTCACGACCCCGCCCCGAGCGCAGAAGACCGAGGGAGCGGGCGGCACGATGATCGAATTGATGCCGACCTCATCGGCCAGAAGCGGACCATGTAGCGCACCATTGCCGCCGAATAGCACGAGGGTGACGTTTTGCGGGTCGAGGCCATGGGCGGCAAGATAGGGCAGAATGCGGCTTACCATATTGGAGGTAGTCACCGACAAGCACGCGTCAGCCGCTTCGGCAGTCGAGACGCCGAGCTGCTGCGCCACGGAGGAGTAAGCAGAAGCGGCGCGATCGACATCGAGGCGCATCGCGCCCCCGAGGAAATTCTCGGCGTTCAGATAACCGCACAGGAGGTAGGCATCCGTAACCGTCGGCATGTCGCCGCCGCGGGCAAATGCAGCCGGTCCAGGAAAAGCGCCGGCACTCTCCGGACCGACTCGCAATGCAGGACCATTCAACCGCACCAGAGAACCGCCGCCGGCGCCGATCGCTTCAATTTCGGTAACGGGCAGGGTGATCGGGAAATCGCCGACCGCGCCTTGTGCCGTTACCGTTGGTTGGCCCTGGCGGACCAAAGAGACGTCCGTACTTGTGCCGCCCATGTCGAAGGTCAGCATATATTCATGCTTATTGGTGCTGGCGATGGTTTGGGCGGCGGTGATGCCGGAAGCAGGACCGGACAATAGGGTATGCACCGGAAAGTTCATGGCGTCGGCGAGGCCAAGCGCGCCGCCGTTTGACCGTGTCACGTAGAGGCGCGCCGAAGTCAGGCGCGAGTTCACATACTGCTCAATGTCGTGGAGATAGGACTTTACACGCGGCTTGACGTAGACGTTCAGGGTTGCGTTGACCGCACGCTCGTATTCGCCCATGCGAGGCCAGATGTCGCTCGATATGCAGACATCGATTTCAGGTGCCGCCGCCGTGATGATGTCGCGGACCTTTCGCTCATGTGTAGGATCGCGGAAGCTGTGCAGGAGGACTACTGCTATGGAGGACACACCTTCGGCGCGAACCGCGGCTACGGCCTTCCTGACTGCGCCTTCGTCTACCACGGTCAACACCTCGGCATCCGCGCTCAATCGTTCGGGAACCTCGAAGACCAGGTTTCTGGGCACCAGCGGCAGGGCGCGCGATGAAAAGAGATCGATCGGGTTCTTCAGACGCAGTCGCTGCAGCTCAAGGATGTCCCTGAAGCCTTCCGTTACGAATAGCGCTACCGGTTCAGCCGAGCGTTCGATCACAGTGTTCGTGCTGACCGTCGTTCCGTGCATGACGATGACTTCGTCGCCATCCTCAACCTCAAGCGCCTCCAGTAGCGGCTCGAAACCGTTTTGGAAACCCTGTGCGAAATTCGGTGGAGTAGAGGGCACCTTCAGGCGCTTGATCCCTTTTCCGGAATCCGCTCGCCATCCTACGAAGTCGGTGAAGGTGCCACCAATATCCACGCCAATCCTAACCAGTGCCATCGAATATTTCCCATTTCCTCACTTGTCTGAAGGCAAAACGATACCTGCATGGCCCGTGGGGCCACGTCGGCAAGTCATCTGCATTCAGCGTTTGATGAGCTATCTTGAGACAGAGCATCAGAGTTGCGTAGTGCAGTTTTATTAAATTGGGTGCATAGTTTTTTTGAAGTGGATGCCGCCTCGGATTCTTGGCGGCACTTCTTGTCACAAAAAACAGCGCCACAGGGCGCTGCTTGTTCCTTATCGTTCGAAGTCGCCGCTTATGGACCGACGGGAAGCGTATTCGGTTTGAAGCGGACGACGAACCGGTGACGGTCGCCAGGGTAGATCAGGCGCACGAATGTGATTAAGTCGCCCTCCAGCCAAGTCCGGCGCGCAATCGAAATGCAGGCCGTGCGCTCGACCACCTGTAGCCTCCTCGCCAGGATCGTATCAGCCGACACGGCGCGGATTGAATGCTCGCCTTCAGTAAAAGGGATGTTCTGAAGCAGCCAGCTTCCAGGCGGTTCGTCTTTGAACTGTTGGCGTTCGGCCTGTGGAACGGCGTCAAGATTGATCTGCCGCGTTTCCATTGTGAACGGAAGATTGTCGGCATAGTGCATAACTTCGAGGGTTAGGAGCCGTGTGCCAACCGGGACTCCTACATGCCGCGCATCGAGCGCGTCGGTGGCCTTTCGGATGCTGCGATCGGTAATCTCGAACGTATAGGTCCTGTCGATTGCCAGCACTTCTGCGCGGATATCCTGAATATGCATCAGCGGCTCTTCAATACGCGGCGGCGCGACGAAGGAGCCGGAGCGGCGCTTTCTCGAAATCATGCCCGAGGCTGCAAGGCTCGACAGGGCCTTGTTCACCGTCATGCGGGAACAATTGTAAATATCAACCAACTCGCGCTCAGGCGGGATGCGGAAGCCGGAGCCCCACTCGCCAGTGGCTATCTTGTTTTCGATGTCACGCTGAATCTCCAGATAACGCGACGACGCCTGTTTGTCTGTCGCGACTTCATCCATTGCTGGTCGATTCATTGTTAAGGAAGCGAGCATCAGTCACCAGTCGTACCTCTTTCACCTGTATTACAAACCTTTTATTGGTCTATAACATATGGTGCTTTGGCCGTATACCAACCGTGCTCATCGCAACAGCTCAATAAACTTTCTGAACGTCGGGAAGGGAACGCAGGGAGCCGCCCCTTCCCGGCTTATTCAGTCGAATATTAGAGCAACGGCAAAACATCCTTCGAAACGGGCGTTGCCAGGCGGCCGGTCGCAACGAGCTCCGTCGCGCGCTTGAGGTCTTCGGCCATGTATCGGTCGTCTTCGAGTTTCGGCACGGCGGTGCGAATAACCTTGCGAACTGCATCGAGCTCCGAACTGGAGGTGAGTGGCGTTCTCAAGTCAATACCCTGGGCTGCGCTCAGCGCCTCGATGCCCACAATCGAAAAGAGATTGTCGGTCATCTGCAGGAGACGCCGCGCGCCATGGCAGGCCATCGACACGTGGTCTTCCTGGTTAGCCGAGGTAGGGGTCGAGTCGACAGATGCCGGATGCGACATCTGCTTGTTCTCTGACATCAGCGCGGCCGAGGTTACCTCCGCGATCATGAAACCCGAGTTGAGGCCCGGCTTCGGCGTAAGAAACGCCGGCAGGCCATAGCTCAGGACCGGATCGACAAGCAGCGCAATGCGGCGCTGAGCGATCGCGCCGATCTCGCAGACGGCGATTGCAATCTGGTCCGCCGCAAATGCTACTGGCTCGGCGTGGAAGTTGCCACCGGATACGATCGTGCCGTCGGACAGGACGAGCGGGTTGTCCGTCGCGGCATTGGCTTCGATCATCAACGTGGCGGCGGCTTGACGTAGCAGATCGAGGCAGGCGCCGGCGACCTGAGGCTGGCAGCGAAGGCAATACGGATCTTGTACCCGCTCATCCCCCTCTTCATGGCTAGCGCGGATTTCGGAACCCGCCAACAGCCTGCTCAGCGCGCTGGCCACGTCGATCTGGCCCTGGTGGCCGCGCAGGGTGTGGATTTCTGGATGGAACGGCGCAGTGGAACCCATTGCGGCGTCCGTCGATAGCGCGCCGGAAATGAGGGATGAAATGAGAGCTCGGTGGGCGCGAAAGAGGCCGGCCAATGCCAGCGCCGTCGAGGTTTGGGTGCCATTGATCATGGCAAGACCTTCTTTGGCCTTCAAGACGATAGGGGTGAGGCCCGCCTTTGCCAATGCCTCTTTGGCTGGCATGACCTCACCGTCGAACTTCGCCTGACCTTCGCCGATCAGCGCCGCAGTCATATGGGCGAGCGGAGCAAGGTCACCGGAGGCTCCGACCGAACCTTTCTCCGGAATAATAGGGAGAACATTCTTTTCGAGCATCGCGGAGAGAACGTTTATGACCTGTGGTCGCACACCTGATGCACCCCTGCCGAGCGAGATCAACTTCAGCGTCATGATGAGGCGAACGATACCGTCCGGGAGTGGCGCTCCAACCCCACAGCAATGTGACAGGATCAGATTGCGCTGGAGGGTTTCAACGTCGTCGGCGGGAATGCGCACACTCGCCAGTTTGCCGAAACCGGTATTGATGCCGTAGTGAGCGATATCTCCCCCAGCGATCTCGGCGACCTTGTCGGCGGATATCTGCACTCTCTTCAGCGCCGCGGCATCGATCACGGGTGCGAGCGTGCCATCATAAACGGCAGCCAGGGTTTCCAATGAGACTTTTCCGGGAACGAGCGCGTGGGCCATGTTTAGAACCTTTTAGGGGGACAGGAGATCCAGAGGCATACATAATAGCCATGCGTCCTCTATTTTGTATATACCAATACGAAAATGGACCAAATGTAAAGCGCCGCGCAGCAAAAATACGAACAGCGGCTCTAAAGAGGTGCCGCTCTAATGCCGTCGTGGTGGCAACGGATTGATTATGTTCACTGAACCGGATTGAAACGACCGTGAAACTCTTGCCCGTTGACGGCTCGCCCGTAGAACATTCCTAGATACCACGGGAAGTAATGGTAGGACCACGCGCATAGGCGATTGCCATACATAATGAAGGTGCGGAGCAGTGTTTTGAGTTCTTCCTTGTCGTCCGTCTGCTTCATCGCCATACGAAGTTTGTTCGAGAAATCCAGCAGCGTGTTAAGACCGGAATAGCCGAGATACTCCGAATACGCGGGATCGAATGCTTCAACGGCGGCCACAAAGTCGTCGTGCGAGAGCGTATCGATAAGTTTGAGGAGCGGGTAGGCGGTGTACATGATATAGTCGCGGAGCATGCCGTTGGCGAAGTCCCAGGCAGTGAAAAACTGACCGTAGGTCCCGGTATCGCCGATCTGTCCCGTTCGGATCTTACGCAGATCCTCCGGCTCTACCGTCTGGATGCGCTTGGCTTCGGCGTAGAACTCGGCTGCGACGCCCTTGAGGTTTCCGAAGCGGCCCTGTCCATTGAAGGCTTCCGCGGGATCGTGTGGCCTTACCTCTACGAAGATCCTCTCCTTCGCGAAGAACAGATTGTTCCAGATGGCTTTGCCGACGATGGGAAGCAGATGGTGGTATTCCGGACGTACCTGTCCCAGCACCGGCTGCGCCAGGGGCTCAAGGCCCTTGCCATACTGAATGGAAAACTTATTGCCGGTCGCCTGGGAGTATCTCAGATCCCCAACGGCACAATCGACGATCCGCCGACGCAGCCGCACCGGCGCGGTGCTGATCGTCGGCGTCCAAGCATATAAGGACTCGCCGGAAACGACGGGATGAGCCTGCATCACCTTGAATGGCAGGTCCTGCCAAAATTCCTCGCACAATTCAGGGTTATCATCATCCGCCAATTCAGCCACGACCGTGATCTGAAGTTCCGGCCACGCGATATCGATCAATCTTCCCATTTTCAGCGCGCTCCGAAGAAAAATTCGAGCCAGTGAGACCGCGCCCCGAATAGGTATATACCATAGAGGTTGCTCGGCTGGTCGCAACGACGAAATCGCCTTAATCGGCGCTGAGCGAAAGAAAATTCCCATACAAAAAGGCGTATTTGTCTATTTTTGTGCAATTTTGGAATGATGTTAGAGGAATATTTCAGTTTCCGGATCGAGGCGCGGTCGTTTTCTGGCCCGTCAAGCCGTTAGTTTTTGGGCTAAACGTATATTTTCCTAAGCGGTATGCCGGACGAAAATATTAAATGGTCTATACAAAACGGAGTTTATGGCTATGCTAATCCGAGTGGAGGTCACCTGCCACGCACAAGATCAACCATAGGATTCTGAGAAATGTCGTTTAACAGCTTGAGTGACGTCGTTAAGGCGGTGAAGGAAAAGACGGCTGCTTATGAAAGCAC
>NZ_JALPZP010000009.1:0-166024 GCF_041414895.1 Agrobacterium sp. O3.4
TCTCCTTGGCCAGCGCATCTACATCAACGCGCCGATTGGCATAGAGCATGCGGACCTTTTCGGGATCTGCCTTGATATCCCTTTCGTAAGCATCCGCCATTGCTTTCAGCGCCGACCCGGCGTCCGCCTTCTCGACAAGGGAGCCGGTTGCGGCGAGCGTTTCCACGAGCTTCTTGTGATCGCCAGCCTGCAGGGCTTCCACAATGGAAGTCTGCGAAAAATGACGCTCGCTGCCTGCAGAGTCAGCGCCTTGCATTTTCTGGTCATTCGAAGCCATATTTTTTTCTCCTGAGTCTTTGGTCGATCGTTTCTCTGAGACGTTTGAGGGGGCGTTCGTTGACGACAATTCCCAATTTGATCCCGGATCATCTTCCCGGTGCGGTATTGGACCCACTCGGCCATCAGTACCGATGATATGATCGACGTCCGCATACGTCGGTTGAACTGTGTTGGTGACCGAGGTTGCCAGTTTCAATCGTTCGAACAGGGAAGTGATATCTTCAACTTCCTCGGCAGAACTAACTGAGTGACGGGCCATTTTTTTGCGAGAATCGATTTCTTCCTTTGCCGCCGCTCGTTTCCGTTTCTCGATCGCTATCCCCAGGTTTGTTACCGTTGCGATCGTGACTTGGTGGCTTTCGTGGGCTGAGGTGTTAGCCGTCGATTCCGACCCGCAGAATTCCGGTTGCATTTGCTCTTCAGTCGTGATGACAGAAGACTGGAAAACTTCGAAGTCAATGGCGCTCGGGTAAAGGTCCGCGCTTTCCGGCATTTCCACATCCGATGTGGATGGTTCGTGCAGCTGGTTCTCCCCGAAGGAGCTTTCTTGTCTGCCTTGGAAGGAAAGCGGCGTCGTTGGAGAGATTTCCATCTGGTCGAGCGGCCTTAGCAAGTGCGCGTTCGAAACCGACGAGCGCTCTTGGAAGGCAGCAGGTTCGAGCGCTGGGAATTGAATGGAATTATTTGGCGCGCTTTGCTGAGTGAGCTTTGCACTGAGAGCCTCAACATTGTTTGCCACGAGGGGAGAAGCAATGACGTCGAGACGACTGCGATGCCTCGTCAGGCCGACATAGGTCAGCTTATCTGAAAGAGCACCATCACAGAGGAGAATGGCGTGATCAACTGTGGCCCCCTGACTCTTATAAATTGTAGCAGCATAGCCGTAGGTAAAACCCTTAAACTCGCTATCGGTCCAAGTGACGGTTCGTCCAGATCCGTCTAACCTTGCAGTAATGCGAACCCCAGCAGATGTGCCATTCTCAGCTCGGGAAGCTTCTGTGCTATTAAGTCCGACTACAGTTGCAAAAGTACCATTGCGGATGTCCGCTTGCAGACGGTTTTCGCTGAATATAATCCTGTCTCCCAAGACGAGATTAATCCTTTGCTGAACGCGTCTCGACGAACCCTCATCTATTCCAGATTCCGAACTTCCACTATCTATTACGCTTGACCACACACTCATTTGCTGGTCTTGCAATCCGGATTTGTCAACAAACCTCTGATGAAGAGCGATATTGGCGCGATTAACGCTCCTGTTGGAGTGTGCCATCACAAGACGATCATACACCGGATATCGGTCGCAAACTCTATTCATCTCCTCCAGCATGCGGTCAGTGATCTGGTCTGACGCCCTGACGTTTGAGCCGCTAGGAGGAGCATATACGAAATGGACGAGGCCCATTTGTTCGAGCGCTGTGAGATAGTGCCCGACGGCGCTCTTGGCATCGCGTCGTATGTCACGTCCGAGCTTTTCTGTTTCTATTCGCGACCGCGCGTCGAGCTGTCGAAGCGGCTGGACGAGTTCATAGCAGCCGGCTTGCTCCATAATAATCGGAAGCAGATCACCAGGTCCAACAGGGGGCAGTTGCCGATCGTCTCCCACACATATCAGTTTCGGCCTTTCGGTTGGGTGATAGGAAGTGGCATTTGCAACTGTCTCGATTAGTTGCGCGATCTCCTGCGTCTTGGCCATCGACATTTCGTCGATCACGACGATGGTATTTTTTCCGATGGTGCGGTCTTTCGCCTTGAAAGTCGTCGCGACGTCGCGAAGACCTTTCTCACGAAGCTCCTGGGCCGCCCGGTTGGTGGGTACGAAGGCAATCAACTTTATTTTCTCGGTCGGGAGCGCTTCCTCGTTGAACCTGTCCACCGCTTCGTTCAGGGCTCCAAGTACACTTGTTTTTGCGGAACCCGCTACGCCCACCATAGTGGAAGCTCGATTTCGCCTAGACAGATAATGTAATGCTCCTCTGAGCTCCGGTGTGAAAATGCCTCTATCGGCGACCATATCAACAATGGTTCCCGGAACGCCGAAGCTTTCTTCTGCGGAAAGATTGGTGACATGACGTACAGTATTCTGTTCCGCAGCTCTCAGCTCTGTAGAGGTGTAGAGAGGTTGGCCATCTGGAGAATCAAGCCGGGTCAGTTTGTCGCTTGCGACGACCTGTTGGAATAGCAGGTCGATTTCTTGTACCGGCCGTTTGTAGTGCGTGAGTGCCCGAGCCGCCGAAATCTTAAGTTGGTCTTGTCCGAAGCACGCATTGCGATTTGCGGCGTGGTTTACGACCCATTCCACAATATTGCTCTCGTCCAGCAGGTTACTGAACTGGCGAAGATCTGTCTGGAAGCGCGTAGGGACAGACGTGTCAACAGCAGCCATTCCGGGATCGGACATTACAATGTCGTCGGTTGGCATGCTTGCCACTCCTATTCCCCTCGCTTTCCAATCGTGTGTGATCAGCCAGCCAGGATGGAAAGTTCGGTAACGGTGCTGATTTCAAAACTCAATGAGCATCCGGTGCGGTCTCAAAGCCATTGAGGGGACATGGTGTTCATCAAAACCTAGAAGTCAGTTAGATGGCCCGCGTGGCTCCAAGTATATCTGAGGAAGAATTGAATTCCTTAAGCTCAGATGAGCAATCTTTCTATGGTGGATCGATTGCGAGGACTATAACTTGATATCAGGAACGCTTCTACACATGAAAAATTCAAAATCGCTACAAATGAAACTTTGGAAATGTTTACCTTTAAGGGTTACGGTTTGCAGTTTGTAATCATTAACGTTGGGTCGCTGGTTCGATCGAGCCTGTTCGTTGAAACGCGACTTTCATGCCTTTAGGCGAAGCGCGACAACAGTCCGCCGACGTCTGCGTGCTGAACCGTATGCTTCGAGATCTTCTCACCGCCACCTACCGACAATGATGTGACCAACCATGTCGCTCGGCTTAACTCAAGGAACACGAATATTGCACCTCTGTGCGGATTTCGGTCTTATTGTCGTAATGACTCTGGGAAGCTTCATGATCGTCTCCTGGAGCTTGATTGCACCCCGTGCGACCACACTCTCGCAGAGCGCTGGGCGCAGTTCACGCCTGCGGAAGTCCAGAGTGGCGTCAAGCTGGCGAGCGAAACCGGTCAGGTGCTGAAGACCATCGAAGGCTATATCGTCACGGTAAATCATGACGCGGACTCGAGCGCGACGTCGGCACGCGAACAGTCGGTCCGCCTTGCCGAGGTCAATACGGCAGTCAACCTGATAGACCAAATCATCAGCAGAATGCAGCGATGGCAAAGCGAGCAACGCGGCGAGCGCCTCGCGCGCGGGGTGAGGCCGCACGGCTTTGCGATCTCGTCGGCCGGTCGGACCTCTCGCCCGGTTTGCCTCCCCAGCACCGCGGATGGCGTCGGGTGTGACCAAGGCCATTGCCGACAAAGCTGCCGTCAAGCAGGTGGCTAGGCAAGAGTTCCGAGTTGCCCTCCCCGATCCGAACGGTGAACCTTTCGCACTCGGGGTGATTCCAAGAGGCTCGCCCACCGAACGAGAGGGGAGCGTCAGGACAGCCCTCGGTGATCGCGCCTCAGGCTTCATTCTTGCCCAGGGTTCGAAGAGATTTTTGCCGAACTCTCGGCACCCTCCTTAAGCGCCACACCGCTCAACTGCAAGCGCAGCGCCTCCCGGACGATCCAGGCGATCTTATCCGCGGCAATCTCGTAGCCGAGCCCGTCGGCGTGAATATTCGAAATGCAGTTACGCTCGCTGTCGCGCCGTCCTGCCTGGGGGCGGAAGGTGATGTAGGCACCCAGACTGTCAGGCACGCTTAACCCCGGTCTCTCGCCGATCAGGACGATTGCAACCTCCGCACCGAACGCCGCCGCCGCCTCGTCGCCGAATGCTACCCGCGCCTGTTCGCCCAAAATCACCGGGGCGACACTGAAGCCGCCAAGACGCTTCATGCATGCCTTGAAAAGCGGAACGGCATGACGCTCGACCGCCGAGGCGGAAAGCCCGTCCGCGATGACGAACGCGATGTCATGGCTATCCCCTGGCATTGGAAGATCGGCTGCAAGCGGCTGGCGACCCAGATCCGGGCGCGACAAGTAGATGGTACGATCCGTGGCGCAGGACCTGATCCGGATCGTTGATACCGGTGCAAGCTGCTTGGCGAGGGCGACAAAATCCACTTGACCGTGCACGGCGTCCCTGGCCTTCGCATGGGCCAGCTGGAAATCCAGAATTGCCGAGGTCGGCAACGCGTCGCCCGCTCTACCGAGTCCAATCCGGGCGCGTGTCGAATGGCGGAAGCGCTCAAACGGGTCTCGACCCCAACTCATGCGGACACCCCGTAGCTCAAGAGATTGCGAGAGAATTGGCCCGAGGCGCTGGCGGGCGCCAGCCGGCCCGAGTGATCAAGCATGCCCATGCGATTGAGCCAAGCCTCAAATTCGGGCGCCGGCGGACGATTGAACTGATGCCTGAGGCCGACAATATCGTGATAAGACAGGCTCTGGTAGTTAAGCATGACGTCATCAGCGCCGGGCACGGCAATCATGAAACTGACGCCCGCGACAGTCAATAGCACCATCAGATTGTCCATGTCGTCCTGGTCTGCCTCGGCATGGTTGGTATAGCAGACATCGACCCCCATCGGCACACCGAGCAGTTTTCCGCAGAAATGATCCTCTAGCCCGGCGCGAATGATCTGTTTGGCGTCGAACAGATATTCCGGTCCGATGAAACCGACCACGGTGTTGACGAGCAGCGGGCGGAGTTCACGTGCGACTGCGTAAGCCCGCACCTCGACCGTCTGTTCATCCACGCCGTGATGTGCATCTGCCGAAAGAGCGCTGCCCTGACCGGTCTCCAGATACATCACGTTGTTTCCGACGCTGCCGCGCTTCATCGACAGCGCGGCGTCATTGCCTTCCCTGAGAACGGCGAGATCGACGCCGAAACCATTGTTGGCAGCCTCAGTGCCGGCAATCGACTGGAACACAAGATCGAGCGGCGCCCCGGCCTCGATCGCCTTGATGGAAGTGGTGACATGAGTCAGCACGCAGGATTGGGTGGGAATCTCGAACCGCTCGCGCAGCCGGTCGAAAAGGACCATCAACCTGGTGCAGGCATCGAGGTTGTCGGTGGCGGGATTTATGCCGATCACCGCATCGCCGATTCCGTAGAGAAGGCCGTCGAGTGTCGAACCGGCGACGCCTTCTGGATCGTCGGTCGGGTGGTTGGGCTGGAGCCGGCTCGACAGCCTGCCCGGCAGGCCGATGGTGGAGCGGAAGGCAGTGACCACGTTACATTTACCGGCAACGGTGATCAGATCGTGATTGCGCATGATCTTGGAGACCGCCGCGACCATTTCCGGCGTGAGGCCCGTCGCAAGTGCTGCCAGCCTTTCGGTTGTCGCGTCGTAGGAGAGAAGCCAATTGCGAAACTCGCCGACCGTCATATGTGAAACTGGCGCGAAGGCAATTGGGTCGTGGCGATCGATGATCAACCGGCTGACCTCGTCGACTTCGTAGGGGATCAACAGATCCTCCAGGAATGTCTTGAGCGGCATGTCGGCAAGCAGGCAGCGGGCAGCGACCCGCCGCTCGTTGCTTGACGCTGCAACCCCCGCAAGCACATCGCCTGACTTGAGTGGCGAGGCACAGGCCATGACCGATTTCAGGTCGGCGAAGACATGGCGCTCGCGTCCAAGTATGATCGAATACATTTTATCTCCGCTCGTGGGTATCAGGCAGCCCATTTCTTGCGCAAGGGCGAAGCTACCTTCAAGATTGTAAGTCCAGCCCGAACTGGGCAGTGCGGGCGCCATGCCTCCTGAAAGCTATGCACGATCCATGCCACTCCTGGCTTGGGCGCGCGCGGTCCATTCATCGAAGGGCTTGTGCTCCTAAGGTGCCTCCGGACGATGCAAGCCGTGACCGAAGCATTTCGGATCCGCCATGGATCATGAGGCGTTCGGAACTCGATTGCCCGAGGCGGCTTCAACTGACCGTTTGCCCGGCCTTCACTGTCGAGGCTGCCTTTCCAATGAGCCTGGAGAGATAGCTGCCAACCGCAGCTTGGTCATCCGCGGCCACCAGGAGGTCATTTCTCACCTCTATCATGACATTTGGAATACCGTTCGCGATGCCGTGCTCGACGAGCGTGTGCGTGACCCCATCGGCTGGACCGTATGGCTGGTTGCGCATGACGACATACTTGCGATCGGCCCCTTCGAATTCCGCGAGAATTGCATCTGCGAGCGTCGTGTCGCTGTCGTGCAATATCCCGATCTCGACCTCGCGCTTCTTGCCGAAATAGACGGGGGTGAAACTATGGACTGTGACGAGCATCGTCCCGCGCCCCTGGGCCTTGCGAGAGGCGAGAATTTCGGACAGTCCATCACGAAAGGGTAGATAAATCTCGTTGATCCGCGTCAGGCGATCTGCTTCCGGCATGCTCTGATTTCCCGGAACGTCATAGATCTCGCTTTTGCCAACAATTGCAGACACTGCCTCCGGCGGGCGATTGCAGTCGTAAACGAGCCGCGAAAAGCGCTGGTAATAGAGGACCGCATCGAGAGATGACGAAAGATATCGTGCGAGTTCCAGGGCGCCCGGATCCCAGGCGATATGACTTGAACGCGCAGACGCATCAAGGCCGAGGTCGCCGAGTGAAGGCGGGATCAGGTGTGAAGCATGCTCGCATACGATTACAAACTTGCCGAGCGCGGCCTTGTTTTCGATCGCGATTGCAGACTCGCCAGGGGCGAGCAACGACAATTTACCCATAACAGTCTCCGTTGATATCCACACAATAACAACGAAAACAATAAAAGCAACATGATATCAACATTGCATAAAGTAGCCCTCTGTCGCGGTGGAGGTTTCGCCACGTCACGGCCCCTCGTTCGCTACGCCGATTTCTAACTGTTGCCGAAAACATGGGCAAAATGCCTGCAAAATATGCCTTTTTGTAAGGCAGATCCTCAGAGCATTTTATCCAATTCCCATCCTGTGCCGACGCTTGTGCTGTCAGCCGCGATCACTCTCATGGCGATTTTCTTAGCTACGGAAATTGAAAAACCCTCATCGGGTGTGTTGACAAACGCAAAATATCCACATAAATCCACATTCCAAGGAGATCGCAATCGTGGATTTTTCAGTTCTTTCGCTCAGCTCAGCAATTGTTTCCGGCAAGCTCACATCCGAAGCGCTCGTTCAGGAATGCCTGGCGCGCATTGCGCGGCTGAACCCCATCGTCAATGCCTTCAGCCAGGTGTTTGAAGAACAGGCCCTCAAAGAAGCGAGGGCCTGCGATCGCGAGGCAGCCGAAGGTCGGTTCCGTGGTCCTCTTCATGGTATCCCGATGGGCGTGAAGGACCTCTTCTTCGTGGAAGGGCAGCTATGCCAGCGCGGATCTCGTGCCTATAAGGATTTCGCTCCCAAGATGACGGCGCCGATCGTCCAGAGGATGATTGACGCCGGATCTATCATCATCGGCAAGACGACAACTACCGAAATGGGGTGGTCCGGTTCCGGCTTTTCCGAATTCTATGGCCCGACGCGCAATCCATGGGACCCCAAGCTCACAAGTGGTGGTTCGAGCTCGGGTTCGGGTGCTGCGCTCGCGGCCCGAATGGTTCCCTTCACATTGGGGTCCGATGGTGGCGGTTCCGTGCGCATCCCGGCAGCTTTCTGCGGTGTGTTTGCCATGAAGGGCTCGCTGGGGCGCGTTCCGGCTTGGCCCTGGAGCGCGACGGAGATGCTGTCCCACGCCGGTCCGATGAGCGTCACGGCAAAGGATAGCGCTTTCTTGTTCAATATTGCCAAGGGGCCCGATCCGCGAGACCATCAGGCGCTGCCGGACGACGGAGCAGATTACACTGAAACGCGATCGACAAAGTCCCTCCGGATTGGTTTTGCACCAAGCCTCTTCGGGTTCAAAGTCGCGCCGGAAATCGACCGGGTCGTGCGCGAAGCGGTCGATGCGCTCACCAAGGCGCTCACTATCGATGTTCGTTCGGTTTCCCCGGACTGGGAAGATCCGATCCGTATCTTCGAGACACTCTGGGTTGCCGGCCGGGGCGTCGCCTATGGGTCCCAGTCGGATCTTTCCGATTTTGGCAGCGGTTTCCGTGCGCTCGTCGAAGCGTCGGCACGCTACGATCTTAAGGATTATCTCTCGGCTGCGAAAGCGCGCGCGGAATTTGCTGGTCGCGTGCACGCACTCTTTGAGGACGTCGACCTGCTCCTCTTGCCAACCATCCCGGTCGAGCCGTTTGCGGCGGATCGGGAGGCGCCCGAAGGGTTCCAATCGCCCTCGGAAGTCCTCGCGTGGACGGGCTGGACGCCCTTTACATATCCCTTCAATCTTTCCGGCAACCCGGCAGCCTCGTTGCCTTGCGGCCTGACCGTCAACGGGTTGCCCGTTGGCCTGCAGGTCGTCGGCCGTCGCCACGCCGATGCGCTTGTCATGGCATTCTGCCAGCAGGCCGAGGACCATCTTTTCAAAAACAACAATCCTCCACTTGTCGTTGCTGGCGACAAGATGGGGTGGGGAACGCCCAGCAAATCAACTGTGGAGATGTCGTCATGGAGTTCAATAGAAGATCGCTCTTAAAGAGTTCGGCGCTTGCGGGCATCGCACTTGGCATGCCTATCCTCAATACTAAGTTCCTGGTCAACCCGGCCAATGCCGCGGAAAACAAGGTCCTTAAATTTCTCTCGGCCGAAACTCTGACCGGCAACTGGGATCCGTCTTCTCACACGACGCTGGCGCAGATCAACCTTGAGAGCTTTGTGTTCGGTTATCTAACCCGCGCACCGATGACGCCGGAAAAGCCTGACGAGCTCGTCATGGAACTGGCGACCGAGATGAAGCTGATCGACGAGCACACGCTCGAATTCAAGCTGCGCGAAGGCGTCACCTTCCACGACGGCAAGCCGTTCAGGGCCGAAGACGTCAAGGCGACATTCGAGTATGCAAGTCGCCCCGACCGACCGGCCGCCTGGTATCCCGGTCCCTGTGAAGTCGAAGTCGTCAGCGATTACGTCGCGCGCGTCAAGACCGACAAGGCCGGCTACCCCGCAAGCCTTTTCTGGTTCCTGTCCTCCTTCCTGCCGATCATGTCGGCAAAGGACGTCGCCGACCCGAAGACGCTCTCTGCCCGGCCGAACGGCACCGGTGGTTTCAAGTTCGTCAAGCAGGACGGCAACACGACCGTTCTCGAGGCCTTCGACAATTTCTACCTCGGCAAGCCGACGATTCCCGGACTGCATTTCAGCTTCGTCGGCGATGCGACGACCCGGACACTGGCGCTTCTGAATGGCGAGGCCGACCTTATCGAACGCCTTGAAGCCGAACAGGTCGAAACGATCGAAAAGACCGGCGGCTTCCAGCTTCACAAGGCGATCTCGGTCGAGAACAAGTATCTTTGGTTCCGTTGCTCGAAGCCGCCCTTCAACGACTGGAGACTGCGTCGCGCCGTGTGCCACGCGATCGACCGGTCGGTGATCGACGATATTCTCGGCGTTTCCGGTCACGCGTCGAACTGCTACGTGTCTCCGGTCAAGTTCGGCTATGTCGATATCCCGAACTATCCGAAGTTCGATCCGGACCAGTGCCAGAAGCTTTTGGCGGAAGCCGGCTTCCCGAAGGGCGAAGGTCTGCCCGAACTCGAATACATCACGTCGGTCGGCTTCTACCCGAAGACCAAGGAATATGCCGAGGCCATCACGGCGATGCTTCAGGAACAGGGCTTCCCCGTCAAGCTCAACGTCATGGAAGTCGCGGCCTGGGGTGACGCGCTCTACGATCGTCCCGGCGGCGGGCCCGGTCATATGATCGACTGCGGCTGGTCGACGGGTTCGCCGGAACCCGATCTGGTGCTGAGGACCCATTTCCACTCGACGACGCACCGCATCTGCGGCATCCAGGATCCGGAAATCGATGCTGCCCTCGACAAAGAGCGCAACGCCTCAAAGCCCGAGGAACGCAAGAAGGTCATTCAGACCGAGCTGATGCCGTTGCTGGCGGAGAAGACGCCATCATTTTCTCTCTTCACGTCCGTTTTCATCCACGGCATGCGTGATGGCCTGAGTGGTCTCTACATCTACCCGAATGGTATGATGGACGCCAACAAGGCGACATTGGCCTGATCCAGCGCTGCGGCCACTGCCTGGCAGTGGCCGCCTTGGCCCCGACAGACTAGGGTAAGTACATGTTCCTTCTATCATTCCTGATGAGACGGCTTCTGCAGGGGGGCCTGATCATCCTTCTCGTCATATTCATCATCTTCACGCTGTTGCGTGTGGTGCCGGGTGACCCCGCGCGCCTTATCGTCGGCGGCATGGCCCCTGATGCGGTCGTGGCGATGAAGGCAAAGGAACTTGGTCTCGATCGGGCCATCCCGCTGCAATTCGTCTCCTATCTTGGCCATTTGGCGACCGGCGATCTTGGCACGTCGTTCGTCAGGCCGAAGAGCGGGGCGAGCCTGGCCGGCTCGGCCTATAACGACCCGACACGCGAAGAGCGGGCGAAGGTCCTAGATCTCATTCTCGATACACTCCCGATGACCCTGCAGCTCGCAGCCGTCGCACTGGTCATCGCGTTGCTCGTTGCTGTTCCGCTCGGCCTTGCCGGCGGGCTCTATCAGGGTCGCTGGCCCGACAAACTCGCGCTCGCATTGGGGTCGATCTTCGTCTCGACCCCGAACTTCTGGCTGGGCATCGTGCTGACGCTCTTTCTGTCGGTGAAGCTCAGGCTTCTGCCCGCGATCGGCTACAACGGCTTCGAATACACCATTCTGCCCGCGATCGTGCTCGCGGTGGAGATTGCGCCGTTCATCCTGCGTACGTTGACCGTTTCTGTCGCTCAGGTGTTGCGCGAAGACTTCATTCAGCTTGCTGCTGTTAGAGGCCTGAGCCGCGGGCGCACGATCTTCTCGCATGTGCTGGGCAATTCCGCGGTCCCGTTGATCAACTTGCTGGGTGTGCAACTCGGCATGCTTCTGGGCGGCGTCCTCGTGGTCGAGTTCATCTTCGACTATCCGGGCCTTGGGCTCCTGACGATCAATGCCGTTCAACAGCGCGACTTTCCGCTCATCCAGGGCGTCGCGATCTTCATTTCCGTGATGTTCGTGGTGATCAACATCCTGGTCGATCTTATCGCGATGACCATCGATCCGAGACTGGAATACTGAGATGACCGATATCGTAGAATTGAGCGCCACCGAGCGCACCGTCGTCAAGCGCGGCACCACACCGACCAGACGCATGTTGCAAATTGCCGTGGGGCGCCTCGACTTTCGCATTGGCCTCATCGGCTTCGGATTGCTGCTTGGACTTGCGATTCTCCTGCCATTTGTCAGTTCGGTTGATCCGCTCAAGATGGCCTACAGCCACAAGTTTATTCCGCCATTCCCTTCCGAGGGCTGGCAATGGCCTTATGTGCTCGGTACCGATCAACTCGGCCGTGACGTTCTGATGCGCTGTCTCGTCGGACTGTGTTATTCGCTGTTCATCGGCGTGACGACCGTGGTTCTGATGTTCATCGTCGGCTGCAGTCTCGGTCTTCTTGCCGGTTTTCGTGGTGGTTGGCTCGATACGGTCATCATGCGGCTGACCGATGCTCAGCTGTCAATTCCGATGATCATTCTTGCCATCACCATTCTCGGCGTGTCACGCCCGACCGTGCCTGCGATCATCCTCGTGCTTGGCCTCTCCGGCTGGCCGCTCTATGCCCGCGTCGCGAGATCCGTGGCGCTCGGCGAACGCAATCGCGGCTATGTTCTCGGTGAGAGGGTTCTCGGTGCCTCGGACCTTCGCATCATGCTGTTGTTTGTGGCGCCTGTCGTTCTGCCTCCGATCGCCTTCGTCGCTGTGCTCGATATCGCCCGCATGATGATCTTCGAGTCGATCCTCGGCTTTCTCGGTCTCGGGGTTCAGCCGCCGACACCGACATTCGGCAACGTGATCGCGGATTCACGAAAGTATCTGCTGAACGCATGGTGGATCGCGACGATGCCCGGTCTGTTCCTGCTGATATCGCTGACCTGCCTCAATCTGATGGGTTCGGCGTTGGAGCGCGCGCGCAATGCGGTTCTGAGAGGGGATGCGTAAATGAGTGATCCAATCCTAGCTGTCTCCAATCTCTCGGTCGATCTCCTGCGGGATGGCGGCAAACGGCGCATCGTCGACAATGTGGACTTTGCGCTCCAGCCAGGCGAAGTTCTCGGCCTCGTCGGCGAAGCCGGATCGGGCAAGTCGGTGCTGGCGCGTGCCATGGTGAACGCCATTCAAGCACCGCTGGAAATCTCTTCCGGTCAGGTGATTTTTGAAGGAAAGGACGTCCTCTCCCTCGATGCGCGGGGTCTTCGGTCGATCAGAGGAAACCGCATTGGCTTCATCGGTGCAAACCCCATGGGTTCGCTTGATCCGAGGCTGCCGATCGGCCATCAGATCGTCGAGAAGCTTCGATCTGTCCGGCCTGATATCGGTAAGGCGGAAGCGAAGGAAAAAGTTCTCGATCTCCTTGGCCGGGTGCATATTCCCTCACCGCGCTCTCGCTTCCACGAGGCGCCCTTCCAATTCTCCGGCGGTATGATGCAGCGCGTGATGATTGTCGATGCGCTCGTTTCCGAGCCATCGCTTGTTATCGCCGACAATATTACGCAGCCGCTCGATGTAACGGTCGCAGCCCAGATTATCCGGCTTATCGACAGCCTCAGGCAAAGCCTCGACACGGCGTTCCTGTTTATCTCTTCGTCGTTACCGGTGGTGTCACAGATTGCCGAGCGAACGCTCGTCATGCAAGGCGGCCGCATCGTCGAACGGGGCAAGACTGCCGATATTGCTGCCAACCCGCAGCAAGCCTATACGCGCGCCCTCCTCTCGCGCATTCCATCGATCTGGAAGAACGTGTCGGCGCCGGAAGCAAAAGACGGTGAGGCTGTCCTGACCGTCGAAAATGCAACCCGAACCTATAGCGTGCGCCGGCGCGATGCGTTCAATGCCTTCAACGAAGTCAAGGCGGTTCGGGACGTGTCCTTTACCGTCAAGGCGGGTGAAAATTTTGGCATCGTCGGGGAAAGCGGTTGCGGCAAATCCACGCTTACGCGCCTGCTTGCCTGGCTCGAACAGCCAAATGCCGGTCGCATTGCGTTCCTCGGGAAGAACCTCTCGAGTCTCTCTGCTCGTTCGTTGACGGAGATGCGCAAATCGTTCCAGCTTCTGCTGCAGGACCCCTATGGATCGCTGCCGGCGGGCATGTCGATCATACGCATGATCGAGGAGCCGCTTCTGATCCACGGCGTCGGCCGGCGTGATGCCGAGCAGCGCGCGCAGGAGGCCATGCGCGAAGTCGGCCTTCATGCGGACCTCGCCGAACGATTGCCTGTGGGGCTTAGCGCCGGGCAGCGCCAGCGCATCAACATTGCTCGAGCCCTGGTGCTGAAGCCGCGCCTCTTGATCCTTGACGAGACCTTGTCGGCGCTCGACCAGGTCGAGCAGGCCGAGCTCCTCGATCTCTTCAAACGGCTCCAGGCGGCACACGGGTTTTCCTACATTTTCATATCTCACGACCTGGCGCTGGTCCGTCGTATCTGTCACCGCGTGGCGGTCATGTATCTAGGGCGCATCGTCGAACTGGCTGACAACACGACGCTTTTTGAACATCCGCACCACCCGTATACGCGGGCGCTGCTGAGCGCCATGCCGACGCTGGAGGAAAACCGTTTCCCGGGCGCGCAATATCTGCTCGATGGCGAGCCCCCGAGCCCCATTCATCTTCCGGTCGGCTGCTCGTTCCGTTCGCGCTGCCCGCGCGCGCAGAGCGACTGCGAAAAGACCGATCCGATGCTTGTGGGTTCTGATGGCGGGAATTACGCAGCCTGCCTGCATCGGCATGAGGACGAGGCGGTCCATGTCCAGTGAGATCCGCAAGGAGATCATCCTGGAGCGTCTCGGCCGTGATCAGCGCGTCAGCGTTGTCGAGCTTTCAGCAGAGTTCGGCGTTTCGGGCGAAACCATTCGCCGCGATCTGAAGAACCTCGAAGCAGAAGGTGCTGTGCGCCGCGTGCATGGCGGCGCAATTCCAGCCGGCCGCACAGCCGACACGCCGATTACCGAGCGCATCAAGCTCAACTCGACTGAGAAGGATGCGGTTGCCGGCGTGGCGCGCAACCTGATCAATGACGACTGTGTGATCTTCCTCGATACCGGCACGACGACGCTTGCGCTCGCGCGCCGGCTGATCGGCTTCAAGAAGCTTCGGCTCTACACGAATTCCCTGATGATTGCACAAGCCGCCTGCCAGCATTTCGGCGTCAGCGTGCACGTGACGCCTGGAAATCTGCGACCGGTCGAGCAGGACCTGGTCGGCTATGACACGCTATCCTACATCCAGCAGTTCCACTTCGACATGGTCTTCATGGGTGCCGCGGCAGTCAATGTCGAATATGGCTTCATGGACTATGAAGAAGACGAGGCGCGAATCCGTCAGATCCTCATAAAGCGGTCCTCGCGAAGCGTCATGCTGGCCGATCATTCGAAGTTTGGAAGGGTCGGCAATGTGATCACCGCTCCCTTCGGGCAAATCGGTGCGCTTGTGACCGACCGGCGTCCGCCGGAAGACATCCTCGGCGCCGTTCGGGCAGAAGAACTGGAGATCATCCATGCTTGACGCGGCGACGACACGGCGGACGGATTTCGATGCGATCTTCGACCGAATTTCTGCCATCGGTGCTCATCCCGGAGCGGGAGTGACGCGCCTCGCGGCGAGCGCCGAGGACGGCATGGCGCGAGGTGTTTTTGCCGTGTGGATGGAACAGGCAGCCGTCCAGATCGCGAATGATGCGATCGGCAATCAGTTTGCCTGCTTCGATTGGGCCGGTCAGGATGCGCCCTGGATTTTTGCGGGCTCGCATCTGGACACCCAACCCCGAGGCGGTCGTTTCGACGGCACCTTGGGTGTCCTGACTGCCGGACAGGCCGCGCTCGCTATTCACGCCGAGGTGCAACGCGGACTGTGCAAACCGCGCTACAACCTCGCGGTGGTCAACTGGACGAATGAGGAAGGCGCCCGCTACCAGCCGAGCCTGACCGGCAGCACGGTCTTCTCCGGCGCATTGGCGCTTGGCGATGCATTGGAACTACGCGACGGAGACGGCGTATCCCTCAAGCGCGCGCTCGAGGCCATAGGCGTCAGCGGCAGTTCGGGAATTGTTCCCCCTCCCCCGAAAGCCTATGTCGAGCTGCATGTCGAGCAGGGACGGAAACTTCTCGAAGCGGGCCGAAAGATCGGCGTCGTCGAAGGAACCTGGGCGGCGCGCAAGAAGACCGTCCGCTGGATCGGCCGGGCAGCGCATACGGGTCCGACGCCGATGGCCGATCGCCGAGATGCGCTTCTCGCCGCAGCAAGAGGAATTGCCGCCTTCGAAGCAGTCGTCGCGGCCAGCCATCCCCTCCTCCACCGCTCCGCTGCGCGCCTCGTGGTCGAGCCCAACTCGCCGAACGTTGTCGTCGACCGGGCGACTGTGTGGTTCGAGCTCAGGGGGCCTGACGTGGCCGAACTCGACATGGCAGGTGAGCTCGCCCTTGCCGCGCTCGAAAAGGCGGCAGCCGAAACCGGCACGCAGCTGGAAATCGTCGCCGATACTTTGCGCGATCCCGCCAGCATGGACAGGCGGTTAATGGCACTCGTCGATCGCACGGCACGTTCTTGCGGTTTCGAGCCATTGACCATGCGTTCGGTTGCAGGCCACGATGCTGTCGCCTTGCAAAACAGTGGTATCCCGTCGGCGCTGATCTTCATTCCGAGCGTCGATGGCATCGCCCATCATCCCGACGAACTGACCGAGCCACAGGACGTGCAGGCGGGGCTGGCGGTGCTGACCGCCACGCTTCGCAACATCATTGAGGGAGAGTTCCATGCAGGATGATGCTGCAGTTCAGGCTGCGCTCGACGCGGTCGGCCTTTCCGGCGCCACCCTCTCAGCTCCGATTGGCGGAGTGGTGTCGCCCATTCACCGCGGCGTCGAAAATCTCTGCTTTTTCGCAAGCAAGGCGGATCAGCCGCGGGTTTTCGTCAAACGTCTCCACGATGACATGTCTCGGTTTGTTGCCCTGAACCATGTGGCGGAGGCCAGCCGCAAGGCAGGCGAACTGGGCATTGCCCCGCGGCTCATCCATGCCGCTCCCGAGGGCGGCGTCCTGGTATTCGAAGCGCTTGGCGAGGAATGGGCGTGGGGGCATGCCGATGTCCTTCGCCGCCCGCGGGTTCTCGAAAATCTTCTGACGGCAAAACGCAGCTTCCATCAGGCTGAGAGGCTTGGCGAAACGCGCAGCGTTTTCGAGCTCGTTGCCGCCTACCGGCAGCTTGCCGAAGGAGCGGATGTGATCTTGCCAGCACCGGTATTCACCGTCTCTGCTGCCGTCGAGCGCATTGCCGGCGCCATCGGCGCCGCAGGTGTCGATACGGTCCCGTGCCACGCGGACGGCATCTCGTCGAACGTCATGGTCGGACCGGACGACGGAGTTCGGCTGGTCGATTTCGAGTGGGCGCGCCAGGCGGACCCCGCGTACGATATCGGAACCGTGCTGGCCGAACTCCTCCCATTCGATGGCGAGGCGCTGCTGGCCATTGAAATCGCAACCGGAAAGCCGGATGCGAGCGTGCTCGCGCGGGCACGCCTTTATGGAGCGGCCGACGATCTCATGTGGGCGCTTTGGGGCTTCATCAATGCCGCACGCTCGCCGCGCAAGCATGTTGAATTCTTCAAATACGCCGAATGGCGGCTTCTGAGAGCCCGCACGGTCATCGAAGGACCACGCTTTGAAACATGGCTGAAACAGGTCTGATGGAGAGAGCGATGAGACTGAGATTGGGTGAAGGCGCATCGCAGGCCGAGCAGGCGATCGAGCAGGCCATCATAGCCGTGGCGGACTGGCGAGGCCTCGAGGTTTCCTACGAACCAGTACCCGGGGGCATCAGCAATCCCAACTGGCGGGTTTACGTCGAAGGTGCGCCGCACAGCTTCTTCGTGAAGATACCCGGCGCTGGGACCGAAATGTTCATCGACCGGAGAACTGCCAACGAAGCCGGCCGCAGGGCGCACGAGGCGGGCGTCGGCGCCCGGATCATCGAGTTCTTCCCCGAAACGGGGGTCGAGGTGAGTGAATTCGTCGAGGGGCTCAGAACATCGACAAACGCCGATTTTCTTGATCCTGTCATCCGCCTCAACGGTCTTCGTGCGCTGAAGGCCTTCAACGACACCGCACCGCTTTCGCAGCGAAAGACCACCTTCGACATGATCGACGAACATTTCCAGCAGGTCCTGGAGCTTGGCGGCGATTTCCCGAGCGACTTCGGCTGGATGAATGCGCGCTATCGCGAGGCGCGAGCTGCGCTCGAGGCATCGGGTCTCGATCTCGCGCCCTGCATGAACGACACACTGGCCGGCAATTTCCTCCTTCATTCCGATCGCCGGGTCATGCTTGTCGATTTCGAATACGCCTCCACCAATGATCGGGCGGCGGAACTCGCGCTTTGGTTCTGCGAGATGTGCTTCTCGCCGGAGACCGAAAAGGAACTGATCGAGGAATATTATGGCCGGGCGGATCCGGGCGTTCTGGCGCGGATCGCTTTGTTCAAGGCTCTCGTCGACCTCAAATGGTCGACCTGGGCGATGGTGCAGAACGAAGTCTCGCGTCTTGACTTCGACTTCTTCAAATATGGGTTCTGGAAACATATGCGCGCGCGTTTCGCAATGAGCAATTCGCTGTGGCCGCAATGGCTGAAGGCGGTCTGACACATGCAAAGCACTGAAGAGGTGATCTCTCCCGATTTTCTTCGCCGCCTCGCGGCAGTTGCCGCCCGCGAGACATTGCCCCGGTTCCGGTTGCCGGGAGCCGTCGTCAACAAGATTGCCGGCGGGTTCGATCCGGTCACCGAAGCCGACCGCGAAACGGAGAAAGCGCTTCGAGCGCTTATCCGTTCGGAATATCCCGATCACGGCATCCTGGGCGAAGAGTTCGGCAATGAAGGCGCGGATGCGGGCCTGGTCTGGGTCATCGATCCGATCGACGGAACCAGGTCGTTCATATCAGGTATCCCGCTCTGGGGCACGCTTGTCGGGCTGACCAGGGATGGTGATGCGGTGGCCGGCATGATGGCGCAGCCTTTTATCGGGGAATTGTTTTATGCGACGGGCAACGGCGCATACTACGAGGGCCAGCACGGACAAACGCGGCTCGCAACCAGCGCGACGAAGAACCTTGCCGACGCGACGCTCTTCACAACGACGCCGGCGATCTTCGAAGCCGACCGGAGAGCAAGCTACGACCGGCTCGAAAAACAAGTGCGGCTCGCGCGTTACGGGACCGATTGCTATGCCTATTGCATGCTTGCGGCAGGGCAGATCGACTGCGTCGTGGAAGCGGGCCTCTATCCCTACGACATCGTTGCCCTCATTCCGATCATCGAGCAGGCCGGCGGCGTCGTGACGGACTGGGACGGGGGACCGGCAGAAAATGGCGGCGGTATCGTGGCGGCGGCAAATTCCTCCCTGCATGCGCAAATCATGGCTTTCCTGCACGGGGATTGACCACGGGGCTTCCTCAGACGGCGGACACCGGTCTGACGCTTTCGGTATGGTCAACCGTGGATGATTTCGAGGTCGCCCCTTTTGGCGGCCGCCAATATATTTGCCGGGGGACGTTGATCGGTGACCAATGTGTTAACGCTGGAAAATGCGGCGGTAATGACATTGCCCGTCTTGCCGCACTTGGAATGATCGGCCAGCATGATGCTTCTGGCCGTCTGCTTCAGCAGAGCCTGGCGAATTCGCGCTTCATCCTCTTCATAGTCCATGAAGCCATACTCCGCCGCGATTGCCGCCGCACCCATAAAGACCATGTCAAAGTGGAATTGCTGGATGTAGGACAGCGTATCATAGCCGACCAGATCCTGCTCAATCGGGCGGAGATTTCCCGGCGTCATTTGGACCCGGACGCCGAAATGCTGGCAGGCGGCTTGCGCGATCATCAGGGAATTGGTGTAGAGCCGCAGCTTCTTGAAGCCAGTCAGGTGGCGCGCAAGGGACAGGGTGGTGGTGCCTGTGTCGAGGAAAATGGCGCAGTCGTCGGTTATGAGGTTGCGCGCCATCTGCGCGACCGCGTCCTTTTCGAGCGCATTGAATCTGATGCGGTCGGTAATCGGCACATCCGCGGTTCGGCCGGCCGGTATAGCGCCTCCGTGAACGCGCCGAACGGCTCCCTCGGCCTCCAGATCCTTCAGGTCGCGCCGAATGGTTTCACCCGAAACACCGAACTCTGTCGAAAGCTCCAGAACGCTGACGCGTTGATCACGATCGAGTCGTTCGAGAATGACTTCTTTGCGAACTTCACTCGACATTGACAGCTTCGTCCTCGGGTCGGTGCGGGGGTCGACAGCAACGCTGATGCTGACAATCCCTTAAAGCGGCAGATCTATCTCGCAAGCCTTCGGAAAAGGTTGCGAGATGCTTGTAAGGATGACGGTGAACCGGGAAGTCGACGACGTTGTCCTTGGATTTGTGTATTTATGTGGTGTTTGCGGATCTTTCAAACAAATTACGCGATCTTCCACCGCGCAATGACCATCCCGCCCGCGCGAGAATCGCTGCCTATGTGATCAGCAACGCGCTTGCCTTCCATACAAAATGAACCCTTCGATCGAAATCCTGGTCCGGAGTGAATGCGATTCTGTCCCTGCTCCATGTGGGAATGTTGGAATATTGAGGGCATATCACCGGAGAATTGAGCTAAAATCCACAAAAGCAACATCTGAAAACCTCAAGGTTCTTGAGGGCGTGCCTAAGCAACATATTGAAAATAGAAAGAAAGTTATGACCCGTAACGGATTTTTCAGAACTGTCGTCGATGATGATTAGCAACTGTTTGACTCGAAATGGATTCAAAATGCAGATTTTCCACAATGCTTTGCAATTGTCCCACCGCATGCGATCCATTAAGGCCAAGTTTGCCGTGGTGATCATAGGGACAGCGATCGTCTCTTGCGCGTCTGTCGGAGCATTGAGCTACCAGATCGGAAAGAACGGTTTGATCGAGGCGAGCAAGATCCGCCTTGAAGCGATTGCAGCCAATCAATCGAAGGCGCTCCGGGCCTATGATGAACGGGTCGAGCAGACGCTGACCGAGATCGCGCAGAGCCAGTCGCTCGGAGAGATGACGGAGCAGGCCGGAAAGGCCATCGCAATGTCTGATGCCAAGATAAGGGAGGCGTTCCAGGACATGTCGAAGAGCCCCGCACAAAGAGCGGCTTTCGACGGATCGACCGTCAAGATGCTCTATGCCGTCAAGCATAGCTCGGTGCATGGGCCACTCTTCAGCGCCTGGAAGAATGCCGATCTCAGCGATATCTTCGTCATCGATAACAATGGCCAGGTGGTCTATACGGTCACCAAGGGACCCGAGTTCATGGCGGCCGTCCAGGATTCGCAGAATGCCGCCCTGAAGTCCCTGTTTGCCTCATCCATCGCCGGACCGGCCGACCAAGTGTATCGGACGGGGTTCGTTTCGTTCAAAAGCGAGGAAAGCGATGTTTCGGCTTTTCTTGCCAAACCCCTTGCCAACGTTGTCTGGGGCTCTGTCGTCAAGCGCGGCACCGTCGTGATCCGTATCGCGCCGGCAAAGCTTTTGGCGCTCATTTCGCCCGAGGGCT
Source organism: Agrobacterium sp. O3.4 (assembly GCF_041414895.1). NCBI lineage: Bacteria > Pseudomonadati > Pseudomonadota > Alphaproteobacteria > Hyphomicrobiales > Rhizobiaceae > Agrobacterium > Agrobacterium sp. O3.4. The sequence continues at coordinate 20,996 of NZ_JALPZP010000009.1, forward strand.
TGGGACGGAGCGTCGACGAGGCGTTTCTGATTGCCGCCGACGGCACCTTGAGAGCAGGCAACGTCGCAGCGGAAAATGGAGTGCCGCCGGAGCTGCTCAAGGCCGCGAACGAGCAGAAGAATGGCTCCGTCTTCGCTGATGGGGCCCATGGTTCAAATTTTTACTCCTACGTCCCTGTCACCCTCTTTGGTCAGCCGCACCTTCTCGTCATCGGCCAGAGCAAGGCTAATGTCGTCTCCTCGGCAAACGAGCTTGCAAAGTGGGCCGCGCTGACCGCTCTCGCCGTCCTTTTCGGAATGGGTATCGTCGGGTACATCTTCTCCTCCCGTCTTACGAAGCCGCTCGCGGACATCACAGGCCTGATGAACCGCCTGAACAATGGCGATCAGGCAATCGAGATCCGGTCCGTCTCGCGTTCTGACGAAATCGGCATCATGGCGCGGGCGCTCGAATCCTTCCGCCAGGGGGCAGTCGACAAGGTGCGAATGGAGGAGGAGGCGATCCAGCGTAACCGTCAGATCGAAGAGGAAAGGCAACTCCGCGAGACGGACAGGGAAAAAAGCGCGGCCGAGCTGGAACATGCGGTCTCGGCACTCGCCGCCGGCCTGAAGAACCTGGCCGACGGGCGGCTCGATCATCGCATTGCGACTCCTTTCGCGCCCTCCCTCGACCAACTGCGGAAGGATTTCAACGGCTCGATGATGCGGCTGCAGGCGACGATGCGCCAGATCCGCGACAATGTCGAAATGATCCAGGGCAATGGCAACCAGATGGCCGAGGCGGCCGAGGATCTTGCCAAACGGACTGAGCAGCAGGCTGCTTCGCTCGAAGAAACGGCAGCCGCCGTCGACGAGATCACCGTCACGGTTCGCTCGTCGGCGGAACGTGCCAAGGATGCCGACCAGATCGTCCGCCAGGCCAAGCAGAGCGCCGACGATTCAGCCATCGTCGTCAACAATGCGATCGATGCGATGGGCCGGATCGAAGAAGCCTCCCGCCAGATCGAGCAGATCACCGGCGTCATCGACGAGATCGCCTTCCAGACCAATCTGCTGGCGTTGAATGCCGGCGTCGAGGCGGCACGCGCCGGCGATGCGGGCAAAGGCTTTGCCGTCGTTGCCCAGGAGGTGCGTGAACTGGCGCAGCGCTCCGCCAAGGCGGCCAAGGAGATCAAGGTCCTCATCAACAAGTCGACGGCCGAGGTCAATACCGGCTCGCATCTGGTCCAGGAAACCGGTTCGGTCCTTGCGAAGATCAGCTCGCAGATCGTCACGATCAGTCAGCATGTCGAGACGATCGCCCGCGGCAGCCACGATCAGTCGAGTGCGCTGCAGGGGGTCAACTCGACCGTCAATCAGATGGACCAGATGACACAGCACAATGCGGCGATGGTCGAGGAGACGACGGCCGCGAGCCGCGAACTCGCCTCCCAGGCTGACGGCCTGTTGGCGCTGGTCCAGCACTTTCAAATCGGAGGCGAAGATGAAGCGGCGTTGGCCCACAGTCGGGCGGCGTGATTTGCCGCAGTTGACATCGATTGACGCGGCGTCCCGTTCTTTCAAGGCCTCTTCTACGGCCGGTCCCGCGCATGTCGGGCTGGGATGGTGGCGGTGAACCCAGCCGCCACCACGGTCTTCAACTTTCCACCATGAAACGGGAGATGAATGGCAGGCTTGCAGCACCGACGGCCTTCGGCGTGTTCAATATGCCGCTCGGCATCACGGTCACTTCGGGAACCAGCTTTTGCAGCGAGACGCAGATGTTCCGATAGACGACATTCGGCACGAATGAAGAAACGATCACCGCTTCGAGCTCGACAAATTGCGCGAGCGACTTGACGATGCCCTGCATCTTTTCCGCCAGTTTGCCTTCCCATTCGAGAACCAGACTGTTCTCCGGCCATGGTGCGAGCGGCTGCCACAGGTGATCCGTTGGCGCGCCCACGGCGGTCAATACGGATTCCAAAGATGCCACGCCGACATCGAAACTGACCACCGAATTGCCGTGGTGGATCTGGTGGTTCAAGACCAGGCGGCTGTGGAGGTTCGCGCCGATATAAAAGTAGAGATAATCGGAAAACGGCTTGGCGACACCGAACATGCTTTCGCCGCTGGCCGCAGCCGTAATGTCGTTCTGCACGAACACCGAGTAGCCGGTAAGCTCCTCGACTTCCTTCTGGAGCGAGTCGAAGTAGGCCTTTTCCTCACGCCCCTCCGAAGCGCTCGACGGAAGCGCAAGGCCAATGCCGGCTAGACGCTTTTGAGCATTCTTGGGGACGATGTTCACCGCCTGACGAATGGTCTCGATGAACATTGTCTGGTTGCTGTCGCGTTCGGGCTGCGGATTAGGCAATTGCATATGATAGCGAACGGCGCCGGCAAAATCGATCAGAACGACGTCGGTACGCTTCAGGCCGACACTGATGCCGATCGAAAAGGCCCCTTCCGGATTGAGGGCAACCGGAACGGTCGGAGGCCCGACCCGTCCCTTCTGGGCTTCCCCCTTCGCAACCAGTCCTTCCTGCTCCAGCGACCTGACCAGCACCGAAATAGTCTGGGCTGAAAGGCCCGTCCGTTCGCCGATCTCCAATCGGGTGATCTCGCTGTTCTGAAGCAACAGCGACAGCAGCAGGCGCTCATTGTAACTGCGCACGCTGACCGCATTCAGGCCGGTTGCCCGATCGGCAATACGCAAGGGATTGGGTGGTGCAAAACGCATATCAGGCATCAATGCAATCCTCTTGGAGTAAGGCATAAAGATGTACTGGCATCCATTCGTAACGTCGCTGCGGCAATATCATCATCTCCAACCGATCGCCTCGACTTCCCTGGCGAGCGCCGTTCCCAAGGCTTCATGCGCTTCCCGATTGATGTGAAAGCCATCGCGCGGATCGCAAGCCGCGACGGTGGCGGCGTCAAAAAAATGTACTTCGAGCGAATCGGCAATGATTTCGAATTCGAGGGCGAGACGCCGGGATTTCTCCTGGGCGCCGAAAAATATGGGTTCCCATTCCTTGATATCGTCCAGCATCGGCGGTGGAGCAACCACCATGATTTCGGGGGGCTTGCCGGCCGGACCGGGCGCCAGCTCCCGGATATCGTAGACCAGGCAGCCAATCCCCATCGCCACTTCGGAGGGAGGCTGGTGGAAACGGGCTTTCAGGTCGTTCGTCCCGAGCATGATGATGACGAGATCGAGGATTGCGTGGCTCATGAGGCATGGCCGGAGGTAGGTTCGGCCATTCTTCATCGGGCCTTCGATCGGATCGTCTCGAACCGTCGTACGGCCGCTCAAGCCCTCCTCGACCACATACCACTTGCTTCCAAGCTCCCGTCTCAAAACGCCTGGCCAGCGCTCGTCCGGCCCATATCGATCGAGCGGCGAGCCGCCCGGAATCTGGCCATGCGTATTCGAGTCGCCGTAACATAAGACTGACCGCATTTCCTCCCCACCTTTATGGCAAATCATAAAGACGCATGAACATTCAACGGCGATTATGGCCTTTGTCGATCCATGGTGCAAGTTTATTGATATTCATTCAGTCTGAATAATTATTGACAGCCGTTTATCCGTGTGGCATTTCTATGAATGGGAGAGCAAGATTTTCCAGGAACTGAACATAGCCAGCCCAGTCATCCAATGGCTTTGGCCCGCGATTAAAGCCGCTTCAGCGGCCTGGATAAATGTGTCTCCGTGGCAATGGAGATCCGACGTCGAGAGGACGACGGTGTTTGAGCAAGGGAGGAAATCTCGTGAACGGCTATGTGAAATCTATCCTCGGGGCTACGCTTTTGATGGCGTCGACCGCGGGCCCGCTATGGGCGGATGAAGTCAAGTTTATGGACGGCATCACGCCGAAGGCTGGCGACAATCCGCAGACGGAAGCCGGGAAGTACAAGAAGGACTGCGGCTGGGTTATCGGCATGAGCGATTTTGGCGTCAACGCCAACACTTGGACCGTTCAGGTTGCTCACGAATCGGAAGCGGCGGCCGCAGCCAACAAGTGCATCAAGAAGTTCATCCTGCTCGACGCCGGCTTTGACCAGAAGAAGCAGGTTGCCGACATCGAAGACCTGATCGCCCAGAAGGTCGACGCGATCATCGTGCAGCCGGTCACCTCCACCTCCGCAAACGCCTCCATGAAGAAGGCGATTGCCGCCGGCATCCCGGTCATCGTTCATACCGGTCGCGTCGAAACAGAAGACTACACGACCGAGATCCAGGGCGGCGCCGAGCACTTCGGCAAGGTCATGGGCGACTGGCTCGTCAAGACCGTCGGCGATAACGGCAAGATCTGGGTTCTGCGCGGTCTCGCCGGTCATCCGGAAGACACCAACCGCTATAATGGCCTTCTGGAATCCCTCAAGGGCACGAACGTGAAGATCGTCGCCGAAGAGCACGGTGACTGGCAGTACGACAAGGGCAAGAGCGTTTGCGAAACGCTTTACCTGAACAGCCCCGATGTCGATGGCATCTGGTCGTCGGGTGCCGACATGACGCGCGCCTGCGTCGACGTCTTCAAGCAGTTCGGCGCCAAGATCCCGCCGATCTCCGGAGAAGGCAACAACGGCTTCTTCGGCCAGTGGATCCATGACGGCTTCCAGTCGATCTCGGCTGAATATTCGCCGGCCCAGGGCGCCGAAGGCGTGCATGCCGCTGTCGCACTGCTGGAGGGCAAGCAGCTCTACAAGCACTACGACTACAATCCTCCGGGCTGGGACCTGGAGAAGGTCAAGAAGTATTACCGCGACGATCTCTCGGCGAACGTCTGGTGGCCTTCCCAGCTCTCCGAGGACGACCTGAAGAAGTATTATACCAAGAACTAAAATAGCCTCCCAAGGCGCATCCGCCGGTTTCATTCCGGAACCGGCGGATGGTGACCGAGCGGAGCTGCATGGATTGGGAGGAACGAATGGCCAACCTTATAGAAATGTCGAACATTTCAAAGTCGTTTGGCGGAAGTCTGGCACTGGATAGAGTGTCGCTGGAGCTCTTGCCGGGTTCCGTCCATGCCCTGATGGGCGAGAATGGCGCTGGCAAATCGACGCTCATGAAGATCCTCGCGGGCGTTCACCAGCCTGATAGCGGCGAGATCTTCAAGAACGGACACAAGATCGCCTTCCTCAATCCGAAAGAGGCGCTCGACTTCGGCATATCGACGGTCTTCCAGGAGATGACGCTTCTGGCGAACCTGACGATCGCCGAAAACATGTTTCTCGGGCGCGAGCCCGTAACGCGCTTCGGCACCGTCGACTACAAACGGATGAATGCCGAAACCGGAAAGGCGCTGAAAGAGCTGTCGCTCGATCTTGATCCGCGGACGCTGGTTTCGAACCTCACGATTGCCGAACGGCAATTCGTCGAAATCGCCCATGGCATCAAAGCCGATGCCTCGATCTTCATTCTCGACGAGCCGACCGCCGCACTCAACGCCGCTGACGTCGAGATCCTCAACAAGCATATCCGCCGACTGCGCGATGCGGGCAAGGCCCTCGTCTACATCTCGCACCGCATGGATGAAATTTTCCAGATATGCGACACGGTCACGGTTCTGAAAGACGGCAAGCTGATCGGCACGCGCCCGCTTTCGGAAATGACGCCGACATCGCTGATCGCAATGATGGTCGGCCGGGAATTGAAGGACCTTTTCCCGGCAAGGAACGCCTCGGCAGCCTGCGAACCGATGCTCGACATCAAGCACTTCAAGATCGGCGCTTCGTCAAAGCCGTTCTCACTGCATGTTTGCAAGGGTGAGATCGTCGCACTTGCCGGGCTCGAAGGACAGGGTCAGCAAAAACTCCTCCGCTCGCTGGTCGGCAAATTCCAGCCGTTTTCCGGCACGATCACACTGAACGGAAAATCGCTGGCCTTGCCCGTGCCGAACGAGAACGGTGTGCGCAAGCTGCAGCAGATGGGCGTGGGCTTCATTCCTGAGGACCGCAAGGAGGAAGGCTTGTTCCTCAACCTCCCGATCGCGCACAATATCGAGATCGCGCTCCATTCGGCACGAGCAGGATTTTCCCCCGCGAAGAACTATCGCAAGCTCGTTGCCGACACGATCAAGCGGCTCAACGTTCGCACGATCAATGCGTCCGCGCCCGTCGGCGCGCTCTCCGGCGGCAATCAGCAGAAGGTCCTGCTTGGCCGCTATATCGCCGCCAATCTCGACATCCTCCTGATCGAGGAGCCGACGCGCGGTGTCGATATCGGCGCCAAGTCTGAAATCTACAAGCTGCTTCGCGACTTCACGCAGAACGGTGGGGCCGTGCTGGTCCTGTCGAGAGAAACTGTCGAGCTCATCGGCCTTTGCGATCGCATCTATGTCGTCCATGGCGACACGGTCGTTGCCGACATGCCCGCCGCCAAGGCGACCGAGCACGACATCCTCGACGCCGCCTTGAGCGCGTGAACGCCAACAGAGAACCAATCCGATGACCAAGACCCTCACAAGACTATTCAAGGGAAATCAGAGCCGCCAAGGTCTCTGGATCGTTCCCCTGCTGATCACGATCGTTCTCAGCATCGCTCTGATCATTCAGACGGACCAGTTCCTGAACCGGGAAAATCTGTTCAACCTGGTCGCGCAGGCAATGCCGCTCGTCATCACCGCGGTCGGTCAGCTGTTCGTCATCCTCGTCGGCGGCCTCGACCTGTCCGTCGGCTCGCTGATCAGCTTCACGACGGCCATCCTCGCGCTGGACGCTCCGGGCTACATCACGATCCCGGCAGTCTTCCTGCTGGCGGCCCTGCTCGGCCTGACCAACGGCATCGTGATCACTCGTCTCAACGTCCATCCGATCATCGCGACACTGGCGATGCAGTACATCGTCCTCGGCGCTGCGCGCATCTTGCGTCCGGTCTCCGGCGGGACCATTCCGGATGTCGTCATCAGCTCGGTCTCGGGGTCGTTCCTCGGCATCCCCATGCCGATATTCTGGGGCATTTGTGTCGCCCTGGTCGCCTGGAAACTGCTCTACGGCTCGCGGTTCGGCCTGCATCTCTTCGCGATCGGCGGCGGTATTGCCAGCGGCGTCGAAGACGCGACGCGCAACTTCGGTGTTGCCGACAAGCGCAACGTCATCCTCGCCTATGTTGCCTGCTCGTGCTTCGCAGCCCTTGCTGGCGTGTTCCTGGCCGGCCGCATCGTTTCCGGCGATCCAAATGTCGGGCTTCTCTTCGAACTCGACGCGATCACCGCCGTCGCCATTGGCGGCACGCAACTCTCCGGCGGCGTCGGCAGCCTGCAGGGAACGATTATCGGAGCCCTGGTACTGGCGCTCCTCTCCAACGGCATGAACCTGGTCAACGTTTCGCCGTTCATTCAGACGGCGATCAAGGGCGGCATCCTGCTCCTTGTCGTCGGTTTCCAGACACGCAAGAAGATGGGGCTCTAAGATGTCAGCCTTCGCAAAAAATCCCGCAATTCAGCGAATGCTTAAGATTGCGCCCGCCTATTATGTCTTTGCATTGCTGCTGATCGTCCTGTGGGTCTCGCGCCCGCAGATGCTGAACGCAAATGTCATGGGCATCTTCATTCGCCAGGTCGCCCCGCTCGGCGTCCTCGTTCTCGGGCAGTTGCTCGTCATGCGGGTCAAAAGTATCGACCTCGCCGGCGGCGGCGTCATCCTGCTCGTCAACTACTTCATCTCGTCCGGCCAGTTTCCCGGAATGTCGGCGACCGGTTTCGTGCTGCTCGCGCTCTTCACGGGCACCGCGATCGGGCTGTTCAACGGTTTCATGGTGGGCAAGCGCCGCGTCTCGGCTGTTATCGTGACGCTTGCGGTCAGCATCATCCTCGTTGGTGCCGTGCAGTTCCTGTCGAGCGGCAAGCCGCCGGGTAACGTGCCGAGCTACTTCAACGATATCTATAACGTCAAACTCGGCCCGCTGCCCCTCCCGGTCCTGTTCTGGGTGGTGCTGACCACGCTGCTGTCCCTGCTTCTGTCGAGAACGGTGTTCGGCCGTTACGTGACCTCGGTCGGCGCAAACGCGGAAGCAGCGCATTTCTCAGGCGTACCCGTCGAACGCACCGTCGTCGTGGCGCATACGCTGGCAGGCCTGATCGCCGGCATCGCGGCTCTCGTTCAAACGGCTTCGATCGCAGTCGGAAGCGTTCGCGTCGGCCTGGATCTGCCGATCCTTTCTGTTGCCGCAACCATTCTCGGCGGCGTGGTCTTCGGCCGCGGCGAAGGCGGCGTCTGGGGACCGTTCTTTGGTGTCCTTTCGTTCGCGCTCCTCTTTGTCGTGATGACGTCGTTCGGCGTCAGCGACTCCGGGAAGCTCATCGCGCAAGGCCTCATCATTCTCCTTGCGGCCATTTTCTACGGCCTCAAGGCGCGTACCAACTAGTCGTCATCGGAGGAGTAATGACATGGCAGAAAGCCGCTCGATATTGTGTTTTGGGGACTCACTGACATGGGGATGGATTCCGGTACCCGAGTCGTCGCCGACACTCAGATACCCCTTTGAACAACGCTGGACCGGCGCAATGGCCGCAGCACTCGGTGACGGCTATACGATCATCGAGGAAGGCTTAAGCGCCCGCACCACGAGCGTCGAGGATCCGAACGATCCCAGGCTGAACGGCAGCGCCTATCTGCCGATGGCGCTCGCCAGCCACCTGCCGCTCGATCTCGTCATCATCCTGCTCGGCACCAACGACACCAAGTCGTATTTCCGCCGCACGCCTTACGAGATCGCCAACGGCATGGGCAAGCTTGCGGGACAGGTTCTGACTTCGGCCGGCGGCATCGGCACGCCCTATCCTGCCCCGAAGCTTCTGATCGTCTCGCCGCCGCCGCTCGCTCCCATGCCTGACCCATGGTTCGAAGGCATGTTCGGCGGTGGCTACGAAAAGTCCGTCGAACTTTCAAAGCAGTACAAGGCGCTCGCCAACTTCCTGAAGGTCGACTTTCTCGACGCCGGCGAGTTCGTCAAGACCGATGGCTGCGATGGCATCCATTTCTCGGCTGACACGAATATCACGCTCGGCCAGGCAATCGCAGAAAAGGTCAAGGCGATTTTCTCTCAAGAGGCGAAGAAAGCTGTGGCCTAGCAGCGTTCCGTCGCCGGCCGCCAGGCGCCATCCTCCCAGGCGGCTGGCGGTCCTTTTCCGCAAACAAGATTTGAGGCTCCCATGACCGGCTATGTTCTGGCGATCGACCAGGGGACGACGTCCTCCCGAGCCATCGTTTACGGCCCCGATGCCCAGCCGATCGCGATCGATCAAAAAGAGATATCACAGTCGTTTCCGAAGTCGGGTTGGGTCGAGCACGACGCCACCGAAATCTGGGATTCTGTTGTTGAGACCTCCCGTACCGCTCTCGCGCGAGCCGGCATCGAGGCGCGCGACGTTGCGGCGATCGGCATCACCAATCAGCGCGAAACCTGCCTCATCTGGGAGCGGTCGACGGGCAAGCCGATCCATCCGGCGATCGTCTGGCAGGATCGCCGCACCTTCGGCGCATGCGAGGTCCTTCGCGCAGACGGGTTTGGCCCGCTGATACAGGAAAAGACCGGCCTTCTGCTCGATCCCTATTTCTCCGCCACCAAGATCGCCTGGATCCTCGACAATGTCGACGGCGCGCGGCGTGCGGCCGAGAATGGCCAGCTGCTGTGCGGCACGATCGACACTTATCTCACCTGGATGCTCACCGGCGGCGCCGTGCACGCGACGGACGCCACCAACGCGTCGCGCACCTCGCTGTTCGATATTCGTCAGAATCGCTGGGACGACGAATTGCTGGGCGCCTTCAGAGTCCCGCGGGCTCTCTTGCCCGAGGTCAAGGATTGTGCCGACGATTTCGGCCAGACGGTTGCCGCCCATTTCGGCGCTCAAATTCCAATCCGGGCGCTCGCGGGCGACCAGCAGGCGGCTCTGCTTGGTCAGGCCTGCCTGAAGCCCGGAATGCTCAAATCGACCTATGGCACGGGCTGCTTCGTGGTCCTGAACACCGGCGATCAGATCGTCAGATCGTCCAATCGTCTGCTGTCGACCATTGGCTATCGCCTCAATGGCAAAACGACTTATGCACTTGAGGGTTCGATCTTCATGGCGGGTGCCGCGGTTCAATGGCTGCGCGACTCCCTGAAGCTCATCAAGGCGGCCGACGAGACGGGCCGTCTCGCGCATCTGGCCGACGAACAGGAAGACGTTTACCTGGTGCCGGCATTCACCGGGCTCGGCGCGCCGCACTGGAATTCGCAAGCCCGTGGCGCGATTTTCGGCCTAACGAGAGGCACGGGGATCGCCGAGCTTTCGCGGGCGACGCTGGAATCCGTCTGCTACCAGACGCGCGATCTCCTCGAGGCGATGGCCTCCGATTACCCGATGGACGTCAGGGGTGCGACCCTGCGCGTCGATGGCGGCCTGTCGGGCAGCGATTGGGCCATGCAGGCGCTGGCCGATTGCCTCGGAAGCGTCATCGAGCGGTCGCAAAGCCAGGAAGCGACAGCTTACGGAGTTGCGGCACTCGCCGGCGCGCAAGCGGGCGTCTGGCCCGATCTTCAGACCTTTGCCGCGAACTGGAAGGCAAAGCGCAGCTTCACCCCCAACCTCAACACTGACGAGCGGGCGCGACGCTATCGGAAATGGCGCGCCGCCGTTGCAAGCACGCTTTCCTATGCGGCAACGGCGTGACGTTACGGGAGACCGACATGGCAGATAAGATCCACGACCTGTTCGTAATCGGCGGCGGCATCAACGGTTGCGGGATCGCGCGCGACGCGGTCGGTCGCGGCTATTCGGTCGCGTTGGCGGAGATGAACGACTTTGCATCCGGCACATCATCGGGTGCCACCAAGCTCATCCATGGGGGCCTGCGTTATCTCGAACATTACGAGTTCCGGCTGGTGCGTGAATCGCTGATGGAGCGCGAAGTGCTCTGGGCGATGGCGCCGCACATCATCTGGCCGATGCGCTTCGTGCTGCCCTACCAGAAAGGCGGCATCCGCCCCGCGTGGCTGATCCGGCTCGGGCTCTTCCTTTACGACCATCTCGGCGGCCGCAAGCTGCTGCCGCCGACGGCGGTACTCGACATGCGCCGCGACGAGGCGGCCAAACCGCTGAAGGCGCTCTTCTCCAAGGCGTTTGAATATTCCGACGGCTGGGTCGACGATGCCCGCCTCGTGGTGCTCAATGCCCGCGACGCCAGCGACAAGGGCGCGCTGATCATGCCGCGCACCAAGGTTGTCTCGGCGCGGCGCGAGAACGGGCTCTGGACGATCGAGACGGTGGATACGGTCTCCGGGATCGCGGCGGTTCACCGCGCACGCATGCTCGTCAATGCGGCCGGTCCCTGGGTCGACCATGTGATCCGCGGCGCCTTCGGCAAGAATGAGGCGCGCAACGTCCGTCTCGTCCAAGGCAGCCATATCGTGGTCAAGAAGAAGTTCGAGGGGCCGCGGGCCTATTTCTTCCAGAACCCCGACAATCGCATCATCTTTGCCATTCCCTATGAGGACGAGTTCACGCTGATCGGCACCACCGATCGCGACTTCAGCGGCGATCCGAAGGACGTCAGGATCTCGCAGGAGGAGACGGAATACCTCTGCAAGGCGGCGAGCGAATATTTCAAGGAGCCGGTCAGGCAGGACGATATCGTCTGGACCTATGCAGGGATCCGCCCGCTTTTCGACGACGGCGCCACCAAGGCGCAGGAGGCAACCCGCGACTATGTGCTGAAGCTTGACGGCTTCGTCGGCAGCGAGGTCAACAGGGCTCCGCTCCTCAACGTCTTCGGCGGCAAGCTCACCACCTACCGGCGTCTGGCAGAGCACGCGTTGGAGAAGATCGGTGAGGCGATCGGCACCAAGGGGGCTCCCTGGACGGCCAAGAGCCATCTGCCGGGCGGCGACTTTCCGGTTCAAGGCTACGAGGCGGAGGTCACCAAGCTTCACAAGGCCTATCCATTCCTCGCCGCTTCGCATGCGCGCCGGCTTGTCCGCCGCTATGGCACAAGAGCATCCGTCCTTCTCGGCACTGCCGGGAAAATCGAGGATCTCGGCCGGTTGTTCGGGTCCGATCTCTACGAAGCCGAAGTGCTCTACCTGATGGCGCACGAATGGGCGCGCACGACGAATGACATTCTCTGGAGACGCTCGAAGAAGGGACTGCATCTCAGCCACAGCGAAGTGGCCCTTCTCGACCAATTCATTTCTGAGATCATCCAGCGGCAGGTTGCCGCGCAGTGAGATTTTTCGGCGGGCCGTAGCGCATCGATCATGCCGGCCGGCCGCCTGACATTTGAGGAGTTTTGATGTCGGACAAGATTTATCCGGTCACCAAACCGGTGGAGAGCCATGCGCTGATCAATAAGGCCGAGTACCAGGAATGGTACGAGGAGAGTGTCGCTAGCCCCGAGCAGTTCTGGGGCAAACACGGCAAGCGCATCGACTGGTTCAAGCCTTACACCCGCGTAAAGGACACCTCTTTTACCGGGGATGTCTCGATCAAATGGTTCGAGGACGGTGAGACCAATGTCTCCTACAACTGCATCGACCGGCACCTCGCAACAAACGGTGATCAGGTCGCCATCATATGGGAAGGTGACGATCCATCGCTCGACAGGAAGGTCACCTACCGCGAGCTTTACGAGCACGTCTGTCGTATGGCGAACGTCTTGAAGAAGCACGGGGTCAAGAAGGGCGATCGTGTCACTATCTACATGCCGATGGTGCCGGAAGCGGCCTATGCGATGCTCGCCTGCGCCCGCATCGGCGCAATCCATTCCGTGGTGTTTGGCGGCTTCAGTCCCGAGGCGCTGGGTGGCCGCATCGTCGATTGTGAATCGACCTTCGTCATCACCTGCGATGAGGGCCTGCGCGGCGGCAAGCCGGTTCCGTTGAAAGCCAATGTCGACAAGGCGATCGACATCGCCGCGCGCGGTCATGTCATGGTCAAGAACGTGCTCGTCATCCGCCGCACCGGCAGCCCGCTCAGTTGGGCGCCGGGCCGCGACCTCTGGCATCACGAGGAAGCAGCCACTGTTTCGGCCGACTGCCCGCCCGAGCCAATGAACGCCGAGGATCCACTGTTCATCCTCTATACTTCAGGCTCGACCGGCAAACCGAAGGGCGTTCTCCACACCACCGGCGGCTATCTCGTCTACGCCTCGATGACCCACGAATATGTCTTCGATTACCAGCACGGCGATATCTACTGGTGCACTGCCGACGTCGGCTGGGTCACGGGACACTCCTATATCGTCTACGGACCGCTCGCCAACTGCGCAACGACGCTGATGTTCGAGGGGATCCCGACATTCCCCGATGCCGGCCGGTTCTGGGATGTGATCGATAAGCACAAGGTCAACATCTTCTATACCGCCCCGACCGCAATCCGTTCGCTGATGGGCGCCGGCGATGATTTCGTCAAACGATCCAGCCGATCCAGCCTGTGGTTGCTTGGCTCGGTCGGCGAGCCGATCAACCCCGAAGCCTGGGAATGGTACTATCACACGGTCGGCGACGGGCGCTGCCCTGTTGTCGATACCTGGTGGCAGACGGAAACCGGCGGCATCATGATCACGCCGCTGCCGGGTGCGACCGACCTGAAGCCAGGCTCGGCCACTCGGCCCTTCTTCGGCATCAGGCCGGAGCTCGTCGATGCCGAAGGCAAGCTCATCGAAGGGGCCGCCGACGGCAATCTCTGCATCGCCGACAGCTGGCCAGGTCAGGCGCGTTCCGTCTATGGCGATCACAAGCGCTTCATCCAGACCTACTTCTCCACCTACGAGGGCAAGTATTTCACCGGCGACGGCTGTCGCCGTGATGCCGACGGCTATTATTGGATCACAGGTCGCGTCGACGACGTCCTCAATGTCTCCGGCCACCGGCTGGGGACGGCGGAAGTCGAGTCCGCCCTGGTTTCGCATCACCTCGTGTCCGAAGCCGCTGTCGTCGGCTATCCACACAACATCAAGGGCCAGGGCATCTATTGCTATGTCACGCTGATGGCGGGCAGCGAAGGGTCCGAGGAGTTGCGCCAGCAGCTGGTCAAGCATGTCCGCGCGGAAATCGGCCCGATCGCGTCGCCTGATAAGATCCAGTTCGCGCCGGGCCTGCCGAAGACCCGCTCGGGAAAGATCATGCGCCGCATTCTGCGCAAGATCGCCGAGGACGATTTCGGGTCGCTCGGCGACACCTCGACGCTTGCCGATCCCGCTGTCGTCGACGATCTGATCGTCAACCGCCAGAACAGGGCCGAGGCGGCCTAGACCGAAGGAAAGGACTATCCCATGAGACTGATCCTGATGGGCCCGCCCGGGTCCGGCAAGGGGACCCAAGCCAAGCGCATCTGCGAAAAGCTCGGCATCCCGCATCTATCGACCGGCGATATCCTCCGGGCCGAGGTCAAGGCGGGAACGCCCCTCGGTTTGGCGGTCGCGGCCACCATGGCAGCCGGCGGGCTCGTTTCCGACGATACCGTCTCGGCGATCGTCGCCAACCGGATTGCCAGTCCGGAAGCTCAGCGCGGATTCGTACTCGACGGGTTTCCGCGCACGATTTCGCAGGCGGCGTCGTTGGATCAATCGCTCGGGGAGCATTCCCTGACTGCTGTCATCGAGCTCGTCGTCCCGGAGGAAGAACTTTACGACCGCATCTGCCGAAGGGCGGCAGAGTCTGCCGGCGCACAACGCGCCGATGACAATGCGGCGACATTGGAACTGCGCCTCAAGGCGTATCGGGCCGAGACCCTTTCGGTGAGCGAGTTCTACAAGGGTCGGTCGCCCTACTTTCAGGTCGACGGCCTCGCCGTTCCCGAGGAAGTGACCGCCCGGATTCTGGAGATCCTGGAGTCGGCCGCGGCCGAATATTCCTGAGACATTACTAATTCGAGATCAATTTTACCGGATATTCATTCACTCAGAATAATTATTATGGGACCTCGTTATCTTGGGTGGAGAATCATGAGCATTCATTTTGACTTCCTGCTGTTGCGCGGACCGATCCGGACTAAAATCTTTTGTCTGCTGACGCCGATACTGATCGGCATCGCAGGCTTGAGCCTCGTCAACTATCTCTCAGGCAACATGCTGAATACCCAGCTCGCGAGCAGTTCGAGCGGGATGGTCACGCTGTCTGCGATCAAACAAGCCCAGGACGGGATGAACTCCTTCCTGCTCGAGGCGACCGAGGCCAAGCGCGATGCGCTGAAGGCGCTGCTCGCAGACCAGAGCGCTAAGATATCGACGAGCCTGTCCTTCGCTCAAGAGCAGGATGAACGGCAGAGCCTGGTTGCCGCCGGGACGATTGCCGAAGAGGTCTCCAGGACGATCGACGGCCTCTGGGACATGCACAGCGACGAGAGGAAACTGCGGGAAGGGATTTCCAGCGATCTCGCAACCCTGTCGGATGTGCAGTCCAAACTGCAGACCTATCTGAACATTCCCGCCGATCAGGCGGCAGCACAAGCGGCGACCGCCGAAACGCTGAACAAGATCAATTCCATGAACTACGAACTTCGGATCGCCGCTTCCGACTTTCTGGGTGGAATGAACGACGATACCCTCAAGAAGGTGAAGGGCCGTCTCAAGGGCCTGGGCTTCTATCTGGGCAAGGTCAAGGAACAGCATGCCGCCAACGGTCCTATCCAGGAACTGGCCAGCAAAGCCATCGACGTGATCGGCGGGACCTCGGAGAGGTTCGACCAGCTCCTCGTCAAGGTCGGAGAACGTGACGCCGCCTTCAAGGCTGCGAGCGCCAGCATGAATGACGCCTGGAACAAGATCCTTCTATTCGCCGACATCCAGCGCGGCCATGCCTCCGCGGCCCAAGACCAGGCGCAAACCATATCCTTAGTGACGACCGTGATCGCCCTGCTCTTCGGCTGCGTCGCCGGCTATCTGCTGCTCAGAACCATCAAGTCTCCGATCGAAGCGCTCACGGCCTCCATGAAGGCGGTTGCATCAGGCAAGCTCGATGAAAAGATCGGCAGCGTCGAAACGCGCGACGAGATCGGCGAGATGGCAAGGGCGCTTGATGTCTTTCGCCACAACGCGCTCGAAAAGATCCGCGTGGAAAATGAGGCGGAACAGTCGAGGTCACTCGCGCGCCAACAGCGCCAGGAAGACGACCTCCGCAAGACCCGCGATGCGGCTGCCATCAGTAACGCTGTCGAGGCGGTTGCATCCGGCCTGCACAAGCTGGCGAGCGGCGATCTGACCGTGACCATCGGCCGTCCCCTCGATGGTGAGCTCGATCAGCTTCGGCAGGACTTCAATGCCTCGATGCTGCACCTGCAGGCGACGATGCGCCAGATCCGCGACAATGTCGAAATGATCCAGGGCAACGGCAACCAGATGGCCGAGGCGGCCGAGGATCTTGCCAAACGGACTGAGCAGCAGGCTGCTTCGCTCGAAGAAACGGCAGCCGCCGTCGACGAGATCACCGTCACGGTTCGCTCGTCGGCGGAACGTGCCAAGGATGCCGACCAGATCGTCCGCCAGGCCAAGCAGAGCGCCGACGATTCAGCCATCGTCGTCAACAATGCGATCGATGCGATGGGCCGGATCGAAGAAGCCTCCCGCCAGATCGAGCAGATCACCGGCGTCATCGACGAGATCGCCTTCCAGACCAATCTGCTGGCGTTGAATGCCGGCGTCGAGGCGGCACGCGCCGGCGATGCGGGCAAAGGCTTTGCCGTCGTTGCCCAGGAGGTGCGTGAACTGGCGCAGCGCTCCGCCAAGGCGGCCAAGGAGATCAAGGTCCTCATCAACAAGTCGACGGCCGAGGTCAATACCGGCTCGCATCTGGTCCAGGAAACCGGTTCGGTCCTTGCGAAGATCAGCTCGCAGATCGTCACGATCAGTCAGCATGTCGAGACGATCGCCCGCGGCAGCCACGATCAGTCGAGTGCGCTGCAGGGGGTCAACTCGACCGTCAATCAGATGGACCAGATGACACAGCACAATGCGGCTATGGTCGAGGAAACGACGGCCGCGAGCCGCGAACTCGCCTCTCAGGCCGACAGCCTGCTGGCCCTGGTTCAGCAATTCAGGATCGAAGGAAATGCACGAGAATTTGGGTTCTCAAACGCCGAGGAGTTGTCGCACCAAAGACCGGCCAGCCAGAGCGCGGCGTGAGGTCGCCACCGAATTACATTGGCCGGACAGAACTGCGTCTGAAGCGGAGTAACGAAATCGGATCTCACTGGATTTACGAGACAGGTTGAAACATCGACATGACAATCACACCGGACATAGAACTTGGCGCTTATCTCCACGAGACGAAAGTCGATCCTGCCCTGGCAAGCTTGGTTGAAAGCATAGCAGCCTCAGCGATCGTTGTTGCCGATCACCTGAAGGAAGCAGCCTTTCAGAACCATATAGGCAGCTCCGGCACGACGAATGTCCAGGGTGAAGATCAGAAGCTCCTCGATGTCCTGGCCGATCGTGTGTTTCGCGAAACATGCGGCGAGGCGGTCTCGCTTGCTGCCTATGTTTCCGAGGAGGCGGAGGAGGTCACGTGGTTGAAACCTCCAGCCGCTGGCGACCTCATCCTTTACGTCGATCCGCTGGACGGCTCATCGAACCTTGAAGTCAACCTTTCCGTCGGTTCGATCTTTGCGGTGAGTCAGGTCCAGGCGGACGGCGACACCAATGTTCTACGCAAGGGGCGAGAGTATCTCTGCGCCGGCTATGCCATCTATGGCCCCTCGACGCTCTTCGTTATCACATTCGGCCTCGGCGTGGTCGGCTTCACGCTGGATCCGTCTGACGGGCAATTCAAACTGACCAACGCGCGCATGCGCGTGCCGACGGAAACGACCGAGTTTGCCGTGAATTCGT
Organism: Agrobacterium sp. O3.4; assembly: GCF_041414895.1. Taxonomy (NCBI): domain Bacteria; kingdom Pseudomonadati; phylum Pseudomonadota; class Alphaproteobacteria; order Hyphomicrobiales; family Rhizobiaceae; genus Agrobacterium; species Agrobacterium sp. O3.4. Next base: position 38,785 of record NZ_JALPZP010000009.1, read on the forward strand.
CGCGCCAGCGTTTCTGGGATGAGCCGATCCGACGCTATGTCGACGAATGCCTTGCGGGATCGGCAGGGCCGCGCGGACAGGACTTCAACATGCGCTGGACCGCCTCGATGGTGGCCGACGTCCATCGCATTCTGACCCGCGGAGGGGTGTTTCTCTATCCGGCGGACGAGTCCAATCGCCGCGCCGGCGGCAAGCTGCGCCTGATGTATGAAGCCAATCCCATGGCGTTCCTCGTCGAGGCGGCCGGCGGTGCAGCATCCACCGGAACCGAAGACATCCTTCGCATCCAACCACAGGCTCATCATCAGCGCGTGTCGGTGTTGCTCGGCTCGAGCAACGAAATCCAACGCCTGGTGCAATTTCACCAAATCCATCACTCGCAAGAGGAGATCGGCTCTTAAATGGCTCTCGTCACCCTTCGTCAATTGCTCGACCACGCCGCCGAGAACGGCTACGCCATCCCGGCTTTCAACGTGAACAACATGGAGCAGATGCTCGCCATCATGAAGGCTGCTGATCGTACCGACAGCCCGGTCATCATGCAGGCAAGCCGCGGCGCCCGAGCTTTTGCAGGCGACGCGACGCTGTCGCATCTGATCCGTGCGGCGATCGAGATGTATCCGCATATCCCGGTGTGCATGCATCAGGACCACGGCAATTCGGCGTCGACCTGCATGTCGGCAATTCTTGCCGGCTTCTCCTCGGTGATGATGGACGGTTCCCTCTCTGAAGATGGGCGCACGCCTCTCAGCTTCGAAAATAATGTCGCCGTCACGGCCAAGGTTTCGGAGATGGCGCATCTGGTCGGCGTCTCCGTCGAAGGAGAAATCGGCCATCTCGGCTCGTTGGAAAGCGGCCGCGGCGAAGCAGAAGATGGGCACGGCTTTGACGGCGAGCTCAGCCGCGACATGCTTTTGACCGATCCGGAAGAGGCTGCCGAGTTCGTGCGCTTGACGAAGGTGGATGCGCTCGCCATCGCCATCGGCACGTCTCATGGCGCTTACAAATTCTCCCGGAAGCCGGACGGCGACATCCTTTCCATCAAGCGCCTGAAGGAGATCCACGCCCGCCTGCCCGATACCCATCTCGTCATGCATGGGTCGTCGTCCGTGCCCCAGGAATTGCAGGAACTGATCAACGCGCATGGCGGCGAGGTCAAACCGACCTATGGTGTTCCGGTCGAGGAAATCCAGGAAGGCATCCGCCACGGCGTTCGCAAGGTGAATGTCGACACCGACCTTCGATTGGCGTTCACGGGGGCGATCCGCCGCGTCTTTGCCCTTCATCCCGGGGAGTTCGATCCACGCAAATACCTCGCCCCGGGCATCGAGGCGATGGCAGCGGTCTGCGGCGACCGATACGAGCAGTTCGGCGCCGCCGGACATGCCTCCGCCATCAAGCCCTTGCCGCTTGCCGAGATGGCGAAGCGATATAGCCACTAACCGGGGGCAAGAACTTGAGTAACACTCCCCGCCGGCTCATCGTCGGCAACTGGAAAATGAACGGGCTTACGGCCGATCTCGCCGAGATCGAAAAGGTCGCCTGGAACATCGGCGAGCTGAATGCGGATGTGGCTATATGTCCTCCGGCAACGCTCCTGCAATCCGCCGTGAGGATAATCGCCGGAAGCCGGCTTCTTCTCGGTGCCCAGGATTGCAGCGCTCAGGAAGCTGGCGCCCATACCGGCGACATATCCGCCAGGATGATCGCCGATTCCCGCGCCCGCGTCGTCATACTCGGTCATTCCGAGAGGCGGCAATATCAGGGCGAGACGGACGCGATGGTCAGGCGCAAGGCCGAGATTGCGGTGAGCGCCGGCTTGATGCCAGTAATTTGCGTCGGTGAGACAGAAGCGGAGCATCTCCGCCAGGAGACGCTTACTGTCCTCAAAAACCAGCTGCAGGGTTGCCTGCCCGCCGAAATGAACGAGCTCGCCTTGGTCATAGCTTATGAGCCGGTCTGGTCGATTGGGACCGGTCGGCTGCCCGAACAAAGCGAAATTCTCGCCGCCCATGCCTGCATCCGATCCAGTCTGATCGATGCCTATGGATCGATCGGTGCACAGCTCAGGATCCTCTATGGTGGATCCGTCAAACCTGAGAATTCGGCCGAGATTCTTGCTCTTGAAAATGTCGACGGTGTTCTGGTCGGCGGCGCCAGTCTGCGCGCGGAAAGCTTTCTTCGGATCTGCGAGGCAACCGGGAGGTAGGTCACCAGTCGTTCCGCTGCGGAAGTCAGGGGCAAACCCATCGGGCGGATCGTTCGCCCTGTTGCTCGAGGATGAAAATAAACACCAACGAAAGCAGGTTGGTCATGGAACATTGGATGCTTTCGCCCATCGAAAAGACCTGCCTTCGATGGGTGTCGATGGGAAAGACTGTTGATGAAATCGCCCTGCTCCAAGGCAGAAGCGTCATTGAAATCGAAAGCTATCTCGAGCAAGCGCTTGCTGCACTCGAGGCGAGTTCGATGCAGGAGGCTCTCGAGAAGGCAAGCCTTTCGGAGCCCGACTGATGTTGGCCGCAGGGCGGCGAGCAGCAAACCCACGACCTTTCAACGACAGGGATGGCGATGAAATGACCAATCATGTGAACAATCAGAGCAAGGCCAAAGCGCCGAGCCCGATCGATGTCGAGGTGGGAGCAAGCGTGCGCGGAATGAGCCAAAGCACACTCGCCGAGGCTTTGGGCGTGACGTTCCAGCAAGTCCAGAAATACGAGAAGGGCACGAACCGCGTCGGCGCGAGCCGTTTGCTCAATGTCGCCACTCTGCTCGGTGTGCCGGTGTCGTATTTCTTCGACAGCCAGAGCCGTGATGGAAAACCCGATGGGCTGACAGGCACCGGCGCCGAGATGGAGCTCAGCGCCTTCCTCGATACCGACGAGGGGCGAGACCTCAACGTCGCCTTCGCCAGGATAGCAAGGCCGGCACTGCGCCGTCAGGTCCTATCCCTCGTCAAGGCCATGGCCGCGACGGATGTAAAGGGTTCCCGCGGGAACGCCTAGTTTGGTGCCGCTCCGGTTATGCGGCGAAACTCAACTCCTGGAGATGCCCATTGCAGCATGCTGCACTCCGACATGGCAACATCGCGCAGGCCGGCCCGGTTGGTCAGCTGGATCGCGATCACGTGTCTTGCGTCGGGGACAGCCATTACATCGTCGGCCGGTTCCACGCCTGGAAAGGAAAGTGCCATTCAGCCCTGAAGCTGGCGTTCGATGGCGCGCCAGACGCTTATTTGCTTTACCTGCCCCTATCCACCACGCCTGGGACACGTTCGGGGGCACTGCGCCTTTCGACGGCACAGGCAGTTGGTTTTCTGGAGGATCTCGCTCAGTTCGATGAGCTGACCCCTCATGAACATTCCAGCTATATCGGCCTCTCCTTCGCAAAGTCGGCGATGGTGCAACAGGTCAGTGAACTCTTGGATGGGCCTGTCACGGCAGACCTTCATTTCGACCGCATCGTCGATCTGACCACCGAGAAGGGTCTGCGGCTGGCCGCACTCGGCCATCTCGTATGGAGCTGTCTTAATCTTTCCGACGCGGATCGATTGGCGCCGGCTGCCATCGAGCGGCTGTTTGAGTCGACGATGATCGCACTTCTGGAGGTTGTTCCCAATAGCTACATGCCGCGGCTCGAGCGGCCGGTCTCGCCGGCGGTGCCCCGGCAGGTGAAACGGGCGATCGAGTATATGCATGCCAACCTGTCGCAACCTCTCACTGTTGCGTCGATAGCCAGCGAGACCGGTACGAGCGTCAGAGCATTGCAGGTCGCCTTCCAGCGGTTCAAGGGCACAACGCCTTTGGGCTATCTCAAAACGATCCGCCTCGAAGCAGCGCGCCGAGCGCTGGTCGACGATACCGGCTCGCGGTCGATCGCCGACGCGGCACGCAGTGCAGGGTTCACCCATATGGGGCGGTTTGCGGCCGTCTACTATCAGGCTTTTGGCGAAACGCCGTCGGAAACGATCCGGACGAGATAGATTGCCAGTCAACGGCAATGTCGAAAGCGGAAACCATCTTCGTGTTGCGGAAGTCAGCCGCGAAACTGGCATGGTATGAAATGCGTGCGCGAACCGTTCATCTCCCCCGGAAGCAGCCCAATCCCGCTCTTTTGTGATGGCGTCCTGGCCCGGCGCCGGATCTTCCACGATCAACCCGTTAAGGGTCCGCTAGCAAGCTGCGGCCGCTTCGGCTTCGCCTCGCGGTGATCGCGCCCGTCGCCGGGCCTTTTGAGGAGCCATCGAGCGGGATTGGCCCGCTCCCGCAGGAGCCTCTTATATGTCGCACGATCTTTCCCTCGCTCAGTCCCACGCCTTCCAGCTTTCCCGCGACCTGATGGTCCCGGTCACCGTCTTCGAAGTCGACGGCGAATATGGCGTCCTCCCTTCTGACGAGATCGACGCCGGTGACGCCCTTGAGATCGTCAATGAGTTCTTCCCCTGGCCGGCTCATTGAGCCGGCCGCCAGTGCCTTCGGCGTGCCGCTTGCGCGCGGCAGGCCGCAAGGGAGGCTGCGCCGCGGCCGGGTATTGCATGATCCGACAATTGTCAGCCGCGCCCTTGCGGCCTTTGCTCTTCGCGGCGGGTGGAGCGCGCCTGCGAAGCGACGGGCAAGAAAGGCAATGAGGAAAAGCATGGACAGAAAGGAAATAGAGGCGCTGCGCGACCAGGTGAGCTGCGCGGCTGTTCTTGAGCAGGCGGGCTTCGCCATCGATCTAAAGGAGAGTACCCGGCGGGCGGTGAAGTTCCGCCGGTCGGGCGAAATTATCATCGTCACCCATGACGGTCGCGGATGGTTCGATCCGCTCGGCGATGCGAAAGGCGATGTGTTCGGACTTGTCGAACATCTCGATCATGTTGGCTTTCTCGAAGGCGCCGGAAGGGTCGCCGGCCTTGTTGGTTTTGCGATCACGGAGCCGGAATGGCAGGCGCCGAGGCCTGACCGAGACCTCGATCTTTCTTTACCCGAGCGTTGGCAGGCACGCCGCCGGCCGTGGCCCAGCTCGTCGACATGGGCTTATCTGAACGGTGAGCGCTTCCTTCCTGCCACTCTGCTCCGAGCCACGATCGGGCAAGACCGTCTGCGGGAAGGCCCGCAAGGCAGCATGTGGGCAGCGCACACCGACAATGCCGGAGTTGTGACCGGCTGGGAGGCGCGCGGTCCTGAATATCGGGGATTTGCCTCCGGTGGAACGAAGGTCCTCTTCCGTCTGGGACCGGACCCAGCGTTGCGCCTGGCCGTGACGGAAGCTGCGATCGACGCCATGAGCCTTGCCGCCATCGAGGGGCTGCGCGATGGAACCGTGTATCTCAGTACCGGGGGCGGATGGTCGCCGTCGACGGAGGCGGCGCTTCGGCAGATGGCCTCGCGAGCAGATAGTCTCCTCGTCGCCGCGACAGACGGCAATCCGCAAGGAGAGATGTTTGCCGAGCGCTTGCGGGCGCTCGCGGATACCGTCGGCTGCGACTGGTCGCGGCTCCGCCCGCCCGAGGAGGATTGGAACGAAACCCTGAAAATCAGGGAGAAAGAAAAGAGGGAAAGGAAGGAAGGCGGCGTGCCGCATTCGCGCCGCCCGCGTCAAGGGAAGCTTCGCCCGGGCGAGCCGGCCCTTGACCCGGCCGGTCGCGATGCCGGCGGCCCGGGAGGTGTCATGAAGGACTGAAGAGGATGGCAAGGTCGGAAGGACAGTGCCGCACTTCGGTCCGGAACCATCTCCAAGGAGCCGCAGATGTATCCCTCTCCCGCAATCCGCAAGGTCTTCCACGGCGTTGCCTCACGCCAGCAAATGTTCCGGATGTTCGATCGGCACGCTCAACGTCCGAACCGTTGGGACGGTGACGCCTCGCTCCTCTATTCCGGCGAATGGTTCGAGATCGCCGAGACCGAGCACGACTATATGTTCGAGATCCTGCCACCGCTCTGGATCCGCGGGTCGATGTTCGCCATGCGCGAGTATCTGACGGGTTCGGTGACATCAGTGTTCTTCGCATTGCGCATCGATGGTGTCATCCGACATTTCCACGGCTATTGCGATCTATCGGACAAAGGCGCCGTCGAGCGCATGCGCGTGGCAATCATCGAGCGTGAGAGCCGGCCGGTGCGCGCCATGACGCGCGAGGAACGCCTGGAGCATATCTGGAGCATCACGGCGGACGACTATCGTGGCTATGCCGGCGATCGCTGGGACGAAGCTGCGCGCGGCAAGCGCACGATCATGCTCTACGGCGGCGCAGTGGGCAGCACTCTGAAACTGCTCGACGAGCTGACCGACGACGAGATCGCGGCGAAGCTGCCGGTGCAGCTGCGCCACCTCCCCTCGCCGATTGCCGCATGAGGGAGGCACACTATGCTTTCCTTCCCGCTTACATCCGTCCGCGAGGTCGTCGCCCGCAGTCGTGCCGACGCCGAAGCCAATGGCGGCTTTCGTAACCCCTACTACGGCCTGCGCCCTGGCAAGGACGAGAAGCCCGGCCTCTGGCTCGTCGGCGACCAAGGAGTCTACCTCCTGTCGAACGGCAAGCTGCCCGATGGCGCCAAGCCTTTGGTCGTTTATGCCGAGGAATGCGATCCCCGCACCAATGACGACTGGTTCGCAGTCAAACGCCGGACATTCGGCGGCGATGACGGAGTCGATTTCGTCGATGCGGAACAGCTCGAAGCGATGATGGCGGCCGCGCCGGAGGCGACGCACCTGCGTATCGCATTCCTTCAGGACTCGATGCAGCTCTTCCTGGTCGCGAAGCCCTAGGCAATTCGCGACCAGTCCGGCCCGTTTGGCCACCTATCCCAAACCCTTGAGCTCCCTTTAATCCCCGCAAGTGCTTCCCGCGGGGTGATGACGCTCGCCATTTTCCGAGGAAACCTCCATGAGCAACGATCCCTTCACTCTCGACATGTTCGGCAGCAGCGCGCTGTCATCAGGCCTCGGCCTGGGCGTCACACCGTTCGGCGGCTTCGATACGGTCGCGGCCAACGACGATGACCCGGAACCGACGCCGCCCTCTCCCTCCCCGGCCTTGCCGGCCGCGGCGATAGAACGTCCGGCGCCCCGGCGCCAGGGCAACCGGTGCAACTTCTACCTCGACGATGCGGATCGGGGCTTGGCCGGATCCTGGAAGGATCGCGCTCGCGCCAATGTTGCGGCGATCCTGATCGCGAACAACATCGAGAAGCAGGATCGGCCAGCCAACGCGAAGGAGCAGGCGCAACTCATCCGCTTCACCGGCTTCGGCGCCAGCGAACTGGCGAACGGTATGTTCCGCCGCCCCGGCGAAGTCGATTTCCGGGCCGGGTGGGGCGAGCTCGGTGGCTCGCTCGAAAGTGCCGTTTCAGATGCCGACTACGCGTCGCTCGCCCGCTGCACGCAATATGCCCATTTCACGCCGGAGTTCATCATCCGGGCAATCTGGTCGGGCTTGCAGCGCCTGGGCTGGTGTGGCGGCCGCATGCTCGAGCCGGGTATCGGTACGGGCCTGTTTCCGGCTCTGATGCCGGCGGCCTTTCGCGACAGGACCTTCGTCACCGGCGTCGAACTCGATCCCGTCACGGCCCGGATCGTCAAGCTGCTGCAGCCTAAGGCCCGCATCATCAATGGCGATTTTGCGCGCGCCGATCTGGCGCCGATCTACGATCTCGCCATTGGCAATCCACCCTTCTCCGATCGCACCGTCCGGTCTGACCGGACCTATCGCTCACTCGGTCTCAGGCTGCACGACTACTTCATCACCCGTTCGATCGACCTGCTGAAGCCCGGCGCGCTCGCCGCGTTCGTCACCAGTTCCGGCACGATGGACAAGGCCGACGCGACCGCGCGTGAGTACATCGCCAAAACCGCCGACCTGATTGCCGCGATCCGATTGCCGGAGGGGAGTTTCCGCCGCGATGCTGGCACGGATGTCGTGGTCGACCTTCTGTTCTTCCGCAAGCGCAAGGTCGGCGAACCGACAAGCGATCTGTCATGGCTCGATCTCGAGGAGGTGCGGCCCGAAAGCCAAGACGAGGGCGCAGTTCGCGTGAACCGCTGGTTTGCAGAGCATCCTAATTTCGTCCTCGGCGATCATGCCCTGACCTCCGGACCGTTCGGCGAGACCTATACATGCCAGCCACGCGCTGGCGAGGACCTGCAGGCGGCTCTAAAGAACGTCGTTCGCCTGCTGCCTGAAGGCCGCTATGACGGTGAGCCGACCGCAATCGACGTCGACCTCGAGGACGAGCTCGGCGAGATCATCGATCTTCGCCCCGGTGACGCCAAGGTCCGTGAGGGTAGCTTCTTCATCGATAACAGGCACGGCCTGATGCAGATGGTGGACGGCGCACCCGTGGAGGTCAAAGTCCGCAAGGGGCGCACCGGGGACGGCATCCCGGAAAAGCACGTCGGGATCATCAAGAAGCTGATCCCAATCCGCGACGCGGTGCGTGAGGTGCTGAGGGCCCAGGAGCAGGATCGGCCGTGGCGTGATCTGCAGGTTCGCTTGCGCATCGCCTGGTCGAGCTTCGTGCGTGATTTCGGTCCGATCAACCACACCACCGTCTCGATCAGCGAGGACGAGGAATCCGGCGAGGTGCGCGAAACGCACCGCCGTCCAAACCTGCAGCCTTTCCTCGACGATCCCGATTGCTGGCTGGTCGCCTCGATCGAGGACTACGACCTCGACACCGATACCGCAAAACCGCGCCCGATCTTTTCCGAACGGGTCATCGCGCCGCCTGCGCCGCCCGAAATCACCAGTGCGGCGGATGCGTTGGCCGTGGTGCTCAACGAACGTGGCCGCGTCGATGTCGAGCATATCGCCGAACTGCTGCACAGACATGCCGATGCCGTCGTCGACGAGCTCGGCGATGCGATTTTCCAGGATCCCGCCGATGGCTCCTGGCAGACGTCGGATGCCTACCTCTCCGGTGCGGTCCGCACCAAGCTTGGTGTCGCCGAAGCTGCCGCGGCACTCGATCCAGCCTACGAGCGTAACGTCCGCGCGCTTCAGGCAGTCCAACCCGCCGATCTTCGCCCGTCCGACATCACCGCACGTCTCGGTGCGCCCTGGATTCCGGCCAGCGACGTCGTCGCCTTCGTGAAGGAGATGATGGGTGCCGAGATCAGGATCCACCATATGCCGGAATTGGGCAGCTGGACGGTGGAAGCACGGCAGCTTGGCTACTGCGCCGCCGGCACATCGGAGTGGGGCACCAGCCGCCGTGATGCCGGCGAGTTGCTCGGCGACGCGCTGAACAGCCGTGTTCCCCAGATTTTCGATATCTACAAGGATGCCGGTGGCGAGCGGAGGGTCCTGAACGTCGTCGATACCGAGGCGGCGCGCGACAAGCTGCAGAAAATCAAGGAAGCCTTCCAAAACTGGGTTTGGACCGATCCGGATCGCACCGACCGGCTGGCGCGGGTCTATAACGACCGGTTCAACAACATCGCGCCTCGAAAATTCGACGGATCGCATCTGAAACTTCCCGGCGCCTCTGGCGCCTTTGTTCTTTATGGGCACCAGAAACGCGGCATCTGGCGGATCATCTCCTCCGGATCGACCTATCTCGCCCACGCCGTCGGCGCGGGCAAGACGATGACGATGGCGGCCGCGATCATGGAACAACGACGTCTCGGCCTGATCGCCAAGGCGATGCTGGTCGTCCCTGGTCATTGCCTGGCGCAGGCGGCGCGGGAATTTCTGGCACTCTATCCCAATGCCCGGATCCTCGTCGCCGACGAGACCAACTTCACCAAGGACAAACGGCTTCGCTTTTTGAGCCGGGCAGCGACCGCGACCTGGGATGCGATCATTATCACGCACTCGGCCTTCAGGTTCATCGCCGTGCCGTCCGCCTTCGAACAACAGATGATCCACGATGAGTTGGAGCTCTACGAGGATCTGCTGACCAAGGTGGACAGCGAGGACCGCGTGTCGCGCAAGCGCCTCGAGCGACTGAAGGAAAGCTTGCAGGAACGGCTGGAAGGGCTCGCGACCCGCAAGGACGATCTGCTCACAATCTCCGAGATCGGTGTCGACCAGATCATCGTCGACGAGGCGCAAGAGTTCCGCAAGCTTTCCTTCGCGACCAACATGTCGACGCTGAAGGGTATCGACCCGAACGGCTCGCAGCGCGCCTGGGACCTCTATGTGAAGTCCCGGTTCCTCGAAACGAAGAACCCGGGCCGCGCGCTGGTGCTCGCCTCCGGCACGCCGATCACCAACACACTCGGTGAGATGTTCTCGATCCAGCGCCTGCTCGGCCACGAGGCTCTCGCCGAGCGCGGCTTACACGAATTCGATGCCTGGGCGTCCTGCTTCGGCGATACGACGACCGAGCTGGAGATCCAGCCGTCCGGCAAATACAAGCCGGTCAGCCGCTTCGCGAGCTTCGTCAATGTGCCCGAACTGATCGCCATGTTCCGGGCTTTCGCCGACGTCGTCATGCCGGCGGATCTCCGCGAATACGTCAAGGTGCCTGATATCTCCACCGGCCGACGGCAGATCCTGACCGTCAAGCCGACGCCGGCGTTCAAGGCCTATCAGCAGATCCTCGATGCCCGCATCAAGGCGATCGAGATGCGCGAGGGACCGGCTGAGCCCGGCGACGATATCCTGCTCTCGGTCATTACCGACGGTCGCCATGCGGCGATCGATCTCCGCCTCGTGATACCGGCCAACGACAATGAGGAGGACAACAAGCTCAACCTCCTCGTCCGCAATGCCTTCCGCATCTGGCAAGAGACGAGCGACGATACCTACGTCCGGCCGGACGGCAAACCCTTTGACCTGCCCGGCGCCGCGCAGATGATCTTCAGCGATCTCGGCACGATCAACGTCGAGAAGACCCGCGGCTTTTCCGCCTACCGCTGGATTCGCGACGAGTTTGTGCGGCTGGGCGTTCCCCCGTCCGAAATCGCCTTCATGCAGGACTACAAGAAGACCGAGGCCAAGCAACGGCTCTTCGCCGACGTGCGCGCCGGCCGAATTCGGTTCCTGATCGGATCGTCGGAGACGATGGGAACGGGCGTGAACGCTCAAGCGCGGCTGAAAGCGCTGCATCACCTCGATGTGCCGTGGCTGCCGTCGCACATCGAGCAGCGCGAAGGCCGCATCGTCCGGCAGGGTAATCAGCACGATGTCGTCGACATTTTCGCCTATGCGACCGAGGGCAGCCTCGACGCTTCCATGTGGCAGAACAACGAGCGCAAGGCCCGCTTCATCGCCGCCGCGCTCAGCGGAGATACTTCGATCCGCCGGCTCGAAGACTTCGGTGAAGGGCAGGCGAACCAGTTCGCCATGGCCAAGGCAATCGCCTCCGGCGACGAGCGGCTGATGCAGAAAGCGGGTCTCGAAGCCGATATCGCGCGACTGGAACGGTTGCGCGCCGCCCATGACGATGACCAGTATGCGGTGCGCCGGCAGATGCGCGATGCCGAGCGTGACATCGAGACGTCGACCCGCCGCATCGGCGAGATCGGCCAGGATATCGGTCGGCTCGTTCCGACCGCCGGCGATGCCTTCGCGATGACCGTGCTGGGCAAGCTTCACCATGAGCGCAAGGAAGCCGGTCGCGCGCTGATGAAGGAGGTTCTCACGCTCCTCCAGCTCCAACAGGAGGGCGAGGTTCACCTCGCATCTATCGGCGGTTTCGATCTTGTCTATGAGGGAGAGCGCTTCGGAAAGGGCGACGGCTATCGCTACGCCACCACGCTCCAGCGCACAGGCGCCGCCTACGAGATTGACCTTGCGGTCACAGTGACACCGCTCGGCGCCATCTCCCGCCTCGAGCATGCGCTCGACGGGTTCGAGGAGGAACGCGAGCGTTATCGCCATCGCCTCGATGATGCGCACCGGCGGCTCGTCTCCTATCGCTCGCGCGAAGGCGGCACTTTCGCCTTCGCCGACGAACTTGCCGAAAAGCGCCGACAGCTTCGTGACGTCGAGGACGCTCTTGCCGCCGCGTCAGTTCAGAACGACGCCGCCTCGGCGGAGTCTGCTTGAATGGAATCGCGGTTTTGATGCGACGCAGCATTTGCATAGCTGCATTGCACAATATTTGCTTTCCTTCCGACCGAAATTTGAGCATAGTGCTCACAGCTGATGCACATGGCGGTTTTCCTCCCAGTGCCGCCGCAGCAGCTGTTCCCCTCTGGAGGTTTAAATTACCTTCATACCTATAGGGCCCGAGTTTTCTCGTGGCCCTCTTTTTTTGTCCTGATTTCCGTTCATCGAAGCGACCCCTACGACGGTCATCCTCGTCGCGGTTTTCCCCCGCTCAGGTAATCACCTCGACGCGCTCCATCTTTTCGATCAGCCGCCCGCTCATATCCTCCGGGTCGTTCAGGACGGTCACGAAGTCGGAGAGGCTCGGATTCTTCAAACCGACTTTGTAGATCGCAACCCCGCTTCGACATTCTCGTCCATGGCCTTCAGCCCCTCGAAATGTCGGGAGGCCTCCTGCCAGGCGAGCCCCAAAGTCTCGGTGAACGCAAGGATCTCGTCTGTTCCCGGAACGACCTGATAGGCAAATATCTCTTTTGTATCGTGCATCGAAACCTCCTTGAGCTGCGACAGCCTAAGGCGCGTTTCCGGTTGCTGTGAACTATCAAAAGTGTGAGCGGCAGTTTCCGGAAGGAGGGAGGACAAAAAGAAGGAAGAGGGAAAAGAAACCGGTCGCAGATCGGTCTTCCAGTCGCCGCTTGCGCTCAACCGCCGCCTGCGCATCCCGGCCACTCGTCCCGCGCAGGGCTGTTAGCCCCGCTCGGACATCGCAGCAGGGACGCTCGGCCGCAGTTGCGCCGGGCCGCCCGCCCCGCGGTCCGGGAGGTGTCTTCGAAAGAAACGAAGACAGGAAGGACCGGCAAGCGAGCCGTGTCCCGCATCTCGGAAGAGGAAAATCCCATGCACATCATGAAGGTCGATCCGCGCTCGTTGAAGGACAACCCGGACAATACTCGTCAGTCGAAATCCACCCCGCAGGCTGATGCGCTGCTGCTCGCGACCATCAAAGCCGTCGGCATCATCCAGCCGCCCGTCATCTTTCCGCAAAGCGATGGCGGAAACGGCTACGTCATCGAAGCCGGCCATCGGCGGACCCGCATGGCGATCGCCGCGGGCCTTGAGGAAATCGAGGTTCTCGTGGTCGAAGCCGCTAACGATAATGGCGCCATGCGGTCCATGGTCGAGAACATCGCCAGGGAGCCGCTCAACCCCGTCGACCAGTGGCGCGGCATCGAACGCCTGATCGCACTCGACTGGACCGAGGAAGCGATTGCGGTCGCACTTGCCCTCCCCGTCCGGCAGATTCGCAAGTTGCGGCTGCTCGCCAATGTCTTTCCGGCGATGCTCGACCAAATGGCGCTCGGCGACATGCCGAACGAGCAGCAGCTTCGAACGATCGCGGCGGCACACCTCGATGAGCAGAAGGAAGTCTGGAAGGCGCAGAAGCCGAAGAAGGGCCAGCCTGCCACGTGGTTCCAGATCGCCAACGCGCTGAGCAAGACCCGCATGTACGCAAAGGATGCGAGCTTCGGCGACGATCTCAGGGAAGCCTATGGCATCGAATGGATCGAGGATCTGTTTGCCCCTGCCGATGAGGACAGCCGCTACACCACCAACGTCGAAGCCTATCTCGGCGCCCAGCAGGAGTGGATGACCAACAATCTGCCGAAGAAGGGCGTGATCGCCGAGGTCACGCAATGGGGTGACGTAAAGCTGCCGCAGAAGGCCAGCCGCGTTTATGGCAAGCCAGGCAAGGGCGACCACACCGCAATGTACCTGGATCGGAACGGCAAGGTTCAGACCGTGCATTACCGGATGCCGGAGGAGAAGAAGACGGCGGGCAAGAGAGCGGTCGTTGGAGGTGGTGCCACCGCTGGCGACGATGTGATCGACGCGCCGAAACAGCGTCCGGATGTCACGCAAAAGGGCCACGACATGATCGGTGACCTCAGGACCGACGCGCTGCACGAAGCGCTCGCTCGCGCGCCGATCGAGGACGACACGCTGACGGCGCTCCTCGTGCTCGCCTTCGCCGGCTTGAATGTACGGGTCGACTCCGGGGCAAACGACACCGTCTTCGGCACGAAGCGGTTCGCTCGCCATGCGGTTCGGTTGCTCGACTCTGACGGTAAGCTGTCCTTCGAGATCGACACGTTGCGGGTTGCCGCCCGCTCGATGCTGGTCGATGTGCTCTCTTGCCGCCGCGGCATGTCGAACAGCGGGATCGTGTCACGTATCGCCGGCGAGGCCATCGGCGCCGATGGATATCTCCCGAACATGGGCACCGAAGATTTCCTGCTTTGCCTGTCGCGGGCGGCGCTTGAGGCGTCGTGCAAGGACACCCCGGTTCTGCCGCGCCCGAAGGTCCGCGAGACCCGCGCAGCACTCGTCGAGCACTTCAAGGAAGGGCACTTCGTCCACCCGGCAGCCCTGTTCGCGCCCGATCCGAAGGAACTTGCCGACCTGATCAAGAAAGGCGAGATCGTCGAAGAGGAGGACAGCGTCACCACTGAAGAAACGAGCGATGGTCTTGGCGAACTCGCGGACGACAGCGCCGCCGGCGAGGCCGCCGAACTTGACGCCCCCGATCCGGAGGCCGACGACGGGGCTCCTGACGAGGACGAAACCGCCTACGGCATTGCGGCCGAATAGCCTCCCTTCCCTTCTCATCCGATCGACAACCGCCGCCGGCCATCACCGGCGGCGGCTTCGTTTCCATGAACCGCAGAATTCCAAGGAGATGTCTTATGTCTGCGTCCCTGATCTACGACCTCGCCCCGATCGGCTCCATCGTCGCCTGGTCCGACGGCAGCCCTCGGCCGCCCGAGCGTTTCAAGAAGAAGCTGGCGGCCTGGCAAACCCGCAACAGCAAAGGCCGCCTGATCCGCAAGGAGGGTCCGCGCCAATCCGGAAATTACGCCTCGCCCGGGCATTTCACGCTGCATGAGGCTGATTTCGGCGGAAAGAATACCGTCGTCATGCGCATTCACCGAACCTTCGGTCTCGATTCCGATCTCGCCTTCAAGGTTCTCGAACGCCCCGCACTCGGTTCTATCCGCCTCTTCGATCGCGCCGGTGCGAACGCGGAGCTTGTCCATCTCGCCGGCAATCACGAGGCGGCGGTGGCCTGGCTGAAAGAGCATGGATACCCGAATGCCATCCTCGAAGAGGTGACCGCCGACGAGGTCGCGGCGGCTCATGTCGAAGGGAGGGTTGCCGCATGAGCACGCCCGATCTTCAACACGACAGGGTTCCTACCGCCGACGACTCCGCGGTGAAATTCGGCGTCAGCGCGGACGGCTTTCCGGTCGCCCGGATCGCCGATACCTTCCTGGCAATGGTGCCGGCGCGCGATGGCGCCAGCTTCCTCGCGAGCGCCTGGCGCCTCACTCGCCCGCTGTCAGAGCTGACGCGGGAGGATTTCCACGGTCACGAAGGGCGCCTCGAAGATGAGACAGCGTTCCGCGCGCGCGTGTTCGAGACCGCGCGGCACAGCCATGAACTATCCGCGCTCGGGCGGATCCAGAGCCGCATGGCAGCGACTACGCCATGGGGTCTGTCGCAGCTCGCGACGATCTACGCCGAGGGGATCGTCTCCCATATGACCGCCGGTCATGGCGGGTTTCATCTGTCGGCCGAACGGAATGCCCGCGTCCTTCCGATGCTGCGAAAGTCCTTGCCCTGGTACGAGGAGGACGCAGAATGGGCGATTGTCGCCCTCACCTTCCCAGATCTCTTCACGTCCTACGAGCGCAAATGTGCCGATGAGACGATCCGCAATAGCTGGCCGTCCGCCTGGGAGGCGATCCACGGCCGCGAACTCCAGCCCGGCCAATCCTGGACAAAGGACCGGGAAGCCTTCGAGCGCAAGCATGCCGGCGACTGGATCGTGATCTCCGCGATCTTTTCCAGCCGCCATGCCGACATGACGGAGGTCATCGCCACGCGAGGCGGCCGGCGCGATGGGCGGGTGGAGGAGATGCGCTTTCTCGTGCCCCGCGCCGAGTATGCCGCGCGCGACCGCTTCGGTTTCGTCATCGATCCTGACCGTCATAATCCCTGTGACGGTCCTTCCAGTTTTGTGGGGTGGCAAGGGAGGGATGCGTGATGGCTGCAATGCCAATCCACCATGCGCAACTGGCGCGTATGGAAGAAGCGCGGCGGCAGACGCAGCGCCAGCTCGAACTGATCGATCGCCAGGTCTTGCGCCGGATAACATCGATCCTGCCACAGCTCGCGCGCCGGCAAACCGGATATCGGCGCGGAAAGGCGCCGGATACGGGCTTCTTCCTCGAACGTTATCGCAACAATCTCGCCGCCCTGACAGCGGAGCGTCAGCCGGAAGTTGACGCGCTGACACGAAAGTTGGCTCGGCAGGATGCAGCGATAGCCGCCTTTCGCAAACGGTTCGAACCCGTTGGCGACGCGGCTCAGCCACGAGCGGAGGTCTAGCGACATGGGTACGATCGGAGACCTCGAACGGAGCGCCGGCATTGGGCCATCGTCCGCGGAACGCACCGCGTTCTGGCAGCAGTTCCACCACCTCAACGGAAAGGCGTGCCTCGACGCGGGCGTTGCGGAGCTTAAACGAATGATCGCCGCGAGGGAGGAACAGGCTGACGTTGCCTCGAGTAAGCAGCGCGCTGTTCCGAAGCGCGAAAGACTTCCTCCTTTGAGCGGTGAACAGGAAGCCGCGCTCCAGGCCTATGCCGCAAGACACGGGCGTCGCTGGAAGAGCATCCTGAACAACGTCTGGATGGGTGGCGCGCCCTATGACGATGGCGGGACACTCCGCGGTCTTCGAAACACGCACGGTCCGAGCTGGCTGCAATATTATCGGCTGCCCAAGCCGAAACCCTCGGCCGAGACCATCATCGCGCCAATTGAGCGTGCGGCGAGTTCGGGAAGTGACGACGTATAGCGTCCCGGCAGCCATCTTCCTTTCAGTACCTGGTTGGACCAGACCCCGTGCCGATTTGCCCTTCGGTTTTGCTGCGGTCTGAACCAGCGGCCGTTCGCTTCAAGGCCGCTATCCGCGCCGCCCGGCGGCCGGAGGCGCCGTCCCTCACGGAGCAGGCTTGCGGGCCTCGCAGGGCAGGATGCCCCGCTTGCCCGCAAACCGGCTCCGCTCAGCCTGTCGTCTCCGGACCTTGAAGCGCCCGTCTTCCGCCGGTTCGGGGCGACCGCACCGAAGGGCAAATCGGCACGGGGCCGGAGCCGCTTCGAGGTTGAAAGGAAGAAATCATGGCAAAGCCCGCTACCTCCCCTCGTCAATCCGCTCGCGTCGTGGCTCTGCGCAAAGGCGCAACCGTCGAAATGGTCCGGCTCACATGCCCCGACAGTGCCCAGGCGCTGAAGATCGCCGAGAGCTTCGGAACCGCGATCGTCGACAGCGACGGAATCCGCGATCTCCATGAGCGTCTGATCTCCGAGACGGCCGATGCTCTGAGCGATGGTCTCGGCGAAAAGGCCATGCAGATCCATCTGCAGCGGATCGTCGGCGCCTTCGTCGGCTCGGCGCACGGCGCAGGCCAATTCTATAGCCGCGCCGTCACCGAGGCACGCGATGCCACGGCCAAGGCTGCCAACGACGCCCGCGACGAGGACCTCGACGGCCCTGTCGGCTACGACAGTGCTGCCCAGCGCAGACGCGAGTTTGCCGCCGACATGGGCGTGCAGGCTCATGCGCTTCGGGTGGCCGCGGAGGGCGCCGTTGCAGCCTACAAGCAAATCGTCGGTGAGGCCTGGAAACCCTTCGATCGGCCCGTCGAAAACCCAGGTCACTCTCTTGATCGCAAGGCGGCCGAAGCACAGATGTCGGCCTTCGACTGAGCGCTTTCGGGCGGGGCTCCGGCCCCGCCTTTTTCCATGTCGGGAAGCAAGCGTGCCTACGGCCTTGGAAAAGGTCGCCCGATGATCTACATTATTTTCGAGATTTATCTACATGGAGACGACCCATGCCGATCAACGTCAACAATCCGGAAGCGGACGCGCTGACGCGCAAGTTCGCCGAAATGGCCGGCGTCGGCATTACCGACGCCATCGTCATTGCCATGCGGGAGGCGATCGAGCGTCGCAATCGCGCGGAGACGCCACTGCAGACTGCTGCGCGGCTGCGGGAAAAGCATGGGGTCGCGATGAGCGACGACGTCCGCAAGCCTCTTCCTCCTGAAGCCTTCGACGAAATGTGGGATGACGCCTGATGTTCGTCGATGCCTGCGCCATCATCGCGCTTCTCTCTGATGAGCCGGAAGCGGCGCGCGTCTCCGACGCCGTTGCTTCTGCCAGACATCCCTTCACATCTCCGGTCGCCATTCTCGAAACAGTCCTCGGCCTTGCACGGCCCGACAAGTTCAATCTTCCAGTGCCCGCGGTCGAAACGATCGTGATGGAATTCCTCGAAGCGCGGGAAATCGAGATTCGCGATCTTCCGCCCGCATCCGAGACGACGAGGCTCGCCCTTGTCGCTGCTCACCGCTATCGCAGCGGCCGCCATGGCCTGAACCTCGGCGATTGCCTGCATTATGCCTGTGCCAAATTCCATGGCGTGCCGATCCTCGCCACTGCGGATGAGTTCAGGTCGACCGACCTCGAAACAATTCCTTGAATCTCCTGAAGCAGTGACGCCGAGATCGGCCCGTCGCGAACCCGTCCGGCTTTTGGTCCTGGCGGAGCGAGGCGTTCGGGCAACGGCTTCGCCGTCCTCCACGTCCGTTCCGGCCTTTCGGTGCCCTCACCCCTTTCCGCTCCGCACTTTGGACCGCCGTGACGGGGTCGCGATCGGCGCGACCTCCTTGAATTGGAGGTTTGAAATGAGCAGGAAGGACGAAGGCCAGCGGGCCGACATCTACACGCGGATCACTGACAAGATCATCGAGGATCTGGAGAAAGGAGTTCGCCCATGGATGAAGCCATGGAACGCCGCGAACACGAACGGTCGTATCACCCGGCCGCTTCGCCACAACGGTCAGCCCTATTCCGGCATGAATGTGCTGCTGCTTTGGTCGGAGGGCCTGGCCCGTGGATATTCCTCGCCGATGTGGATGACATTCAAGCAGGCGCTTGAACTGGGATCGGCCGTGCGGAAGGGCGAGACCGGCTCGACCGTCGTGTTCGCGAGCCGCTTCACGAAGTCGGAGACCGACCGCAACGGCAACGATGTCGATCGGGAAATTCCCTTTCTGAAGGCGTACTTCGTCTTCAACGTTGACCAGATCGACGGTCTGCCGGACCACTATTACCATCGGCCGACACCGGTCCTCGATCCGATTGAGCGGATCGAGATTGCCGATCGCTTCTTCCGCGACACTGGCGCCGTCATCCGGCATGGCGGATCGCAGGCATATTATTCGCCGGTGACCGACCACATCCAGATGCCGCCGTTCGAGACCTTCCGGGATGTGGAGTCCTACTACGCGACCCTTGGACATGAGGAAATTCATTGGGTTGGAGCCAAAGATCGTCTTGATCGCGATCTGTCGCGCTACGCGAAGGACCGGACGGAGCGCGCCCGCGAGGAATTGATTGCCGAACTCGGCAGCTGCTTTCTCTGCGCGGACCTCGGGATTGCTCCAGAGCTGGAGCCGCGACCGGATCACGCCTCTTACCTTCAGTCGTGGCTCACCGTTCTCTCAAATGACAAGTGGGCGATCTTTCAGGCGGCAGCGCATGCGCAGCGTGCAGTCAGCTATCTTCACGGTCTGCAGCCGTCCGCGGAAGGTGCCGACAAGGCGGCGGCATAGGCGTGCTTTGAATCAGGGACGGTCGCCAGTACCGACGGCCGTCTCTCTGATTGGCTCTGGTTCGGTTTGCGGATGCTGGTTCAGGGTGAGGTCCAACGTGCCCCAGATCGATGACTTCGTGGCATCGGACTTGGGTTTGCGAGACGGCTTCCTCTCGACGATGAACGGTTTTGTCTGCTGACGCATAAATCCTCCTGGGCGACGAATCGCGCCTGAACGATATCGCGCACGCCACCGAACACAACAGGCTGTCATTCCAAGTTTCATACCGACGGTTTCGACGGCATGCCGTCGCCATTCGCGACAAAAGGATTCCCACCCTCCCCCGCCTGTCCAGGTTGTTTGTAAGGAAAACACTTCGCCACATGGGTTGTTGCGGAATGCTGCGTCGCACAAATATAGGATGCGAGGATATCAACTGGAAGGGGCAGGCTGTGGAAAAATACGTGGGCGCGAAGCTGCATGGCATTCGAGTGACCGACGCAAAGCTGAACTACCACGGCTCGATCACGATCGATGCGGACTTCTGCCGGGAGGTCGGTCTGAAACCGCTGGAATATGTGGAAATCTGGAACAAGATGTCCGGAGCAAGGATCAGCACTTACGTGCTCTACGGTGATCCGGGCTCCAGGTGCTGCATTCTTAACGGTGCGGCCGCTCGCACGTGCCAGCAAGGCGATGAGATTATCATCGCGTCCAGCGTCTTTTGCGAAATCGATGACATCATCAAGCTCAAGCCACGCGTGCTGGTCTTCGGAGAAAACAATGAAATCGTCGACAGGATCACCTACGAGGTCTTTCGCCGTGCAGACAATTCTCTCGACATGGCCGTGAGCTCCGAGCTGCCCGACAACAGCTACGGATTTCCGGCCTCCATTTCCGGATAGCCTGATGCAGTCGGACGGCGTCCCTGGACGTTTGCCGATGTGGATTGCCACGACACCGTTTTCGCCTATTGCCGTTGCCCTTCAGGGGAGCCATTGTCCCGTCCCTTTACCTGACGTTAGCGGCGCTCCATTTGCGGGCTCGATGAGGCATGTCTGACCGGAGAGCGGCGTCGCCTCGATCGTCCTCCCGCAACGGCCATTCGAAACTTTCTTCCCCTGCCGACTTCGTCGCCATTCCTCGCGCGACAACAAAGTTGCTCCCGGCCGCCCTCCATTTCATTTCGGCCCTCTGGGTGCGGTCCGATCGTCCCCGGTCCTTGCGACAGCCATCGAGGCCGCAATGGAGCGGCCCGAAACAGCAAAAGGAACTTGGACAATGGCTACCATCGGCACCTTCACCTCCACCGAAAACGGCTTCTCCGGCTCGATCCGCACCCTCGCCCTCAACGTCAAGGCCCGCATCGCCCGCGTCGAAAACCCCTCCGACAAGGGGCCGCACTTCCGCATCTACGCCGGCAACGTCGAGCTCGGCGCCGCCTGGCAGAAGACCTCCGAGCAGGGCCGCGACTATCTCTCGGTCAAGCTCGACGACCCGAGCTTCCCCGCCCCGATCTACGCAACGCTGGCCGAAGTCGAAGGCGAAGATGGCCTGCAGCTGATCTGGTCACGCCCCAACCGCGACTGAGGTTCTCGAGGCTCCGCCGATCCGGCGGAGCCTCTCCCGCCAAAGTGAGAAGCCGGCACCAGGCATCGAGCCAGGTTCCGGCTTTTTGGTGCCATGCGGAAACGGGGATAGCCGCTCAGATTTCCTGATGGTGCCGGGCCGGGCCGACGGCATCAAGGACGAGCGGTTAACCCCCAAATTTCAGGCCCGGTCCTGCGGCCCGATCCAGAAATTCGGCTCCCCCACTCGCCGCCTCCGGCGGTCGCTATCGCGATCCCTGACCCCGCCATCCCGTCCCGCCCTGCGAGCTCGTCTTTCACGAACTCAAGGAGATGAGATCATGACGATCGAACAGCACATCGAAGAACTGCGGGCCGAGCTGAACAACGCATGCGACGCGGCCGAGCGCCGCCAGATCGAGGGCGAGCTTGAACTTGCACGGGCCGAGCTCGCCGTGCAACTGGCCGAGCAGGTCGGCACCATCAAGGCCGAGCCGCCCTTCTGAGGCGGCTTCTCTTCTCATTTCAGAGCCGAGCTTCGTCGGCGATCACCGTCTCCGATTCCAGCGCTTTCCGCCCGAGGAACAACCGCGCCATCGCATCTCTCCTTTCGACACAGCTGTCATCTACGTCAGGGGATGTTGCAGTCCTCGCGTCACGCCGCAACCTTGCGCCACCAGAATTTTCCCCACCGCATGCGGCTCCTCGCCCAGTCAAAATTCAGGCGGCTCCAGGTTCTCCGCTCGCGCTTCGACCGTTCCGGTGCGGCCCTCCTCCGAGGTCTGCTTTCGATCCCCGCGATATCAGCAATTCGAAAGGAGAACCTACCATGCAACAACTCGCAAAGTTCCTTGCAGCCACCGGCCGCCGGCTCGGTAATCTCGGGAGAGTGATCTGTCACTTCTTCCGCAAGGGAAAGCTCGGGCTGAAGCTCGCGATCAAGATTCCGTTCTTCGTCGAGATCGAGCTCAACTTCGAGACCGACTGGAATAGGCGCGAATGACGCGCCATGGCCGCCCTCGGCGGCCCTTTTCCTTCGTTCCGGCTCGGGCGTCATCGTTGGTCAGCTGAGAGGACGCTGGGCAAAAGTCCTCGGTCGATAGCCGCGAGCTCGCTTCTGCCGCGTCAGGTCGAGGAACAGTCTGACCGCTTCTTCCTCCCGCCCGAAATGGTGCACCATCATTTGTCCAGAGGTCCCGATCCGCCCCCAGCGTCGCGTCAGGCAGGTTTCCCCGAAAAGCGATATGGAAATCTGCATGGCGTAAAAGCGGGCCATGTTCTTCGCCGTGTCGGTTCGCTCGATGTAGAGCTGGTAAGGTTGCGTGACCATGTTCGCAGAGTCGCCGATCCGTGCCCGAGCGTCCAACGACAGTTTTGAATCGTTCGAGGCCAACCGATTCATTGCGGTGATGTTTCTCAAAACCTGAGCGATTGTCTGGGCGAGTCGGCGCAGCCGCACGGCTCTAGTCGCTGTGGCTCCCGGAGCCCAGTCGGTCTCCGCGCATTCGCGTGACGATCCTCTCGCGGATGGCACAGGGCCAACCTCGCGCGATCAGTTGCAGTATCCCGAGCGCTCCGGACATGGCCGTGCAAGTCATCCGAGAGTGGATCCGACGACTTCATTCAAACTTTAATTTAATTTTCATTCTCTCTGAATAATTATTATTGCAATCAGGTTCAACTAGGCAAAGCACCTGCGGATCAGGCACTGCAGCGCAATGAGAGAAAGTCAGAGACATGGCAGAAATTATCGACTTCCCCTTGGAGCGCAGCCTCAGCACCGAACAACGTGCACTGATCGACCAGATGGAAGAAGAAGGCGGCCGCTTTCTCAAGGCGACGGAGAGCCTGCTTGGCGTCCTGCGGCAAGCTGAACGTACGCAGAAGGCAATTCTCGCCTACCAAGCCGAGATCAAAGGCCGGAGCGGAGGAACGGCGCAGGTAGCCAGTCGCGAAGCGGGCGACGGTTCCGCAGCTGGCGACTATCGCGGCAGCACTATCCGATATGCATCCGATGACTGAAGTTTTTCGAGTGGGTGACGATCGTCGCCATCGTGGCCATACGTGAGGGGACAGACCGTGCTTGGGTTCGCAAAACAAAAACAATATGCTCTCCTCTTGGGAGCAGCACTCCTCCTTGGCCACAGCGCAAGAGCGCAAGACATAGACTTGATGAACGGGGTGGTAGCCCGCCCTGGTGACAAGGACACAATACCCGCAGAAAAATTCAAGAAGGCGAGCCCCTGGAAAATCGGGATGAGCCACTTTGGCGTCAACGCCAACACATGGGCTGCCCAAATGGCCGCTGAATCGCAAGCCGCTGCCAAGAGTGATCCGCGCATTTCTCAGTTCGTGCTGCTCGACGCCAATCTCAGCCAGGCCAAGCAGATCGCCGATATCGATGAGCTGATCGCCCAGAAGGTCGATGCCATCATCGTGACACCGGTCTCTCCGACCTCCGCAGATGCTGGTATCGAAAAAGCGGTCAATGCCGGCATTCCCGTCATCGTCCATACGGGCCTTACCAAAACCGACAAATTCACCGTCGATATTCAAGGCGGCGGCGAGAACTTCGGAAAGGTCTCGGGAGAGTTCCTGGTCAAGGAACTCGGAGGCAAGGGCAATATCTGGGTCCTGCGCGGACTGCCGACTCATCCCGAAGACATCAACCGCTACAAGGGCCTGCTCGAAGCCATCAAGGGCACCGATATCAAGATCGTGGCCGAAGATGCCGGTCTCTGGTCGTATGATTACGGCCACAAGGTTTGCGAGACCTTCTATCTCGAAAACCCGAAGGTCGACGGCATCTGGTCATCGGGCGCCGACATGAGCCGCGCCTGCATGGATGTCTTCCAGCAATATGGCGCGAAGGTTCCGCCGATCACCGGTGAGGTGAACAACGGATTTCTCCAGAAATGGATCGACAGCGGGGTTGATGCCATCGCCACCGAATACGGGCCGGAACAAGGGGCCGCAGCTGTTCGCGCTGCCGTCGCGCTGCTCGATGGCAAAGCCATTCACAAACGCTATGTCTATGAGCCCGACGGCTGGGACATCCAGAAGGCAAAGGCGAATTACCGCGCTGACCTGTCGGAGAAGTTCTGGATGCCAAGCAGCCTGACCGACACCGATCTTAAGGCCCTGTACGGCAAGTAAGACAAATGCCTGCCCCGCGTTACCGCGGCTCGATGAACGTCAGAAGTCGATGTCATCACGAAACTATTCGAACCACCCCAGCGAGCGTGGCGTGATCAAAGCGCCCACTGTCGCCCCGAATCCAAGGAGCCGTCTTCGATGACACCAGCAACAGCGAAATCCAACGACCGACGTAATTTCGGGATCGCCGGACGCTTGACGGCGGCATTTGTCGGCATTGCTGCCCTCGCCGCCATCGCCGGCGCCTCCTCGTCCTGGTATTCGATGAAAAGTTCCGGCATCGTCAAGGAACTCGGCGATCGAACCCTCCCAACCGTCACCGAATCCCTCGCCTTCGCGCAAGAAAGCGCCATCCTTCTCGCAGAGGCGCCCAATCTCGTCTATGAGCCGGATCTCGCTTCGCTCGACGCAAGTTCGAAGCGCCTGGAAGCCATCCTCGCCGGTCAAAGCGGTCGACTGACGGCTTTGCGCGACCTTGGCGTGGCGCCGGAACTGCTCGATTCGGTCGAGAAGACGAGCCAAAGCCTCGAACCAAAGCTCAATCAGCTGACAGCCATATCTTCCGACCGGATCAAGGCGAAATTCCGCATGCAGGAGGGCGTGGCTCGCGCTCTGTCCCGTTACAAGTCCCTGGCGTCAATGCTCCGCAACGCGCAGGTCGGAGCGGTGGACAGCAGTATCGAGCGATCGCGTGCCCTGACCGATCTCCAGATGGCGGCCGCCGAGATATCGACACTGATATCGGCGATACCGGATGCGTCAGACACCGAACTGGCCGCAGTCAAGGATCAATATGATGCGACTGGCAAGGAGATTGACAGCATCCTCGCGCGGCTGAAAGCTTCAGGCGGTAGTGCTGCGATGCAACAGCTTGTCACGGCTCTCCAGAATGAGGGTGGAGGTCCTGAAGGCCTGTTTGCGCTTCGATCCGCCCAGGCCAAGGTCAACGGTCAGATCGCAGATATGCTGAATGATCTGACGGTGACCTCCATCATCCTTGGCGTCGACGTCAAATTGATCGCGGCGAAGGAAAAGCAGGCCGCCCGAAATGCTGCGGAATTGTCTCGGGGGATGACCCAGCAGACTGTCGCCGTCAATGCGGCAACGAGCTTTCTGGTGATTGCAGCCGCGCTTGCCGCCCTGTTCTACGTCCGGCGTTTCGTGACGCGGCGGCTGATCAGGCTTGCGACGGTCATGGGCCGTATCGCCTCCGGTGATCATTCCACTCAGGTTCCCATGTCCGGTCGCGACGAGATAACGGACATGGCCGGCGCTGTCGAAGTGTTCCGCGCCAATGCGGTCGCCAATATTCGCCTCGAGCAGGAAGCGGAAGAACAGCGAAACCTGACGGAAGACGATCGTCGCCGTAAGGCTGAAAGCGATCGCCTCCGGGCAGAAGCCATGGCCCAAGCCACCCAAGGTCTCGGCAAAGGGCTCAAGCACCTTTCTGCGGGTGATTTGACGTTCCGTCTCTCCGAGCCCTTCGCGGATGAATTCGAGACGCTGCGCGCCGATTTCAATGGCGCGGCCGGCCAGCTTGCCGAGACGCTGCGCTCCGTCGCCGACGCGGCCAACGCCATCGATAGCGGCAGCCGCGAGGTTAGCATCAGCGCCGATGATCTCTCCAAGCGCACCGAGCAGCAGGCCGCGTCGCTGGAAGAAACGGCGGCGGCGCTCGACCAGATCACCGTGAATGTCGCCAATTCTTCCAAGCGGGCCGACGAAGCCCGCAGGATCGCCGCCCAGGCCAATACCAGTGCCTCCCAATCCGGCCAAGTGGTGGCGAGTGCTGTCGACGCCATGGAGAAGATCGAGCAATCGTCGAAGCAGGTCTCCAACATCATCGGCGTCATCGACGAAATCGCGTTCCAGACCAATCTACTTGCGCTCAATGCCGGCGTCGAAGCGGCCCGTGCCGGCGAGGCCGGCAAAGGCTTCGCGGTTGTTGCACAGGAAGTGCGTGAACTCGCGCAACGCTCCGCCAAGGCCGCCAGAGAGATCAAGGAGCTGATCCGCAACTCCTCCGTCGAGGTGGAGAATGGCGTGAAGCTCGTCAGCGAGACCGGGACTGCCCTGAAAACCATCGAGGGCTACATCGTCACCGTCAACCAGCATATGGACTCGATCGCGACATCGGCCCGGGAACAATCGGTCGGTCTCGCGGAGGTGAATACCGCCGTCAACCAGATGGATCAGGTCACGCAGCAGAATGCGGCCATGGTCGAGGAGAGCAATGCGGCGAGCGCGACCCTTGCCGGTGAAGCAGGACGGCTTCGCGACCTGATCAGCCAGTTCCAGTTTGGCGAAGCCATGCGCCGGCCGGCGTCCCTCACCGAGGCGAGCCCATCCAGCCGGCCGGTCGCATCGCCCGCGCGCCGGATCGTCGGCGCCGTCGCCAAGGCCTTTTCCGGCAACGCCGCCGTCAAGCAGACCTGGGAAGAGTTCTGAGCGGAGCTGAAGGTGCACTGACTGAAGGTCTTTTGGCCATCAGAGCTGGCAAGCGGTCGCGTCCTTTTCAGGACGCGGTCCTATCTCTCTCTGACGTCCTATCTTGCACCCGCCGTTCCGGCGTCAATGACATCGCGGCCCCTCCAATTTTCCCCGCACCGCAAGCGGCACAGAGAAAGTCGGTTCCTCCGCTCGCCGCACGGCGGCCGCGTTCAGCGGTCCCTGACCCCTCACGGACTTCGGTGCGGACACTTTTCGCCAGAAAACGAAAAGGAGACCCTGATGACACAGCATCACATCACACAGCCGGTTAGCGAAGAGCGGAAACTTGCGGATCAGCAGCCGACCGGGCTTGAACATCTGCGCAGCAGTTTCGATGCTGAAGTGCACCTTCCCGCCGATATCTCGCGCGAGTTTCTGTCTGCGGCGCTGCTTTGGGCCATCGACAACAAGGTCGATTTCGGTTTGTTCCACGAGCCCGGAAAGATCATCATCGCGCACTTCGGTGGTGATGAGATCTACCTCCCCTCCCGGTGGTCCGACAAACGATGGCACATCGGCCTTGAGGACAAGGAGCCTTTCGACCCGGGCGATTGAAGCCCAGACCAGAGGCGGCTTACCGCCTCTGGTCTTTGCCTTTCGCTTGAGCCGTTCCTGCCGGATCGACCAGCCGAGCCGGCTATGATCCCAAGCCCCATCTCTCTCTCCTGACAGCGGACGATGATGATGGTTGTCATTTCCCCTGGCACCAGCCATGTCGCGCGCCATCCCATGGCCGGGCAAGGCCTTCCTTGATCAAAACATCGCCCAGAGAATTGCCCGCACGCGATACGGTTCGAAGTTTACGTCCATACTTGTCCTCGTCGCGGAAGCCGGCCGACAGCGAAAACTTTCCGGCGTTGAGCAGCGTTAGTAGTCGCGACTTTGCCGCTTCACCTTTGATCCGTTCAGCTTCGCAGCGGGGCGGGCTGAGTTCGGGCGTATCGATGTCGGCGATGCGGATTTTCTTGCCCTCGAACCAGAAGGTGTCGCCGTCGACGACGCAGTTCGTGCGATGGCTGTCGCCGCAGATCACGAACGACGCCGATTGGCTGTCTTGCGCAGGCGCTTTGACGAAAGCCGCAGCGATGTCGAGATGGCCATTGCGATCAAGATAGAGCCAGCCCGCGGCGCCGATCACCACGGCCCAGACAATCGCGGTCGGAAAGCCTCGGCCGCGATCGTGACCATGACGACGCGGCGTCGATCGCGAGTCATTAATGCCGGGACGGTCGTTGGCGACCTTCCGATTTTTCCTGAACGGGATGACGTTCTTTTGCGCCAAGCTTTTCATTCCTCTTCGGCGGCAGAGGTTACAGCCGGTTTGGTTTCATAGGCGTTTACCGCAGACGCCGAATTCGAACCTTCCTTCTCCCTTCCGCCCATCGAATGAAACCGGTTCTCGCCGACGCAGGCTCTCATATCGTTGCGCCGGAACCAGATGGCGCGCCCGCATCTGAGCGGTGCATTGCCGGCCGTGAACACGATCTGCTCGTCGGCCCGCATGCGCAGAACCTCATGCGGCTGGATAAGCGGTCTGGCGGCAAGCTGCTTCGAGCGTGTTCGCGATGATCCCCTTGCCTGGGAACTGCGGCTGACCTGGTCGATCTCGACCGTGGTCATGCCGCAACGTTTCGAGATGTAGTCGGCGGTCTCGGGATCGTTAATTGCGGCGAACGAGATCCAGCTGGCACTCTCGAACCACTTGCTTGCCGCGTCGCGGCCGCCATAGGTTTCGCGCATCTGGCCGATCGACTGATAGATCATCGTCAGCGTGATTCCGTATTTGCGGCCGGCGTCGCGCGCAGTCTCGAGGATCCGCATGTAACCGAGGCGGGCGACCTCATCGAGAAGAAACAGCGCGCGCCCTTCAAGCTTTCCGTCGCGATTATAGATCGCGTTGAGAAGCGAGCCGATGACGACACGCGCAAGACCGGAATGAGTCTCCAACGTCTTGAGGTCGATGTTGATGAAGACGTCGGTATTTCCCGCGGCGATGTCGCTGGTCGAGAATTTCCGTCCGGACACCAGGGCGGCATAATTCGGATAGGAAAGCCAATGCGTTTCCTTGACCGCATTGGCATAGACGCCGGAGAAGGTTTCCGGCGTCATATTGACGAAGGCAGCGACGTTCTCCTTCACGAAATCCGAACCCGAATTGTCGTAGATGTCCTGCAGGCGCTTGCGCAAGGTCGGTTCCGGCTCCGACAGGTTCATGCGCACCCGGCGAAGCGTCTGGTCCTTCTCGTCCATGTGACCGGACAGGCAGACATCGGCGATGAGCGCGGTGAGCAACTGCAGGGCTGACGCGCGAAAGAAGTCGTCACGGACACCGCGCGCGCCGCCGCTGTCGCTCATGATCCACGATGCGACAGAGGCAATATCCTCTTCCTTCGTTCCGCCGAAACGGCCGACCCAGTCCAGCACGTTGAAGCCCATGTCCGACTTCCTCGGGTCGAGGACGAACACGTCCCTTCCCGCTCCGCCGCGATGCGCGGAGACCATCGGGGCGACCTCGTTCGACGGATCGAGCACGATCAGCGTGCCGCCCCATTTGAGTGCCGTCGGGATGGTCACCGACGTCGTCTTGAAACCACCGGACCCCGCAAAGACGATCCCGTGCGACGAGCCGAATGAGCCATCGAAGCACAGCAACGGCGACTTGCCGCCGGCGCCCCAGGTCTCCGCGCTATCGGCTCGAAATGCCAATGCCGCGACGCTGTCCTTGTCGACCCGATAGCGCTCGCCGATGACGATGCCGCCGGAATCGGAAAACAGCTTCGCCGCCTCTGGCGGCTTCATCCAGTCGGCTTCGCCATGCAGTGCCCTCTTGCCCTGAATGCGCTTTGGCTCGGCCCTTGCGAATGCCGCATTGCCGATGAACGCAACGCGGAGTGCGAAGCAGGCACACATGAACGCTGCGCCTACTCCAATCGACGTTGCCGGATCGAGATAGGCGAAGACCGTCTTGCCGGTTGGCAGCGTCTTCGTGAAAGCGGCAAGGCGTATGGTTTCGCGGGTAGCCGCGATCAGGATCGTTCCACTGCATCCCGCAACGACGCCCCAGCCTGCCTGCTTGATGCTGATCGCGCCGGCACTTGCGAACAAGAACACGATACCGATCGCCGCGCTGGCGACATAGGGCAGCGCGATGCCCGCACGCCCCCATGCCAAGCGTGCGGCCTCGGTCTTCCCGAAGCCGGAAATCCACTGCTCGATCCCCGTCATCCCGATGACGACCAGGATCATCAGCGCCGCCGGCCCGACGACGAGCGCAATCCTATTGATCGTCATTGCCAAAGGCCTCCGCGCCGATTGCCGTGAGCCTGGATCGCTCGCCCTCATCACCCTTGATTCGGCGGGCGACATCGATCAGCGCGCCCAGCAACAGCGCGCGCTTCTCGTAACGCAGCCCGGCCTTGACGATCAGGCCGCCGAGCTCGATCTTTTCCCGCGTTTCCTTCTTGCGGGCGTCGGATGTCATCGTCCTCGCCATACGCTCAAGCCTCGCCAGTGCTGCCCGCGCCCGCACCAGAGGAGTCCGCCGGCGTCGACGTTGCGCCGCTGCTATCGCCGGCACCCTTTTTCCCTCCGTTCGTAGCGCCCTTCCCTCCCCCTTGGCCTCCGCGAAACCGCGTCGCCACTTCCTCGAAAGCGGCCTGCAGCTCCCCTTCCTCAATCTCGATCTCGCCAAGGCCGGCCTTGAGCGCGATCCGGCCGATCCGCTCGGCTTCTCTTGTCTCGGCGACCTTGAGCTGCTCCTGCAACTTGGCGATTTCGTCGCGGATTTTCGAGGCAGGTTTTTTCATGTCCGATCGTCTCCATGGCTGAGAAAGCTTGTCTTTCGAAGCCAGTCTTTCCGAACGGAGTGCGGAACGCACTACTGTGAATCCTACAATCGCCAAGGGCGATTCTTTGGTGAATGATCCCGGCCGTTCCGAAGGAGCGGCTTCCAAGGGCGCAATTATACGTCGCTCACGCGACGCCCTTGCTTGGTCCGGCCTCCCGCTCCCGACGAACCCGTTGATTTCGTTTGCAACCGGGAAAGAACTCCGCCGTGGCCGTCCCCCATTTCTCCGTCAGCGTCGTCGCCCGCGGCTCCGGCCGCAGCGCTGTCCTGTCGGCGGCCTACCGGCACTGCGCGAAAATGGAATACGAGCGGGAAGCGCGAACGATCGATTACACCCGCAAGCTGGGGCTGTTGCACGAAGAGTTTGTGATTCCGGCAGACTCGCCCGAATGGGTGCGCAGCATGATTGCAGATCGCTCAGTCGCGGGAGCATCCGAAGCCTTCTGGAACAAGGTGGAGGCATTCGAGAAGCGATCCGATGCGCAGCTCGCCAAGGATGTCACCATTGCCCTGCCGCTCGAGCTGACATCCGAGCAGAATATCGCTCTCATGCGCGACTTTGTGGAGAGGCACATCACGGCGAAGGGGATGGTCGCCGACTGGGTCTATCACGACGCCCCCGGCAATCCGCATGTCCACCTGATGACGACATTGCGGCCGCTCACCGAAGATGGGTTCGGTTCGAAGAAGGTCGCTGTGCTCGGTCGGGACGGCAAACCGATCCGCAATGATGCAGGCAAGATCGTCTATGACCTGTGGGCCGGTAGCACTGAGGACTTCAACGCTTTCCGCGACGGCTGGTTTGCCTGCCAGAACAAACATCTGGCGCTCGCCGGCCTCGATATTCGCATCGATGGCCGCTCCTTCGAAAAGCAGGGTATCGACCTCGAGCCGACCATTCACCTCGGCGTCGGCGCCAAAGCCATCGAGCGCAAGGCCGAGCAATCCGACGGGAAGCAGGAGACCGCGCCTCCCAAACTCGAACGCATCGAGCTTCAGGAAGCTCGTCGTAGCGAGAATGCACGCCGCATCCAGCGCCGCCCCGAGATCGTGCTTGAGCTGATCACGCGGGAGAAGAGCGTCTTCGACGAACGTGATGTTGCGAAGGTGTTGTATCGCTATATCGACGATGCCCGTCTCTTCCAAAGCCTGATGGTGAGGATTCTGCAGAGCCCGGAAGCGCTCAGGCTCGAGCGCGAGCGAATGAATCTTGCGACCGGGGTCCGAGAGCTGGCGAAATACACGACCCGGGAGATGATCCGGCTTGAAGCCGAGATGGCCAACCGCGCTATCTGGCTTTCCGCTCGCGCCTCCCATGGTGTCCGTGAGGCGGTGCTGCAGGCGACCTTTGCACGCCATTCTCGTCTATCGGATGAGCAGCGGACGGCGATCGAACATGTCGCCGGCGGAGAGAGGATCGCCGCCGTGATTGGTCGTGCCGGCGCCGGCAAGACGACGATGATGAAGGCTGCCCGTGAGGCGTGGGAAGCAGCCGGCTATCGTGTGGTCGGCATAGCACTGGCCGGCAAAGCAGCCGAGGGATTGGAGAAGGAAGCGGGCATCCCATCGCGCACGCTGTCGTCGTGGGAGCTTCGCTGGAACCAGGGTCGCAACCAGCTCGACAACAAGACTGTCATCGTACTCGACGAGGCCGGCATGGTGTCGTCACGGCAGATGGCGCTGTTGGTCGAGACGGTGACCAAGGCCGGCGCCAAACTTGTCCTCGTCGGCGATCCCGAACAACTCCAGCCGATCGAAGCGGGTGCCGCCTTTCGCGCCATTGCCGCTCGCATCGGCTATGCCGAACTCGAAACGATCTACCGTCAGCGCCAGCAATGGATGCGCGATGCCTCGCTCGATCTCGCTCGTGGCAATATCCGCAAGGCTGTCGACGCCTATACCGCTCATGGTCGAATGATTGGCTTGAGACTGAAGGACGAGGCGGTCGAGAGCCTGATCGCAGCGTGGGACCGCGACTACGACCCCTCGAAGACCAGCCTGATCCTCGCGCACCTTCGCCGTGATGTGCGAATGCTCAACGATATGGCGCGCGCCAAGTTGGTCGAACGCGGTGTCGTCGCAGAAGGATTTGCATTCAAGACGGAGGACGGACACCGCAAATTTGCGCCGGGAGATCAGATCGTGTTCCTCAAGAACGAGGGCAGCCTCGGCGTTAAGAACGGCATGCTCGCAAAGGTGCTCAAAGCCGCTCCTGGCCGGGTCGTCGCCGAGGTTGGTGAAGGAGAGCACCGCCGTCAGGTTACTATCGAGCAGCGCTTCTACAACAATCTCGATCACGGTTATGCCACGACGATCCACAAGAGCCAGGGGGCGACCGTCGACCGGGTGAAGGTGCTTGCGTCACTGTCGCTCGACCGGCATCTGACCTACGTCGCGATGACCCGCCATCGTGAAGATCTCGCCGTCTACTACGGCAGTCGCTCCTTCGCGAAATCCGGCGGCCTCATCCCGATCCTATCGCGCCGAAACGCCAAGGAGACGACCCTCGATTACGAGCAGGCGTCGTTCTATCGCCAGGCGCTGCGCTTCGCGGAAGCCCGGGGCCTGCACCTCATGAATGTCGCCCGGGCGGTCGCGCGCGATCGCCTGGAATGGACCATTCGGCAGAAACAGAAGCTGGTCGGCCTCGGCGCCCGTCTTGCCGCAATTGCAACGAAACTCGGTTTCGTCGGCAACTTCAAAAACTCCCCAATCCAGAACCCGATCAAGGAGGCCAAGCCCATGGTGTCAGGCATCACCACCTTCCCTAAATCGTTCGAGCAGGCTGTCGAGGACAAGCTCGCCGCCGACCCCGGCCTCAAGAAACAATGGGAGGACGTCTCGACCCGCTTCCACCTCGTCTACGCGCAGCCGGAGGCTGCCTTCAAGGCAATCAATGTCGACGCGATGGTCAAGGACCAATCGGTCGCGAAGTCCACTCTCGCGAAGGTCGCCGACGCCCCCGAAAGTTTCGGTACGCTAAAGGGCAAGCCCGGTCTTCTTGCCAGCCGTGCCGAGAAGCAGGACCGGGAAAAAGCCATCGCCAATGTCCCGGCACTTGGCCGCAATCTTGAACGCTATCTTCGTGAGCGGGCCGAGGCCGAATTGAAGCATGAGACGGAGGAGCGCGCGGTCCGGCTCAAGGTTTCGGTCGACATCCCTGCGCTCTCGCCAGCGGCCAAGCAGATGCTCGAACGCGTCCGCGATGCCATCGATCGCAACGATCTCCCTGCCGGCCTTGAATATGCGTTGGCCGACAAAATGGTGAAAGCTGAACTCGAAGGTTTCGCGAAGGCTGTGTCCGAGCGTTTCGGAGAACGGACCTTCCTGCCTCTCGCCGCGAAAGACACCAACGGCAAGGCCTTCGAGACCGTTACAGCGGGCATGACGGCTGGCCAGAAGGCTGAGGTCCAGTCTGCGTGGAATTCCATGCGGACGGTCCAGCAGCTTGCCGCTCATGAACGAACGACGGAGGCGCTTAAGCAGGCTGAGACACTGCGCCAGACGAAGAGCCAAGGGCTCTCCCTGAAATGACGGCGGCAGCTAGAGCGCGCCAGGCGATAACCGCGCAACAACGACGAGCGGCCGTGATCCTCTCGGCCACGACGTTGGCCGCTATCGTGCTGGTGGCGACTGCCCTCGCCGGCGGTTATCGCATCAATCTGACCCCGAGCGAGCCACTCGGCCTGTGGCGTATCGTTCCGCTCGGTCGCCCCGTTGCTGTCAGTGACCTAGTGTTCGTTTGCCCACCGGCAACCGCGGAAATGCGGGAGGCGCGAGCGCGCGACTATCTCCGTTCCGGTTCCTGCCCGGGTGGCGTCGCCCCGTTGATCAAGACGGTGATCGCCGTCGCAGGCCAGCATGTCGAAATCGGCGCCAGCGTGATTGTCGATGGGCGGGTGGTTGCCTCTTCCAGCCTCGCGCCACGAGACGGAAAGGGGCGGCCGCTGGCGCCGTTTCCGAGTGGCATCGTTCCGCCAGGACATCTCTTCCTGCATTCGGCGTTCCCGGGCTCCTTCGACTCCCGGTACTTCGGTCCGGTGCCCGCTTCAGGCATTCTCGGCCTAGCGCAGGAGATCCTCACCTATGCGCCGTGAGTTTCTTCGGGCGACGCAGCTGATAGTCGCTTCGATCGCGATCGGCGTGGTGGGCTGGAGCGGCCACGCGTTGCTTCTGCCCGTCGCCCTGGCGTTTCCCGTTCTTTGGTCGATGGCGCAAACGAGGGCGGTCGCGGCCCTTGTCTCGGCCAGCTATTTTCTGGCCGCATCTCGTGGCCTGCCGCAAGGCGTCGCTGCCTTCTATTCGTCTGATATCTGGCCGGGGCTGCTCCTCTGGCTGTGCGCGTCCTCGAGCTTCGTCGCCGTGCATACGGTCCTGTGGACCGGGATCGCCGGCATTCGTCCGTTCCGCTATCTCCTTGCGGCCGTCATCATGGCCGTCCCGCCGTTCGGCATCACGGGCTGGGCGCATCCTGTCACGGCCGCTGGAGTTTTGTTTCCGGGATGGGGATGGTGGGGACTGGGCTGGATGACAGCTGGCCTTGCGGGCCTCGTAACCCGCATATGGCCAGCTGTCGCCATCGCCTTGACCGGCTTTTGGCTATGGTCCGCCGCAATCTGGACCGACCCGAGACTACCGGAAGCCTGGCGCGGCGTCGATCTGGAAATGGGCGCTTCGCTTGGCCGCGACACCGGTCTTCGACGCCAGCATGACCTGATCGCAACGGTGCGCGACGCTGCCGGCGATGGCACCCGCTTTGTGGTGTTGCCAGAAAGTGCGCTCGGCTTCTGGACGCCGACCGTGGAGCGTCTATGGACGGGCGCACTTGCCGATGGCGATGCCACCGTCATCGCCGGCGCCGTGGTAGTCGACGCAGACGGCTACGACAATGTCCTCGTCTCGATCGACGGCAAGGGTCGCCGCATCCTTTATCGCGAACGCATGCCGGTTCCCGGCTCGATGTGGCAGCCATGGCGATCCTGGTTTGGGGAGAGCGGCGGCGCCCGGGCGGATTTCTTCGCGAACCCAATCGTCACTATCGGTGCCGGCCGGGCCGCACCACTGATCTGCTACGAGCAACTGATCGTTTGGCCGGTCCTGCAGTCGATGCTGCACGATCCGGACGCCATCCTCGCCGTCGGAAACGGCTGGTGGACCGAAGGCACGTCGATCATTGCCATACAGCGCGCCGCGACTACCGCCTGGGTAAAACTCTTCGCAAAGCCGCTCGTCATTGCCTTTAACACCTGAAAGGAGACACTATGCTGGACGCCGCCCTGATCAAAGAATGCGCCGACCCTTCCCTAAAACCCGCGATCGTCGAACGGTTCGTGGTATCAGCAGGCTCGGCTGATCCCCTCGCCGTCACCGTCAAATCCGGTGGCCGTTTGATCCTCGTGCCAAAAGCTGCGTCGGCTGACGAGGCGATGGTGATCGTGCGGCAATATGCTGGTCAGGCGGTGGTCCGCGTCGGTCTCACGCAGTTTCCCGCCGGCGTTGGCGTCAAGGAAGCGAGTGATCTCAAACCGGACCTCGTCGATGCCTGCCAGAACCTCCGCAAAGGCACGGCGATGTTCGCCAAGGTGCTCCGGATCGTCGCGAAATGGTATGGCAACCCGACGAGCAAAGATGTCTTCCCGCAGATCTTCGAGGATGCGGTCTACGCATGGAAGACCGGCGAGTTCGAGGGCGTCAGTGTGTTTCAGGCGGAGGATCCGGGAACGGCAGTTGAAGTGCCGCAGCAAAGCGAGGAGAAGATCCCCGACGAGGAAGAGAGCGCCGAACCGAAACCAGGAGAGCAAGAGCCTGAGACGGTGCAGGATGTTGGCCGAGCGGGGATGCGGATCGACCTCTCACACATTGGAGGCCAAAAATAGATTGACTTCGTTTCGCCGGGGGCAGCGAGGCGAGTATTGAGGTTCAAAGCAGAAAATTAGTGTAACTCAAATGCATGATATTAGTGTTTGTCGGAACGCCCCGCACGAACGTGGTGTTCGAGTTGATCAAAGCACCAGCACAGCCATCCACGAAAGAACGGCCGCGCGGAAATACGATTAGAGCAGATTCATGCCCGGCTGCGTCATAACGGGGCCTCAAGGGCAGCAACTAGCAGTCAGCACGCGCGCGTCTACTCATCTCGTCACAAGCACGGCAGGTTCGACGCCCAGTGCCTCTGCGATTTGGCCAAGGACGGTGACGGTCGCCGACATCTCGGCACGCTCGATTGCTCCGACATGGCGGACACTGAGGCCCGTACGGTGGGCCACTTCCTCCTGCGTCAATTGTTTGCCATGACGGATTCGACGCATATTGATCGCCATGACCTCCTTGAGATCCATGACGCGAGCGGAACCTGAATCGGAACTATTATTCCAGGAACTATAGTTCCGATTCGTCACGGCGCGTGATATTGCTCGTCCAGGCCGTCACAAGTTACCTTGGGATATAGGGTATATGAACTTCTGAAAGACAGGCCGTGCAGTTATGGCCTATGCGGTATAATGCTCACCAGGATTTGGCTTTCGAGCGGCAAATGAAGAAATTAAGGGGAAGCGGATGAAGGACGTGAACTTATCCGAGACAAAACACGAAACCAAACCGATGGGATCCTGTTTACGTTCAATGGAAAAATCAGAACTAGAGGCGCTTGCTATATCTGCAATCCGAGAGCACCGCCGGCTTATAGTCGCCGACGAAGCTGTTTATGAGGAATGGACCCGCGCGTCCGCCGACCCCTCGGTTTCGAGCGCCGTGCTCGAAAGCTTGCAGCAAGAGTATGCCGCGCGGCAAAGGAAATCCGAAGCCCAGCAGGAAGAGCTTTCGGAGATCATCGATGTGCTCGGCTACATCCCCGAGGTTCCGCTCGATGGCGATGAATGACCCCTCAAACCAAGCCGTGATCTTTAGCGATCGCGACTAGATGTGGAACGGTCGCCGCGTCAAGTTTCTCGCGCGCTTTATCGAGGTAGTGCTGCACCGTCCTCGCGTTGATCCCCGTCAACATTGCGGTTTCCGGGGCACTTTTGCCCTTTGCTGCCCACATGAGGCACATCGCTTCCCTTGGCGAGAGTAGCCGCTTCGGAGCGATTATCGTCGTCGAAGCGATAATCTTCAGGCGGTAATGGATTGCAAGGACCGTCCGGACGGCTTTCTGGGCGTCCAGCAGTTTGGCTTTCTCGACTTTCTTCTCCGACGAGGCAAAGGTCAGCATCATCGTCGACCCGAAACTCCCTTCGACCGGAATCGTCAGCCCACTGCGAATGCCGTGCTCGATCGCCTGGTCGCGAAACCGTCTCAGCTCCGAGGTGCCACGAGCCGGCCAATCATCGGCCGTCCAGTAGAACATCTCCATGCGACGCTTGGCTTCCGTGATGACGGGGTCGATGCGCGAATATTGGCCGCCAAGATAGATATCCTGCCATTCCTCCGGATAGGAGTTGAATGTGCGGATTTCCAGGCCCTCGGTCTGAAGATACGCAAAACGTTCGAAGCCATGGGAGTTTGCGAAGCTTTTCAGGGCGCCCTTGATCATGCGTTCATCGTGCGCAGCTTCCGTCATATCGATTAAAGAGCGAAGGTCTCCGTCCACGGACTTGTCTCCTCTTGCGCAGCTGCGAGCCTCCCACCCGTCGCGCCTACCACGCGCCGCGAGTTACCTGGTGCCACCGTTCGGCCAGCCGGAGCCATACGGAACATCGGACCGTGGCTGCGAATTCCGTGTCCCCATTCGTTTCCGATGAAAACGCAGTTGCCTTCTGCCGAAGCATATCCACGGCCGTTGCAACTGGTTTTCTACTCACCTCTACCGAGTATTCAAGGCCTCTTCATCTAAAATATGACAATTTGAGAGAAGATTTTGGCGAGCGCTGATTTCTGAGCGCGGATGGATCGCTCCACCCGACGAAACGACGGGCGGAGCAGCGTTCGAGATGGGTTAGCGCCCGCTATAAATGGATGGAAAGATGATATCCTGGTCCGCGAGAACGTTGAACTTATAGCCAGGACGGATGCGAATCGTCGGCTGAACGTTGAGGTTCTTCGAGATTGTCTGTTCTGTGACGCGACCGAAGCTTTCGGCAAAATTCCGCCGTGCTGCATCCGATGCCGTGTCCTGGGTGGCCAATGTTGAACTCTCCGGCATCGACATGTCGATCCCCGTCCCGATGATTGCCACCAGAGCTGCGGAACCGAACGTCCTCCAGAGATGGCGGTCAACCTTGTCCTGGAAGCCGCCATACCCCTCGGCGTCCGTGCCGGCCATGCCGCCGATCTGCAGGGTGGATCCATTGGGAAAAATAAGGTCAGTCCAGACGACGAGAACACGCTCCTGGCCGAATGAGACCTTGGAATCATAGCGACCGAACAGCTTTGCGCCCTGCGGGATAAGGAGGCGATAGCCGCTCGCGCTGTCGTAGACATTCTGGCTGACCTGCGCGGTAATCCGCCCTGGCAGGTCGGAATTGAGGCCGGTGATCAAGGTGGCGGGAATGACCGAGCCGCGCTTCAGTTCGTAGGGTGACATCTGCGGCACGACCTGGTTTGGCAGGTAGCCGAGATCCTTGATGTCCTGATTGAAAAAATCCTCCTTCGACGGCTGTCCGTTCTGATCGACGTTTTGGCCCATCAGGCCGGATTTCATGGCGGCGGCATAAAGGTCCGACGCACTGTTGACGGCTGCATTTGTCGGCTGGCGGCCGCTGTCATTGGTGGAGGTTGCCTTCTCGAAGTCTCCGATGTCTACCTTCAGCGGCGAATCGAGCGCCGTAGCGCGAGCCTGGAGGCGAGCCATCCGCTGGCGCTGCGCTTCCCGGATATACTGCTCGTCCTGCTCCCGCTTCAGGCGAGCCTTCCACTCCTCCTCGGATTCGAGCGAGCGTCTCTCCTGTCGGTCATTCGGCCGGCGTTCAACGGCGGTCTCCTGTTTCTCGACCTTCTGCTCGACGACAGGGGTCGGTTGAAACACTTCCTGCTTCTCCGGCTCGCCGATGATGCCGTCGGTGACACCCCGTTTGAGCTGGTCGCCGAAGCTGGTCGCCGGGGTGTTGGAAGCCCCCTCGATGTCGCCTCGATGGAAGGACAGCCCCCGCAGCGACAGGCCGATCACGACGACGCCAACGAAG
Organism: Agrobacterium sp. O3.4; assembly: GCF_041414895.1. Lineage (NCBI taxonomy): Bacteria > Pseudomonadati > Pseudomonadota > Alphaproteobacteria > Hyphomicrobiales > Rhizobiaceae > Agrobacterium > Agrobacterium sp. O3.4. The sequence continues at coordinate 78,666 of NZ_JALPZP010000009.1, forward strand.
AGCGCGACGACGATGATGGCGATGATGATCGGCAGGCGGTTGAGCCGGCGCATGCCATTCTGATCGTCGGACTGGGCTGGCGCGCCAAGTTGGAGCGACTGGACCATATTGCTCTCCGTCAGTTGCGCTGCATGATCGAAAGTGGACTGGTCGGCGTGGCGCCGGCCGCCGTCGGCGTATAGGCGCGGCCAAGAGCGATGGAAGGCGTCGAAACGCGCGCAAAAACCTGCCCGTCGAAGCCCTCGACGGCAAAAGCAAGCTCGACCGGCTTGATGTCTTTGGCGACCTTGCCGTCCGTGACGACCGTATAACCCCAGCCCTTCAGGGCCGCCTCGAGGGCGGTCGCGAATTCCGACTGGTCCTTTTCCATTTTGATGGTCGTCGCAGCGCTGGCCGGACCGATTTGTTCGGCGAGACGACTTGCCATGTCACCGGCGATCGCGCTTGCGGCCGGTCCGGTGACGGCAACCGGGGTTGCATTGGTGGTCATCGCGTCGTCGGCCGTTTGGCAACCGGAGAGTAGTTTGGCCGCGATGAAGAGTGCGAGGAGCTTGCGCATGGTTCAGCCTCCCCGCCGGATGGTGATCTTCTGCTGCCGCCACCCGACCCCTGATACGAGGATCGCCTTGTCGATCGCATAGTCGACGGTCATCATGTTGTTCTTCATCCGGTAGTTGACGATGCGGTTCTGACCGCCGGAGACGACGAAGAGCACCGGCGCATCCTGACCTGAGATCGACTTCGGGAATTGGATGTAGGTCTTGACCCCGTCCGAATAGACCCGCTTCGGTTTCCACGAAGCCCCGCCGCTGATCGAATAGGAGAAGTTCAGCTTATCCGGCGCCGTGCCCGGAATGCCGCCGGTTTCGAGACGGGCATTGATGTCGGCGAGCTTGGTGGAGGTGTCCTCGGGGTACTCGAAACCAACGCGCGCCATGTACTGGCTGGGATGGGACTTGAGCTGGATATGATAGGTTCGCCGTGAGGTGGTGACGACCATCGAGGTGAGAAGACCTGGCTCCGACGGTTTGACAATCAGATGGATGGCCTGCCCGCCTGTCGCCCCCGAGGTGGCCGGCTCCACTTTCCACCGCACCGTATCGCCGACGAGCACGTCGCGAACGATCTCACCGCCCTGAAGCTCGATGTCGCAGACCTGCAGCGGCGAGCAGACGACGGACGGCTGGGTCTCGCCGAACAGAAAAATCACTTTGCCGTCCGGTCCCGTTGTGACCAGGCCCGGTGTGCCGCGCCATTTGCGGGAGATATTCGTACCCTTGACCTCGTTGCTCGTCATGCTTTGCGCCTGCGCGCCCACCACAAAGGCGAGTCCGGCCATGCAGCCGGCGGCTGCGATCAATCCTGTCTTTTGCATTGAGAAATCCCTGCCCTTAAAGCTGTGCCGTCCAGTCGAAATCCCGGACATAGAGGCCGATCGGATTGAGGCGGATCGTCGCCTCATCCTGTGGCGCGGTGAGCGCCACCGTTGCGATGCCGCGGAAGCGGCGTGTGCCGGTTTCCTTGCCCTTGCGGTCTCGCTCGTATTCCGTCCAGTCGATCTGATAGGTCTGGTTCGAGAGCGCCACGATGTTGTTGACCTCGATGGCGACGGTCGAGGACTTCGCTTTCTCGAAAGGTGAATTGCCTCGGAACCAGGCGTTGACCTTCTCCGTCGACGGATCGGAGGTGCGAAGAAGAGCGTATGTGCGGTCGATATATTGCTTCTGCACCACGGCATCCGGCGTGATCGAGCGAAAGCTTGTCACGAAGTTGCCGAGTGTGGCGCGAACCACGCGGACATCGGCATATTCGATCTGCTCCGGGAAGCCTGCCGTGACTGCCGTCCCCAGCTTGTCGACCTCAACGATATAAGGCACGAGCTTGACCTGGGTACTGAGATACATCGCGTAGCTGAAGCCGATGACGGCCATCGTCAGGCCGAGAATGCCGACGATCCGCCATGCGGAAGCAGCCTTCACATATGTGCCGTAGCGCTCGTTCCATTCCTGGCGGGCGGCAAGATACGGATTATCAGGGGCGCGGTTCGCTGCCATTTATTCTTCCCTTGTCTCGATTATGGTTTGTCGTTGCGTTCGGGAGGAGGCGTCGGGCCGCTGTGACCGCTGCGCTGTTCATCGAGCTTGGCGTTGGCTAGTCCGAGGATGGACCCCGCATAAGCACCGGGAGATCCGATTGCCTTTTCCTTCGCGGCCGAGCCTGCGGCTTGTGCCCCGGAACTGAAGCTTGCGCCTATCCCCCGCAGGGCAGCACCAGCGACGGATGAACCGCCAGCTCGTGCGGCTTGGGCCGCCGCAAAACCCGCGCCGGCAGCGCCGGCGGCCAAGAATCCAGCGCCCGCGGCGAAGGACGCCGCTTGCCCGCCGTGGCGGATTGTCTCCATACCGCCGGTGACGGAGGCTCCCTGGACGACACCCTGGATGATGTTCGGCACGTACATGGCGATGATGAAGACCACGACGGAAATACCGGCGATCGCCAGGGTGGTGACAAACTGGTCGGAGGATGCGGTCGGGGCATTGGCCAGACCCAAGAGGACCTGTGACCCAATCTTTGCGATCATCACCAGCGCCATCAGTTTCATGCCAACGCCGAAGGCGTAGACAAGATAGCGAACAGCAAAGTCTTTGGTGAAGGAGGAACCGCCCAGGCCAAGCATGATCATGCCGGCGAGCAGGCCGACATACATCTCAACCATCACCGAAACAAAAATCGCGGCAACCAGCGAAAAGCAGATGACGACGACACCCATTGCCAGCACCGCGGCAATCGCCAGCGCATTGTCCTCGAATACGCCGAACTGCGCCTGTTGCGACATTTGCGAGGCGACGCGAATGCCGGCATCGAACACTTCAGCGGGCGAGGCTGAACCGCCGCCGGCACCAATTTGGAAAAGACTGTCAACCACCGCCCGGGCAAAGGTCGGACCTTGGGTCAGAACGAATGCGAAGAACCCGACGAACATGATCCGGCGCACCAGCTCCGCAAACCAGCTATCCAGCGAGGCTGACTGGATCGCCAGCCAGACGGCGGCAATGCCGATCTCGATCGTTGCGAGGATCCAGAACAGCGATTTCGCCGCATCCATGATGGTGGTCTCCCAGCCCTTCGCGGCAGAGGAGACCTGGTTTTCCAGTTCCGTGAGGACCTGCCCCTCCTGCGCAAATGCGGGAGCAGCATAGGCGAGGAAGAACAGACCAGTTATCAGGAGTGAACGTGTGACAGCGGGCTTCACCATCTCGGCCGTATCTCCTGACCATCCTTGATCGGCGGCAGCTCCTTATTCGAGCCGAAGAACTTCTCCCGGGCTGAGCGCTGCTCCTCGGTAAGCGCAGGTCTTCCGCCGTCGCTGGATTTTACGATCAGCACTGTGGCCGCGGCGGATGCAGCGGCGACAGCAAGCACCAAAGCAATTAGGACGGATCGGCTCACCAGCGTGGCTCCATTCTCTGACCTTCCGGAATGCTCTTGACCTCAGCGTTGAAGAACTTTTCCCGCCGGGCCTGCGCCAGGTCCTTGTCGGTCTGCTCCGTCTGTAGCCAGGTTCCCATCATCGTCATCTGTTGCGAGACGAGACCGCGAAGCTTCTGCATCTGGGCAACCTGCTGAGCGGCGATCTCGTGGCCGACCTGCAACGCTTTCATCTGCCCGTCCGCCGTTTCGGACATCGACCGCAGCGAGGACATCGTATCTTCCTCGCTATCGAACTGGTCGGCCGTTAGGCTCGCAGCCTTCAGCGAGCTGGCGATCGTGTCGCGGTTGGTCGTCGACCAGGACTGATAAGTCGAGGAGAACGTCGCGTTATCCGGCAGGTTGGTTTTGAGGTCGGCGTAGCTCTGAAAGCGCTGCTGAAGAACGTCGTCGGCGTTGCCCATGGAGAATGAGATACTCTGACCCTGGTCGACAATACTGCGGAGCTGATTGAGATCGCTTTCGACCTGCCCCCAGACATGGTCAGGCAGCTGCGCGGTGTTTTGCAGCATGTTTTGGTAGATCTTAAGCTGGTTCTGGATCTGCTCCGCAAGCTGGCTGATCTGCGTCAGCTGATTGTCGACCTGGAGGCCCGAGCTCTTGAGAAGGTCCACCAATTGCGCATTGTTGGCGAGCTGCGTCCACTCCGTCGCAGCACCGGTGGCGGTCCCCGCCCGTGCTGAAGGTACGGCTCCGATCGTCAGGGCCGCGGCCGCCAGGCAGGCTAACCATCTATTCGAACTTGAGTAGCGATGCGGCATCGTGAACTCCTCTCGTTTCAAGCCAGCGGATTGGCCACTCGCGGCCATGTCCGGATTTCAGTGCGCGGATGCGCTTGAGGTCGTCCTTGCCCGACGCGCCGACAAAGCTCAGCGCAACCGGCCCCAGCGACATGTCGAAGAGCCGCCGGCCTTCCGGCGTGGCGACGTAGTATTCGCGTTTGGGGACTGCGTTCGAGACGATCTCAATCTGGCGCTCGTTGAAACCGATACGCTCGTAAAATTCACGTGTTCCTGGCTCTCTGGCGGCGCCATTCGGAAGGCAAATCTTGGTTGGGCAAGACTCCTTCAGCACATCGATAATCCCGGACCGTTCGGCATCCGAGATCGATTGGGTCGCAAGGACAACGGCGCAGTTCGCCTTGCGCAAGACCTTGAGCCATTCCCTGATCTTGCTGCGGAAAACTGGGTGGCCAAGCATCAGCCACGCCTCATCGAGCACGATCAGGCTCGGCGATCCATCCAGACGCTTCTCAATCCGCCGGAACAAGTAGGTCAGCACCGGCACGAGATTGCGCTCGCCCATGTTCATCAGCTGCTCGATTTCGAAGGTCTGGAAGGCCCCGAGTGTCAGGCCGTCCTCCTCCGCATCGAGGAGCTGGCCCATCGGCCCGTCAACGGTGTAGTGATGCAGCGCATCCTTGATCTCGCGCAGCTGCACGCCGCTGACGAAATCCGAGAGTGAGCGACCGGATGCGCTCGCCATCAGTCCGACCTGCCGAGAAATGGCGTTACGATGATCGGGGGTGATTGTGACGCCCTGCAGACCGACCAGCATCTCGATCCACTCGGTCGCCCAGGCCCGGTTGGCATCACTTTCGAGATCAGAAAGCGGGCAGAAGGCCAAGGCCCTCCCCTCTTCCGCATTGTCGCCGCCGATCTCATAGTGATCACCACCGGCAGCGAGCGTCAGGGGAAGAAGTGAACTGCCTTTGTCAAAGGCGAAGATCTGCGCATTTTCGTACCGGCGAAACTGTGCGGCGATCAGAGCAAGCAGCGTCGACTTACCAGAACCTGTCGGACCGAAGATCAACGTGTGGCCGACATCATCGACATGCAGGTTCAGACGGAACGCTGTCGAGCCGGTCGCAACCTGCATCAAGGGAGGGGAATTCGGTGGGTAAAAGGGGCATGGCGCGATCGGGTTTCCGGCCCAGACCGAATTCAGCGGAATCAAGTCGGCGAGATTGCTGGTGTTGATCAGTGGCTCACGGATGTTGCAGTACCAGTTGCCCGGCAGGCTGCCGAGATAGGCATCGGTGGCGTTCAGCGTTTCGATCCGCGCCCCAAACCCTTCCGCCTGGATCAGCCGCCGGATCGCTTCGGCCTTCTCCTGCAGGGCTTCGCGATCGTTGTCGAATAGCACGACGACCGGTGTGTAATATCCATAGGCAACCAGCTGCGATGAGGCCTGCGCGATGGCGTCCTCGGTCTCGGCGACCATGGTCATCGCGTCTTGGTCGACGGATCGACTTTGTGTCTGAAATATCTGGTCGAAGAACGGCCGGACCTTCTGCTGCCATTTCCTGCGTGTGCGTTCGAGCTTCTGTCGGGCCTCCTCGGCATCAAGGAAGATGAAACGTGATGACCACCGATAGGTGAGCGGCATCAGGTCAAGACTATTCAGAATGCCCGGCCAGCTTTCAGCCGGCAGACCGTCGATCGCGACGACGCCGAGAAAGCGATTTTCGACCTTCGGCGTCAGTCCGTGTTCAAGCTCCGCCGTGGCGATCCAGTCGAGATACATCGGAACATCGGGAAGCCTGATTGGATGGTTCTCGCCGGTAATGCAGAAGCGGGCGAACTGAAGCAGTTCGTCATATCGGGCAATTCGCTCCCCTCCCCTTCCGACCGTTTCTCGGGTTTCCATTCGCCGGATCGAAAGTGTGTTGGCAAAATACTGCTCAAGCTCTCGCACCGCGTTCTTGAACACGAAGAGCACCGTGTCCGCGTAGGATTTCTTCCGGCTCTCCTCGTCCGAATAGATGTACTTGCTGAGAGCTGTTTTCTTGGACTCGAGCGGCCGGTAAGTCAGGATCAGCGCATGCTTGCTCTCGAAATGCCCCTGCTCGCGCGCGAAATGCGCCCGGCGCTCCCCGTCGATTGCGCGGGTTACCGGATCGGGGAAATGGCAACGGTCTTCTGTGGGATAGTCGACCGTCGGAATGCGAATGGCGTCGACCTGGATCATCCAGCCGCTTCCAAGCCGCGACAGAACGGCGTTGATCTGCCTCGACAGGTCGTTGCGTTCGAGGTCAGTCGCACTTTCGGAATCTGGTCCCGCGAAATACCAGCCGGCCATCAGGCTTCCGTCCTTCAAGAGGAGGACACCATTGTCGACCAGGCCGGCATAGGGAACGAGATCAGCAAAGGAAGGGCCGGTCGCCCGGAAGCGTTTGAGAGCTACCATGGCCGCCTCCTCAATACCGGCGCCAAGGCGATGTCGTCGCCTTGTAGGTGGGCTTGTAGGAAATGTGCCTGATATAGACTTGCCGCATGAACGGGTCGGACTTCGCCATCATTCTGAGGAGCCCGACGATCACGACCCAGACGGCGATTCCGAAGAGCGCCGAATAAACCGTCAGCACCACGAAGATCAGGATGACGGCGGCGAGACCGGTCAGCAACACAAGCTCCCTGTCGGCGCCCATCAGCAGGTTTGGACGCGACAGTGCACGGTGGATGCGGTTGCGCTGCAGGCCGGATGGGGAATTAGCCATGAGTTCCCTCCCCGCCTCCGGCCGATCCAATCGTGGTGAGCTGTTCGCTCGTCAGTCCTATCGAGGCGCCGGTTGCGCCAAACAGGCCGACGATGTTGGTGGCGCCGAGGAGGATGCCGGCGACGAGAACGACGTATACAAGTCGCCGCGCGAAATCATTCAGTTCGCCGCCGAAGATGAGCATGCCGCCGGCGATGGCGACTGCTGCAAGCGCGATCGCACCCGCGACCGGGCCGGTGATCGACTCCTGGATCTGCTGCAGCGGCCCTTCCCACGGGAGACTGCCGCCGGAGCTGGCAAGGGTCGGCGCGACCGAGGCGAGAACGATGGGCGCCGCCAAGAGCGCGACGGCGATGAATGATTTCCTATGCGACATGGCGCGCTTCCTGTTCTTCTGTGAGCTGATCGGATTCGACCTCGTATTGACCGTTGACGAACCGCTCGACCTGGATGACGTCGCGAACGCGCCGTCCGCGCGGCGTCCGCTCAATGGAGATCACGAGATCGACGGCTTCCCCGATCACCTCTTGCATCGGCTGCTGGCTTGCCTCGGCCGTCAGCTGTTCAAGACGGCGCAGCGCCGACATGGCGGTGTTCGAGTGGATGGTCGCCACGCCGCCCGGATGACCGGTGTTCCAAGCCTTGAGCAGGGTCAGGGCAGCGCCGTCGCGGACCTCGCCCACAACTATCCGATCAGGACGCAGGCGCATCGTGCTCTTTAGAAGCCGTGCCATGTCGATCGTATCGCTGGTATGGAGCAGAACTGCGTTCTCGGCAGTGCATTGAATTTCGGCGGTGTCTTCCAGAATGACGAGCCGATCTTCTGGCGCGCTTTTCACGATCTCGTCGATCACAGCATTCGCAAGCGTCGTCTTGCCCGAGCCCGTTCCCCCGGAAATGATGATGTTGAGCCTCGCGGAAATCGCGCTGCGGATCGTCGCGGCCTGGTATTCGGTCATCACTCCGGTCCGGACGTAATCTTCGAGCGGGATGAGGCGCGATGCCCTGCGCCGGATCGTGAAAGCAGGCCTGGCGACCACGGGAGGCAACAGTCCCTCGAAGCGGTGACCGCCGATCGGCAGCTCTCCGGAGATGATCGGCTGTTCGGTATCGACCTCCGACTGCAGTGCATGCGCGACAGTACCGATCACCATTTCGGCCGCGGCCGGGGACATTTCGCCGGCGGGCGCAACGCCATGTCCGAGGCGTTCGATAAACAGCTTTCCATCCGGATTGAGCATGATCTCGACGACTGTTGCATCGTCCAGCGCCACGCAGAGCTGGTCACCGAGTGCTTCCTGAAGTTTACGCACAAGCCGAGGGTGAGAGCGAAGCTGGTTCACGGATTTCTCCTACGCTGCCTTGCTGAGGGAGGTGAATTCAGAGCGATAGTTGGCGGGACGGAGCTTTTGAAATGTACTGGCGTCGGCGAGTAGGATTCCCGCGACCGCCATCGTCACCCCGAACTTCCTGGGCTCGCCCAAGCGCTGAAGGGGCCACCCGACGCGCGCGAGGATCCGCTCGAAACGCAGGTCAGTGACGGTGACGATTTCGGTGAAACCGTTCGACATGCACCATTCGATGATGCCGGCGAACATGGTCAGCGTCGCCTCATGGACGGATCCGTCTCCCCTGCCCTCGCCGAGCGCCGTATCGACGCAAAAACGGGAGCTCTCGATCATCGCGGAATGGGCGTTCAACCGGCCATTCGGAAGGAGTGAGTGAAAGACGTCGGCCACCATTGTGGGGCCAGGCGCCGGAAGCAGCCGCGCGCATCCTGCTACCTGGCGACTGTCGGAAATTGCGAGGATGTAAGTCGGTATCAGAGTGTCGAAAGCATCCAATTCCACGCCGTCGATAACTTCGACATCCCAGCCTAGCCGGTCGGCGAAGACCCGCGCGCGTAGCTCGTGATGGCGGTGGATAAGCTCAGCTTCCTGAATATTTTTCGGTGTTGAGATCGCGAGAACCTGCATGAATTTCTCCGTCGTCGTTGTTCGGCGGAGAACTCAGCACGGTTTGGACACGGTGAGTAGTTGTAGGATTCTACAAGGTAAGATCCAGCTGAGTCGCGGTGGTGAGTCTGCTTTAGCTGGACGACAATGCGGATTCCGTGTCGTCTCCTTTGGGTTACGATTGTAGGATTCACAGTAAGACAAATCATGAACATAGCTGACGGTCTGGTATGCTAACAGGTTGTATTAGATAATAAATCCGGATTTTGTGTGTTAGGTGGATCTGCGGTCGTTAACCTTCTGTTAACGCTATTTCCCTTGCGGCATTGCCAGAATCATGCGTTATCTTGAGACGGCAATAACGCGTCTGACGCTAATAAACCGTCTGAAACCTGAGGCCCAAGTGAACGTGATCGACCGGCACATTAATCGAGCATCAACTTCCGCACACATCACCCAGCGCGCGGAAGCGTTGTCTGCGAGACTCAGGGCGGTTGGTGAGCGCGCGTTTCCCCCTACCGCACAAAAGTCGCTTCGATCTTTCACTTCCGGCGAGGTCGCCGAAATTGTCGGCGTGTCAGACGGCTATCTTCGCCAGCTTTCGCTCGATGGACTCGGCCCTTCGCCAGATTTGGGAAGCGCCGGTCGCCGCTCTTACACTTTGGAGCAAATCAATCAACTCCGTGAGTATCTTGCCGGAGCTCGACCTAAGGAAGCAAGTAGATTTTGGCCACGTCGGCGCAGTGGCGAAAAACTTCAGGTGATCACGGTCGCAAATTTCAAAGGCGGCTCCGCGAAGACAACAACTGCTGTTTATCTCGCACAAGGACTTGCGTTGCAGGGCTACCGTGTCTTGGCGGTTGATCTTGATCCTCAGGCTTCCCTCTCCGCAATGTTCGGTTATCAGCCAGAGTTCGACGTTGCCGAAAACACGACCCTTTATGGTGCGATCCGCTACGACGACCAGAGGGTGACGATGAAGGACGTTATCCGGCGCACCTACTTTACCGGGATAAGCATTGTCCCGGGTAATCTCGAACTGATGGAGTTTGAACATCAGACCCCTCGATTCATGCTGCAGAATCGAGGGCGTCCGGAGGATCTATTTTTCAGACGTGTCGCAGGCGCAATCAATCAGGTCGAACAGGACTTCGACGTCGTTGTCGTCGATTGCCCCCCACAACTGGGCTTTTTGACCATGGGCGCCCTTAACGCAGCGAGTGGCATGATTGTGACTGTCCATCCCCAAATGGTCGATGTCGCATCCATGAGCCAGTTCCTCTTGATGACGTCCGATCTCGTGTCGGTAATTGAAGAAGCCGGCGGACGGCTCGACTACGACTTTCTACGGTTTCTTATTACGAGGCATGATCCGCGCGACGTCCCCGAGCAGGAAATCGTGGCGCTGCTTCGTGACGTCTTCGGAATCGACGTCATGGCGGCATCCGCATGGAAGTCGACGGCAATCGCCAATGCCGGTCTTACCAAGCAGTCGCTCTATGAACTCTCGCGCGGCGCGGTAGGACGGACGACGTATGATCGAGCAATGGAATCCATCAATGCCGTGAATCTGGAAATTATCGACCAGATAAACAAGGTCTGGGGTCGATGATGGCGGCTCAATCGCTGATAAATCAAAACCTTAGTGTGTTGTCAGCTGACTACACGGTCTTACTAGAACTGTTGTTTGGATAGGGTCGGAACGATGAGCAAACGTACACAATCCATTCGCTCAATGTTTGCCGGGGGCAACGATCAGACCGCTTCTAATGACGCACAGCAGCCTGTGCAGCGAGTTGCCTCGGGTGCGGTCCGGTCGTTGAAAGACACGTTCTCAGAGGTGGAAAGACATTACGAAGAGCTCAAGCAGCAAGTTGCTGACGGAGCTGTTCCAGTCGAAATAGACCCAGAATTGGTCGACCCCTCGCCCTTCGCGGACCGGTTTGAGGACCAAGACATGGCTGTCTTGGAGGTCCTTAAGACTTCGATCAAAGATCATGGACAAGAAATTCCGATCCTTGTTCGACCGCATCCAGCTGAGATCGGACGATATCAGGTTGCCTACGGCCACCGCAGACTACGTGCGACTGCCGAACTCGGCTTGAAAGTCAAAGCCTATGTCCGCGAACTGGATGACGATCGTCTTGTCGTCGCGCAGGGCATTGAGAATTCCGCTCGTGAAGACCTGACTTTCATCGAACGGGCGGCGTTTGCACTCAAACTGGACGAGGGTGGTTTTCAACGGTCGCTAATACAAATGGCTTTGTCTGTTGACCGACACGAAGCTCAAAAGCTGGTAACAGTTGCTCGGGCAGTTCCGCAGTGGTTGATTGATTCCATTGGCCGTGCGCCGAAGATCGGTCGACCGAGGTGGCAGGAGCTCGCAGAACTTTTGAAAGTCCCGGGCGCAGAGAAGAAGGCCCGCAAAGCCACCCAGGACAAATCCTTCTCACATAGGGATTCTGACAATCGTTTCCTGGTCGTCCTAAGAGCGTCCAAGATAGATGATGTGACGGCGCCGTCTGTAGCCCCCACCCGCTTGGTCGCAAAATCTGCTGACGGGCTTCAAATCGCGACGCTCGCCATCGGCGGCAAGCAGTGCAAAATCGAAATGAACCGAGATAGAGACGAGACTTTTGCAAAGTTTGTTATGGAGCAGCTTCCTGCGCTCTACGCGAACTTCAGAAAGGAAAATCCGTCATCTGAAGGATAAATAAGGATAGGAACAGCAAAAGAAAGGCCCCCAAACGTCGCCGTCGTGGAAGCCTCTCTCAATGGTCTAAGCAGCCTGAGAATCGCATTTCCATGAATCGCAGTCAAGAGTCTTTGGCACCGTTTTTGGTGAGCAGATTTCTTTTGCCTATTGAAGGGTGAAAGACATGCAGAGTGGAAATGTGACGACGCCGTTTGGGCGGCGGCCGATGACGCTTGCCTTAGTGGCGGCACAGTTCAAATCCGCCGACATCAGGCAGGGTAAATCGGCCGACAAGTGGAAGATCTATCGCGATGCTTGTGACGCGCGATCATTGTTGGGTTTGCGCGATCGGGCACTTGCAGTGCTCAACGCGCTTCTATCATTCTACCCTGAGGCTGAACTCAAGGAGGAAGCGAATCTTATCGTGTTTCCGTCCAATGCCCAACTCGCGGCACGGGCAAACGGTATCGCCGGCACGACGCTACGCGAGAACTTGGCCCTCTTGGTCGATGCAGGTCTCATCCAACGGAATGATAGCCCGAACGGGAAACGCTATGCGCGCAAGAGCTCAGATGGGTCCATCGAGACAGCCTTTGGCTTCAGTCTTGCGCCGCTTCTGGCCCGATCAGAAGAACTTGCGGTTATGGCCCAGCAGGTCGCAGAGGGTAATCGCAAGCTCAAAATCGTCAAAGAGCGCATCACAATTGCCCGACGGGATGTCCGGAAATTGATCTCTGCGGCAATGGAAGATCACGTTCCCGGGGATTGGGCCAAGGTCGAGGAGCTTTATGTTGAAGCCATGGCACGGCTGCGGCGGGCAAAAGGGGCGGACGAATTAATCGGAATTCTCGACGAAGTCGAGATGCTGAAGGAAGAAGTAGTCAATCTATTGGAACGGCACGTCAATCTTGGAAAATCCGACGCCAATGATGACGGATTCCGTCAGCACATACAGAATTCAAATACCGAATCCAGCAATGAACTTGAACCTTGCTCTGAAAACGAGCAGGGCGCGAAGCAGAGTAAAAACGTTGAACTAAGAGCCGAATCGATAAAATCATTCCCGCTTGGTATGGTCCTTCGGGCATGCCCGGAGATTTCCATGTATGGTCCGGGCGGAGCAATCGGCAGCTGGCGGGACCTTATGATGGCCGCCGTGGTCGTGCGATCAATGCTGGGGGTAAGCCCGTCGGCCTACCAGGACGCCTGCGAAGTAATAGGGGCTGAAAACGCGGCCGCAATGATGGCTGCAATCCTGGAGCGGGCGGGGCACATCACATCGGCCGGTGGATATCTTCGCGATTTGACGTCGAGGGCGAAACGCGGCGAGTTTTCTCTCGGACCAATGTTGATGGCGTTGCTGCGGGCCAATGGCGGCGAACAAAGGCGGGCTTAATCGCGGTTCCAAATTATATCCCTTGAAAAACATTAGTGCCCTTTGAACCGCCGCTTTGTTTTGTTGTCAGCTGACCACAAGCTAAATTGTTGTTTTTGCTACTTGGTTGCAATAATAGCATTCTAAGGTGCGATTTTACTTCGCAGATCCATTCAGAATGGCGGCCCGTTCAGGTGCGTGAGCGAATGCGAGACCTTATATCCATGCGGACGCTCCGCGACCACATATTTGGATGCGTTGCACAGTGGGGAGTCATATGTTGGCGAAGCTTGGATGCGATCGCCGAAAGCAGCCTTCTGCATGCAGCCATCCCAGCCAGTACCTTATGGCGTTTTTCCCGGAGACCGGTGTTGCCAGGCGGTGGGCCTTTTGCTTGCGCAGCTTTGATGCCTGGTTTCGTTCGCACGGAGATCGGTACGCGCTCAACTTGTGCTGTGGCGGCTAGTACCTAGAGAGAAAGACGCTCCGCTGCGTCGATATCCCGATCGGACCTCGCAGCGAATGAAATAGAACCTCTTCAAGTCGATCCTTCGATCACTCGGAAGATGGCTGACGGAGTGGCGAGTTCTCGCTTAGACCAATATTGATGGCTTTGATGCGTTCTCATGTCCAGCAGCGTCGTGTTGGCTAGCAAAACCACCGAACCCGGGCACTACAGGATTCGAACACATGAGAACTGGTTTCTAGATTGGAGAAGCCCGACGACTATGTGTTCAGATCGATTGTATTATCACGGGTCGTGCCATCTGATTCATGGAATTAGTCCGTACAGGTGGCAAGAACAATTGACTCTTGGATCGCGCTGGCAAACAAAGCAGCGATGTACAGAGGATGAATAATTGCTGACCAAGAAATCCAGACCCAGGATGGCGCCGTAGCGGCAGAAGCTGAGCCCGCTGCTCCGAAAAAGACTTCAAAAAGGAAATAACACGAAGGCTGAAAAAATTCGTGCGAATGCGTCGAAACTGGCGAAGCAGAAGGTCCGCGGCCTTACCGGGGAGGAAAAGCTGGAAAAGATTGGTCAGATTGAAGCTACGGTCGCTGGCGGCGCAACCTTGAAGATGCCGTGAAAAGCGCTGGTATTTCGGATCAGACTCATTATCAGTGGAAGAAGGCTTTGGCTCAACCGGCGCCACCCGTTTCCGCAGCATCTCTTTCGGTGGATGACGAACTCGCCGAATTCATCCAGCTCGAGGAAGAAAATCGGCGCCTCAGAAAGCTGCTCTCAGAGAAGCTGCGCGCCGAAAACGCTGATCTGCGCAAGAGACATGGTATGAGTTAGCGGTCTTTCGGTGTCCATCCCTCGATCACCTTGACGTGCAATCCTCGGGATTGGCCGGTTTCAAAAATTCCCGTGCATCCTGATCATTCTGCGCCCTCACTCATTCCATTTCTTAGGAACATGCGAACACCACGATCCAATTTCATCGTCGAATATAAGACGAACAGGCGCCAGACACTTCGCCGAACCTCAATCTGGGGCGATCTGGATTTGCAGGCTGTTGCCCGCGCGGTAGAGGCTGACGATGTGATGCCAAAGCTTGATCTGCCTCAAGCAGCATCAGTTCAGGAGGACGTTGTCGCGGTGAAGTTCGAGGTGGTAGACTACTCGGATGTTCCGATTGACGGCGAAGTCCCTCCGGATAGTCCTGCCGCAACGTCGTCGTCGAAAGAGTTTTCCATCGAGTCTGAAGCTGTGGAAGACGATGCGTCCGACCCCACGCGCTCGGTGCATCAGCAGCGTAGCCCGGGTTCAGGATGGACTCCGAAGTCTGGAGCGAAAGCACGGAGTAAGAAGACGCCGTCAGCGAGCCCCGCAAGTGCACCAATTCTCAATCTTCGCCGCGATCCCCCGCTGCTGTGCGGCTTGGATGAAGAGCTCGCCGCTCTCGAGGCTGAAAACCGCCATCTGAGAAGCCTCATGGTCGTGAAGCTCCGGAAGGAGAACGAAAGGCTGAAGTTCATGCTTCGGCGATTTGGTCAAAGTCGCTAAGTTTGATTACTAGCACGAACGAGTATGCGCATCGGTCGGCGACCGCTGAACCCGCAGTAGCAGGCGTCTAAGGCGGGAATCTCGTAAATTCGGTGGTTGATGGTGTCGTTTGGCATTTAATCGTAAGAACGCGGCCGTTCCGGCAGGTGGTGGCATTTAATTTGAGATTTTCGGTGCGATTTTCGGCGTCTGGCACCTTCCGATTTGGCAATAACCGTTTGTGACGGTTTAGCATTTTCTGAGGACGATTGGCCGACGGCATTCATCTTTTCCATGGCGACGAATCTCACCTTAAGTGCCAATCGAAGCCTGAATCTCAAAATTAACTGCTCAATCTCAATTTAAGTGCCACGCTATCTTGTTGAAATTATCGCATGCGGAGTCTTGCGATTAAATGCAAAACGACACAAGACTCCCATTATGTTGTCGTCCATTCGGGCGCCTCCCCGGCCATCTTTCCTACGCTGCGACCGCTCTGTCGACACGATCGCCTTGACTTGGTCTTGGCCACTGTGCTCGTAAGCAATGACGACGTGGCGAGCCCTGGACACGACTTAGCCGTTGTAACGCTCGATGAGGTCCCCGGTGGACGGCCCGAACATTCTATCGAATGTCCTGCTGCTGTCGATAGGCCATTCACTGCAGCCAAGGTCGGAACACGTTGAAAGGTGGGGGGGATCGTACTACTATATAGTTGGAACGAAAGGCGATCAGCTTCGATGCAGATAGTGTGGACATTTACAGCGCGGTCATACCTCGACCAACTCGCATCGGAAGAGAAAGCAAAGGTGGTCAACGCTGTTGAACGTCTGTCGCGCGGCGGACGATCCTCAGCTCTGGAGCAAACAAAGCTATTGCTCGGGACGAAAGATCTCTTTTCCCTTAGGGTGGGAGCCGAGTTGCGAGTCCTCGTTCGCTTCGAGGGCGAAAATCTAAAAATTGAGGACGTCGTTAGGCGTAGCCAGCTCGATGGATTGCGGAGAGTTGAGAGGTTGGCACAGGCCCACTCTGTATGAAATCCTTTGTTTCCTTAAATCTTGATACTTCGATCTTACGACAAAACCTGGACGAACTTGACGAGCTCCTTAAATCCGAGAGCCATCTCAAGGAACGGGATCAGATAGCGCCATTTTTTAAAGAGCGCCCGCATCTCTGCGCTGCTATTGGCTACGGAAACAATGCTGTCGAACTACCCAACTGCTGGGCAAGCGAACTCGACTTGTTTGGCGATTTCGTGTGCGACGCGGCTTCTGGCGATACTGAGGCGAATGCATTCACATTGATCGAGGTCGAGGACGCGCGAGAATACAGCATCTTTACAAAGCTCGAAGCCGGAAAATCAATGAAACACTGGTCCAACCGATTTGAGCACGGCTCGTCGCAGTTGGTTGATTGGGCGTGGCGGCTGTCGGAAGAAAAAAACTCTTCCGCATTCAGACGGATTTTCGGTACGAATAGCCCGACAATTCACCTGCTTCTGATTGTAGGGCGTGATGCGGATCTCGTGCCAGATGATCTTGATCGACTTCGCTGGCGTGCTAACAATGTTGCCTTTGGTGGTTATCGGATGTCGTGCTTCACCTTTGACGGAATACTAGCCTCAATCCGTCGTCGTCTTCTTCTGGCAAGCCAGCCGTCAGAGGTAACCTGAAACGTTTGCGAGATCCGGCTGAAGGCGCCAAGCCCGCGATCTTACAACGGCCCCGGCGTAACAATGAAAACGGTCATCATCTAAATTACAGAAGTGCTCACAAGCCCGAGCTAAGTTAGGCTGCTTCTCCTGAGTAGTGCCGTTTGAGATAGACTTCCATCCCCAACTGAATTTGCGCGAACCAAGGTCCTGACAGACTCATAACAAGCGCGCCGCGCGTCCACACCGTCTGGTGGCATTGCTGGATGCCTGTTGAATCGAGCGATGACGTGACTGCTCCATCGCCTCGGGTAGGGGAATGCCTCGGTTCGCCGCCTCGGCCAGATACCTGACCGCAACCCATGGGCCGAAAACTCCCCGCTCTCCAACCCGGCCATCTCCACCCTCTGCTTGATAACGGCGTTGACCGACTGCGGATCGAGCGCCCGCCGCGAAATTGTCCCCCAGCGCCCGCCCCCCCCCCCGAAACACGCTGCCCTTGTCGATCTTCCCCCGCCGCCAGCCAGGCATTCAACGCCTCGACAGGCCGGCCGGTGAGATAGACGACTCGTCCTCCTCGCCTGACGTCGTTTTGGTACGGCCAAGATGAATGGCGAGAGAGGGGAGGGGAGTGCCGCCTTCGGTCTCGATCGGAGCTTCCACGGTCAGTTGTTCCAGGCGAAGGCCTGCGATCTCGCTGCGCCGGCGGCCGCCGGAGGCAAAGGCGACCATCAGGATCGCCCGGTCGCGGAGATCACGCGGGCTTTCGGTCGCGCACGTCACCAACAGCTTGGCCAGCACGTCGCCGGTGACCGCCTTTGCGCTTTTGCGGCGGCGTTGCCGCAGGACGGCGCGCACATCCAGACGAACGGCGGATTCGAGGGCAGGGGAGCCGAAGGCGTCGGTAAGCCCGCGCCATCTGGTCAGTGTCGACCAGTTCGCCAGCCGACGGAGCACGGTCGCCGGCGCATGTGGGCCGGCGGACTTGAGGAATCCCTGGTGCCGGAGGTTTTCGGCCACGTCTGCCGGGATGCCGTGATCTGAATCGGCAGTACGTTTCTCCGGATCCCACAGGTGATGGGTGACGAATTTCAGGAGCAGCGCTTCGGGCGCCGGCCAGGGTAGAGATTTTCCGGAGGCCGCCAGACCCCAGGCTTCGAAATAGGCGAGATCGGAGGTCAGCGCCCGGAGCGTATTGTCGCCCATGCGCTGTGTGGCTTTTAGCTAACAATTTCAATTGAAGCGGAAAGCTAAAAATCCGACACGCAATTTGCCCCAACGAGTTCATAGTGAGCAGGGGAGGGGCCTCAAAGCCCTGTGGCTTTGGTGAGATTGACGCGAAAGCGGTCACGCCGGCGCTGGTATTTCCGCGTCATTTCCGCACTGGCATGGCCGAGCTGCTTCTGGACATAGCGCTCGTCGACCTCCGCGGAGGAGGCCAGACCGGCGCGCAGCGAGTGACCGGAGAATTTTGCCGCGCGTTCGGCCTCGTTGAGGTCGCCCCTGACGCCGGCGGCCAGTGCCGCCTTTTTGACGAGACGGGCGACCTCGCGATCGTTCAGCCGGTCCGGTCCGACATCCTTGCCCTGGCCGCGGACGCGGCGGAACAGCGGACCCTTGGCAATCCGGGCGAACTTGATCCAGGTTTCGATAGCGAGAACCGGACAGGTCGCATCGGACGAGCCGCGGCCGACTTCCACCTCCCGCCATCCGGTCTTGCCGCGCAGGGTGACGAGCAGGCCCTTCTCGAGGATCTCGATCCAGCCGCGCGCGTCCTCGCTCTGGTCGCGGCCGATATCGAGCCCAACGATCTCGGAACGGCGCAGACCGCCGGCAAAGCCGATCAGCAGCATGGCGCGATCGCGCAGGCCGCGCAGGGTTCCCCTGTCGAGCGTTTCCAGCATGCCGATCAGGTCTTCGGGCAGGAGGGCTTCCTTCTGCCGCGGCGGGGCGGCGTGCGTGTTGCAAATGCCAGCCATTACGGTGGCGATATGACGGTCCTTGCGGTCGAGCGGCGTGCCGCGCTGGGCGTAGCTCCAGGTCAGCGCCGAAAGGCGGCGCTCGATCGTCGTGACGGAGCTGGGCTTGCGATCGGCCGCAGCAGTGCCGGACGCGAGCGCCGTAATGTACAGGCCGACGGTGTGCGGATCGGGCGGTAGGGGCGCGAGACCCTGGCGGCGGCACCAAGCGGAAAAGTGCTTCCAGTCGGAGGCGTAGGCCTTGCGGGTGTTGGCGGCGCTCGCCGCCTCGACATAGGTACGGGCGCGTTCGGCGAGCTGCTCGAGGTGCGCCGGCAAGGTCCGCGCCTCCGGAAGAGGGGAGGGGAGGCCAGCGCTGGCCGTCGAGATGCCGACCGCCATCTGCGGCGCGGCAATAGCGTCGCGAGCGGTCGTGCTCTCAGACGGAGAGGAGGTCTCTGTGGCGTGATTTTCGTCGTTTTGCTCGATGATATGGGCCATTCTTTATATAAAGAGCAAAACGTCCGATAATGCAAGATTATCGGACGTTATATATCCGCGACAAGCGGTGCGGTTTAGGCGGATAATGCTGGACTAAACCGCTCACCTAATCTACACTCCGTCGCATGGATTCGTTCGACCCCTCCGCTCCAACCGCCCCCGCCTGGTCGCCCCGCATGCCGGGATGGGCACTGCCGCGTGGTCGCGACATCACTGAATCCGACGCCGCCTTCGCCGCCGGTATCGCCCTGAAATCGCTCGATGATCTGATCCGCGCCGATCCGCCGTGGCTCGGCTGCTGGCGCGATCGCCTTGCTCTCAAATCAGCTGCCGTCGCCGCCAGAATGCTTGGCCGCAATGAAGAGGAAACCGCCATTCGCGACGCGATTTTGCTCACCGCGCCCGGCAACGATCCCGGGCCGGCCGGAAAGCTGTTTCTTGCCATACGAATGCTGACGCGCCAATCCGGGACGATTGCCACGCCATTCGTTAAGGAGCTCTGCGCGCTGCTGGGGATTGGCTGGGAGGATGCTCTTGTCTCCGTCCCGGATTTTGTCGATACGGCGATCCAGTCCGGGCGCGCGGCACCCCTCGCAGTTGCCGAGCTTGTATCGGCGATTACGACCATTCGCCCGGACACCGAGGTGCTGTCGCTTGGGCTCGCCGAGATCGTTCTGGCGCTAATGCTGAACTGGCCGAAACCCGTACCGCTGCTAATCCCCGAGCGGTTTGGCGAGGCGTTCCGCACCATCGGCGGCCGTGGTCGCGTCCGGTCTGGCGAAGCGGCTTATCCGAGGGCGATCTGCCTGGCTTTGATGGATGGTGTGGCGGCGGCGCTGCGATCTGCCGTGGAGATCGATCGAAGGGCAGCGCGGTTGCTGGCTGTGGCACCAAAGCTCCGTACCAGGGGCGCCGAGCCGGTGATCCGGCGTTTGCTGTCCGACGACGCTATTCTGGCGTCGGTCCCAGGAAGCGAGCTGTCGCGCTGGGCAGCGAACCGGCTGTTCGATCGGCTCGAGAGTTTTGAAGCGGTGCGCGAGCTGTCCGGCCGCTCCTCCTTCCGCATCTTTGGATTATGATGATGAGGGGAGCGAGCGCGACAAAAACCACACTGCGTCGGGCAAAAGACCGACAGCAAGATGTCCTGTATGATCGCGAGCTCGAGGACTTACCGCAAGAACTTCGTTGGCGGGAATGGATGCTGCGGATTGAGGCGGTGATCTTTGCCTCGGCTGAGCCGGTCAGCCGCGAGACGCTGGCGCGTGTGGTGGGAAAGGATTGTAGCATTGATCTGTTGATCGACGATCTCGTCGAGGAGTTGCGGGATCGGCCTTACGAGCTGGTGTCGGTCGCCGGCGGCTGGCAGCATCGCACCCGGCCGCGGTTTGCCGAGACGATTCGCGCGTCTTCGGCCCCGACAAGGGGAGGGGCGGCGGCACTCTCCGAGTTCGAGGCGATGGTGCTGATGGCGGTGGGATATTTACAGCCGATTACCCGCGGCGAGCTGTCAAAGATCTTTGGGAAGGAGGTCAGCCGTGACGTCGTTGGTAATCTGCGCGGGGCGGGTTTTATCGGCTCCGGGCCACGCAGTCCGACGCCAGGCGCGCCCTATACTTACATAACGACCTCACACTTTCTTTCGGTCTTTGGTATGGAGACGTTGCGTGACCTTCCCAATATCGAAGCGCTCGAGGACGCCGGCTTGCTGAGCAGACGTGCCGTTCAAGATGATGTCGCCTTCGATCCAACTGAAGGGGAGGCAATGTTCATTGAATGAATGAGGGCAGCGTACTTCTGCATTTGCGACCCGGACGAAGGCGCTGTGACGGGAGCAAACTGCAGAATTTCGTCTTGGACAACCGTGCTGTCTTCCAATGGTCCGTCCGAGAGACCTTCTAAGGCGAAGTCCGAATGGGAAACAGGTCCCCGCCGTAGTGGTGAAGCCTGGTGTGATGGCGACGGCATAGCCATCGGACGTTCAATGGCTCGTCGTATTGATCGTGATGAGCATCGACGTCTTCATCACCACAGACCTCACACGTGTTCTTTCTCAGCTCGCCCGCCTTCACGGCACGCTGCACCAAGAGGTGAGCCTCATATTTTGCAGGATTAGCACGCCGCCAATTCGCTTGGCGGGTATCTGTCTTTAGCATCTATCTAGTCTTCCCGATCAGTTCAGGGTGTAGCGCTTCCAGGGTATCGCCTGCATTGGCACCCGCGACAGAAAATTAACAAGATCACGTCGGCCACGATATGTCGGTACGCCCCTGCTGTTTTGTGCCATGAGAACAATCGGCACGCCCGGGAATGCTGGCTGGAAGCTATATGCAACGTCGTCGGCCTGATGGCCGCTGTTCAAAACGTGCGGCTTGACGATGACTATGGCGAAGGTGACGCCCTGCTCGCGAACTAATGCGCCTTCAAACTGCATTTCTTCTCTCCTTTGATGAAGAGGCCGCCTCACTCCAGGCGGCCTCAGGTTTTAGCCACGCGGCGGGAACGGGTCGCGACCGTAGGAATCCTTGTCCCGGATTTGTCCGTTGGGACGGTGGATGACGACTTCGCTCTGCTGGTTGATCGCAATTTTGCGAGCAGCGGCAGCCGCGTCGGCCTGCGTTCCATGGGTGGAGGTCACTCGCTGATTTCCAGCGCCCCGCACGGCCCATTCGCCGTTATGGGGAACCACATGCTGATTCTTCCTTGTCATTGCATCAGAATCTTTTTTCTTGAGTGCCGTAAGAGTTTACATTAAGGAAAATTTAATTGTCAATATGGCTATTGTGGTTTACGAATGGATGACGAATTTTTACGCATGGAGTGATCATGACCATTGAGATGAAAAATGTGCTGGAGTTGGCCGACGCGGCACTTTCCGCTGACTACACGCGCGTACGCAGAGCTGCGAATGCGCTTGCGCGAGATCTCGACAAGAATGGTGAGACTTCCATTGCCAAGGAGCTGAAGGCCCTGGTGCGCAAGAGGGGGGTGCCTTTGAAGGCGTCTGGCTACGTGGAATCGCTGCCCGTGGACTCGAAATCCCGCTTGCCGCTTGTCGAGGAGCAGACCTGGCCCGATACGCCTATTTTTCTCAACGAAGGCGGGTGGCATGTGTTCAGCGATTTCATCGCGGATGCTCGGCGCATTGATGACTTGAGCGCCAAAGGATTGGCCTCACGTCTTGGGCTTCTGCTCTCTGGCCCGCCAGGAACAGGCAAGTCTCTCCTTGCCGGCCATATCGCTGCGCAACTGTCTCGTCCGCTATATGTCGTCCGGCTCGACTCGGTCATCTCCTCTTTGCTCGGGGACACCGCCAAAAATATCCGCTCGGTGTTTGATTTCGTGCCGGCGCGAAACGCCGTTCTTTTTCTCGATGAGATGGATGCAGTCGCAAAGCTGCGTGACGATCGTCACGAGTTGGGCGAGCTCAAACGCGTTGTCAATACCGTCATTCAAGCGTTGGACGGGCTAGACCCGAGCTCGATCGTGGTTGCTGCAACCAATCATGCGCATCTTCTTGATCCTGCAATATGGAGGCGGTTTCCTTATAAAATTGAACTCGGTCTTCCGGATGAAAGCGTTCGCGCTGACCTTTGGCGCCATTTTCTCTTCGAGGACAAAGATGAGGAGAGGCGCGCCGAGCTATTCGCCGTCGTGTCCGAAGGGTTGTCGGGGGCCGATATCGAAACGATGAGTCTGTCGGCGCGGCGTCATGCCGTTCATGAGTCGCGTGATATTGATTTTGGAGCCGTCGTTGTGGCTCTGCTGGAGCCGCGGTCAGGCCGTACTGTCCCTGTACAGCGGCAGCCATTGGATGCGGAGCAGAAACGCCAGGTTGCAATAGCCCTCAAGGAGAAGTACGCCATTGGGGGCGCGGATACCGCCCGCATTCTCGGAGTGTCGCGGCAAGCCATTTACGCTTACCTGAAGCAACAGGAAGGGGAGGTGTAGTATGGTGGAGCCTAGAGACCAACCTCTTCTCTATCCCGTTCTGAGCCTTCAGATGGATCCGGCGCTGCGGAGTCCGACGGGGCGTGGCAAAGGCATCGACAGCATCGTCAAGGAGCGGCTCGGCCGGCAGCAGGACGTGCTCGCGAGCGAAACACGCGACATTTATGAACACCGTACAGAGTTGCCCACATACTCGGGTTTGACGCACCTAGTCGTTCGGATGTTCAGTGAGGATTCCCTTGCTCCAACGCACACCCCCGATGACTTGTTCTCGCAGCGTCATGGATGCAGGCTAGTTGCTCCTCTTCCTGGCGGCTATTTGATCGAGGCTGAAGTCAAAGAATTGCCTCGCCTCCTTCGCGCAATCGAACATCCAATCGGCTATGCGGTGCAAGCCGACATATCCCGTGTTTCGTCTCTCGGACAATTTGATGCGAAAAGTCGTCTGCGCGGTCGATCGTTCAATGAGCTCTGGAATTCCGCACCGGAAGATGATGACGGACGCTTGTTCGTTGTTTGGCTTGCGCCGTTCCGCGATCGAGATGCCAAGGCCGAAGTCCTCGAGCGTATCCAGCGCTTTGCCAATGAGAGGCTGGTCATGCCGACATTTACCAGCGTGCGGCTCACGCTCGGAACATCTGAGGAATCGGAAGAACCGCGTTCTCTCACGACACCACGACAATCCAGCATTGCAAGGGCAATGCGAGATTATCGAAACACCGGCGTCGGACGCGCTGCAGTTCGAATTCCGAATAAAGAAGGGTTGAGACAGCTCATTGCGTCAGGCGCTTCTTATCGCATTGATCCTGTGCGGCCGATCAGAGTGGCAGCACCTGGCGAAGGAGCGGAGCCTCCTGCACCAGTAATCGATGAGAATGCTCCAATCGTTGCCGTCGTCGATGGCGGTCTGCATGCGCGAAGCTACACCGCAGCTGAAGCTTTCAGGGCGACACCTTTCGTCACGAACGCCCAAGCCGACAAGCCTCACGGAAATAGCGTTAGCTCCCTCGTTATCCATGGGCACGCCTGGAACAAAAATCGCTCGCTGCCTCAACTAAACTGCCGTATCGGAACTGTTCAGGCCGTCCCCCATCGGAACGCCAATCGGCGCTTTGATGAGCGGGAGTTGGTCGACTATCTGGCGGAGGTTGCGCGTCTTTATCCAGAAGCGCGCGTCTGGAACATCTCTGCCAATCAGGACGGCGCCGGTTTGGATCCCACCGAGGTCAGCGTTCTCGGCCATGAAATCAGCCTTCTCGCGAGATCGGCGGGCTTCCTCCCCGTCATCTCTGTCGGAAATGTCACCCCAGATAACAATTCAAGACCTAATCCCCCAGCAGATTGCGAGGCGGCGATTGTCGTGGGGGGCCGTCAGGCGCTTGCTGACGGTACGCCGGGTGACAGTTGCCCCGCATGCCTGCCAGGTCCCGGTCCTGACGGGATGATGAAACCGGACCTGTCGTGGTTTTCGAATCTCAGGATGCTGGGTGGGGTCGTGGATACGGGAAGCAGTTACGCAACGCCGTTGGTATCGTCTTTGGCAGCCCACACCTTCGATAGCTTACGGGAACCAACGCCGGATCTGGTTAAGGCTCTCCTCATCAATTCAGCCGAGCGAAGTGAGCACGATCCCAACCTCGGTTGGGGAACCCCGTATCAAGGGCACCTCCCTTGGACCTGCGCGCCCGGCAGTGTCACGCTTGCGTGGCGGGCACAACTCGAGCCAGGAACCGCATACTACTGGAACGATATTCCCATCCCTCCCGAGCTGGTGCGTGACGGAAAATTGTTCGGACGCGCCAGCTTGACCGCTGTTTTGCGGCCTCTCGTGTCGCCGTTTGGCGGCGCTAACTACTTCGCTTCCCGCTTGGAGACATCTCTGGCGTATCAGTCGGGAGCGGATAGGTGGCCGTCGCTACTTGGCTCAATGAAAGAGTCGACGCTTCCGGAAAACGACGCTCGCGATGAACTTCGCAAATGGCAGCCTATCAGACGGCACTGCAGAGACTTTTCAAAAGGGAGCGGACTTGGCTTTTCCGGACCATACCTGCGGCTTTACGCCCGCGTGTTCATGCGTGACCTCTACCAATTTGGGTGGACGCATCACAGCCAAGCGGGCGCGCAAGAAGTTGCGTTCGTGCTCACCCTTTCAAGCGCGGACGGAGAGAAGTCGATTTATGATTCAACAGCTCGTGCGCTCGGAAACTTCGTTGAAAGCGCCGTCTTGAACCAAGACATCGAGGTCTCGAATGAGATCTAGCTGGTCGGTGTCCTCCGGATTTGCGATTGGGCCCTTGCAAGCGAGGCAGATGCGTGAGGCGTAGCCGCATTTCCATCGGTTTTTCCGAGAAGGAATTTGCCGAAGCGTTGGCACCCAGGGTCGCTACCGTGGGCACGAGGCCGGTGGATGCCGTTGAACAACTGCTCACACAAATTCTCGTCGAAAATCTTCGGCAGCAAACAGCTTTGGCGCTCCGGAAGATCCCCTCGGTGAAGCTTCACTCGATGTATTTCAAGGAGCGCTGTGCATCCTTAGCGCGGCTTGCGGACATCGGGTACGACACCTGGTATGCCGAACTGGCCTTTTCCACAACCAGAGAGAACATGGTTGACGGCGTTGAGATTGACACACAGGGTTTGCACCTAAGTCCCATAAATTGTGGCCCTGCAGGGCTGATCACACACCGACTTTGGTCGAAGCAGCTAAAAACGCAAACCAATCACATCCTGCGTTTGAACCACGTGACGATTCCGCCCAGCACGTTTCTTGAAACCAAGAAAATGATGGAGGCGATTTGCCTTGAGCAGCCGCTGGTCGCGAACCCTCGACCTGGTCCGCGTACGCAAGGCTATGAGTTTGGGATCGAGGGCTTTGAGTTTGTTGCATTCGATCATTTAGTTACCGGGAAGCGTTGTTTCTGTTCATGCGCTCGCCTAGCTCATGAAAAGATGATGTCAGAGGCTATAAGGATTGCATCTCATTCAGGCGCATGGACCCATCAGGTTGTTCGATTGTTGTCGGATGCGACCTACATCGACGAAATATGCCACCTGTGTATCGCCCGTCGCTCGGGACCGGAGGCTGCTGCCAGCTTCTACGGTGATGATATTGGGGAATTTATCACGCCGTATATCGATCAGCTGATGTTGATGTCTGGAATGGACAAGTCCACTGCGCGTTCCGAAGTCCAGTACACTCTTGGTGTTCGCCGATGGATGAGGGAGGCAGAAATGTACAGTCTGGTGAAAAAGCTATTTCCCGACCAAGTTATCCTGAGGGAGGCGTCGCCCCCATGGCTGGGGCGCCAACGATTTGACGTGTATCTGCCCGCCATCGGCCTTGCTCTGGAACACCATGGTGAGCAGCACTACAGAGCCATTACTGCATTTGGAGGAGAAGTGGCGCTAAAACGTAACATGGAACGCGACGCCTTAAAGAGAAGTCTCTGTGAACAAAATGCCGTCCAACTTGTCGAGATTCGATTTGATGAGCAAATGACACTACCGCTTCTTCGCCGAAAGCTGCGGCGTTTCATTATGGCCTAAATGTATCAATGACGGCCGCCTTCACGGCGATAATGTGAGATATTGATTTCAGTCGCAGCCTGGGGTGTAAAATGTTCTACGAACGCGGATGTAACAGAATATCTCGATTATCATCTTGCTTCGGAACTGGAGACCGATTTCGCGATTATGTTGATCGGCCCTTGGGGAGCTGTAACGATGCCAGTCACGAGAGTTGAGCGAATTGTCGGCGGCCTGGTCATCGGACGTGTCGAACGCGGCTCCGACGGCTACTACGCCTGTCATCATTTCGGATCAAACGTGGATCCCTTACCCCTTAATACCTTGGACGATGTTGCGGACTTCCTTCGAGCTCATCCTCGCGGCGGCGTGCGAATGTATCCAGGTCGGAAGAAGATTTCTCGCAACATCTATATCGATGGAATTTTCCTTCGGTGACAGGTGCGCGACCGCCGTTGTCCTGATAGTTTTGGAGGTCGCTACTCCCGATGCTGACGCATTGAATGTATCAGGCTTTCATGCATTACGGATCTCCTAGGAACGGTGGGCATTATGCGAAGAGACGAGGTTGGGGAGGACCTAGTGTCTCTCGCCTTTGACTTTCTCTATTTTTTTGCGCGTTTCGAATATGCGCTCAAGGCCAACGGTTACCTAAAGAAAACAGAGCCAGGTCAGCCCGCGGAGGCTGGGTGGAGACAATTTCGAGAGCGCTGGGAAGGAGATTATAAAAGCAGCGAAGCCGCTGTGGCGTTGATCGCGGCTAACCCGAAAAAGCAGATCATTGGCGACGATGGAATGCTGGCGTTTAGAGCTGTGGGTTTTCCCGCCAGTACTTGTGAGCTTGGGCAGGTTATCGGCTATTGCCAGACCGTCCGTAACAACCTCTTTCATGGTGGGAAGAGCAGTACCGACGGCTTCGATAGCCCGGAGCGTACGAAATGCTGCTTTCCATCGTTCTCGTCGTGCTCGAGGAACTGGCCAGCGCTTTCGATCTTGGTGCTGACTATACCGGCTACTACTAAAACGCTCATCGATGAAGAGTAGACGCAGGCGCTTGATAGGCAGAGGCGTGAACGTGGAATGTCGTTCAAGAACGCAGCAGGCGTGATTTTTTACTAGCCAACCTTGATGTGCATCAAAATGTGCATATATTGTGCATAAGATTGAGCGGAGATTAGGCATGGCGCAGGCTCAGACAGTACATTCATACACAGTTGTTTCCGGCTTTGTTGATAGCCTTCAGGAACCGCGGACGCCCTATATTTCGCCGTCTCGCTTGTCAAAGGCGCTCGGCGTCAAAGTCGCAAACCTTGCAGAATTGACCGGTGTCCATCGCAATACCCTGCGCAATCCCTCCTCCGAACGCTTGCAGGGCAGGATGCGGGAAATGATCAAGGCGATCTCTGCGGCCGCCGAGCTGACTGGTGATCTTGCGAAGGCAATCTACTGGTATCGAAATGAACCGATTGCCGATTATGGCCATCGCACGGCCGCGGAGCTTGTTGCCGATGGTGAGATAGAGGCTGTTCTTGCCTATATTCGGGACCTGGAGAATGGAGCGCGCGGGTGAAGATTACCCGCATCGGCCCGAACGCAGTCTTTCATCGGTATCTAACACCTAAATGGGCGTTTCTTCCAACCAGCGGCGCCGGGGCCGCTATTGACGGCGGTCGCTTCAATCGACCCGGCGTCGAGGCTCTCTATCTTTCCGAGGCCCCCCAAACCGCGCTCGAAGAATATCGACAGGGCGCGAGCATCACACCGCCGGCGACGCTTGCAGCGTACAAGATCACGCTCAGCGAAGTAGCCGATCTGTCGCAAGGTTTCGATCCGCTTCTTTGGGATGCAGCTTGGTCTCAATGGGATTGTGCATGGCGAAAAATCGCTCGCATCGACAAAAAGGTCCCTCCCTCCTGGAAGTTGGCAGACAAAGTCATTTCATCCGGCCTTCGGGGGCTGCTCTTTCCGTCACTAAGGCACGCTGGCGGAACTAATCTTGTAATTTTTTCTGCCAATCTCATCCCAGATGATGACGTGCATGTTCACGATCCAGACAATCGTTTGCCGCGCGATCAATTGTCCTGGCCGCACTAGCAGCAATAGATGCCGGCCGGCTTCGGGGGAGGGGAATGAAGCGCATTAGTATCAAAAGTGTTCAGCCTGGAGATATTCTCCTCACAGCTCGACCGGGAAAGATAAGCAAATCGATCCGCTTCAGCACGGGGGGCATCGTTTCACACGCGATGATCTGCGTGCAGCATGGTTCGTTTATCGATTCCACCGCGGACGGGGTACAGGCGCGCAACCTGCAGCGGGAGTTGTTCGAGGATGACGAGCAGGTTTTCCATTTCCGCCTGAAGGAAGCTCTCCCCCGCGAGGTACTTTCAAATGTAATCGATTTCGCGCGGGCCGAGATCGGTGCGCGTTATTCTGTGCCGGAGGCCATGCGGTCGGTCGCTGCTGTCCGAAAGCCGAGATCGAAGCGGCAATATTGCTCTCGTTTAGTGGCCCGCGTCTACAGAAACGCGGGCATCAATCTTGTGCCGGACGCAGACTATTGCTCGCCGGAGGATTTACGACGTAGTCGCTTGCTGGTGGAAATCCCGATAGAGACCGAAGCCGTGTCCGAGGAAGAATGGCGTTGGCTCGAAACCAATCGTAACCCGATCCGAGATACACATCAGGCCCACAAAGCCATTCTTGACGTCGCTCGTACGTTCGTTCCGGACTTGGAGAGCCTAAACGAACTCCATGCTTTACTCGTGGTTCGCCCTGAGGCTGATCCGGAGATTGCAGAGGTTCTGCGCGAGAGCGGCTACCTTGATCTGTGGCGCGGTGAAATAGCGGCTCACCCTTGGCGCTACGACCAGAGCCTAATCGCAACGATGTCCGCGCCCGAGCAGATGGCCGACATACGTGAATACTGCATAGGTACAGTGAGCGAGGCTTACAGCGGAGGCGTGCGGTTTTCCATTAACCTCATACAGTTGCAGATGCTAGAGACCCAGCACGGCGGTCAATCCCTCCGGCTGTTGGTGGACCTGTACGAAACTCTTGTGCTTAACGATCAGATCCGCAGGGAGGTCGCGTGTGCGTGGCTGTTGAAGCACTATCCTGACGACCTGAAGAAACAGTTGGAGCAGATCGAGCCGCACAGCGCCTATTGGTATTCGGTCGTTGATCGCGTCGAACCGAAGCTGGCCGCGTTGTCGCGCATGGTCGTCACGGCGGAAGGAAGTTCGGAAGTCTGCTCGTCATGCGGCGACCGGCCAGCCATGTCCTACCGTCTTGCGAATGGCGCTCAGACGATGCCGGGCGTACCCTCCCTGCGCCTGTGCAGCGACTGCATCGAGATACGGCGCGGTATGGGCAACATCCTGATGCCGTTCCTGCATTGACTTGGAAAGAGAATGGGACCGCAAACGAAGGCTGTGATAAAAGAGGATGCGCTGCTTTGGGTGAGTTAGGCCGTTCAGGAAACAGTGTTCTGGACCCAGCGCAACTGCGTCGGATCGAAGCCGTGCATCGCGGCTACTTATTCCAGCACCTCTATGCAGTTCAATGTTTGTTGTCAGCCGCAACCATCGCTGCGCGGGAGATCGCTGTCGAAAGCGACGAAGATGTAGAAATCCAACTCGATGGCATCCGTATCTATGTGCAGGTGAAACATCGGAAAGATGCCCTTGCGTGGGATGATATCGAGGGCGCGATGTCACGTTTTGCGGACCTTGCCGCTGATTCGACGTTAGCCTAAGACCTATCGACCGGCTATAGCCGAAGAAAAATAGCGGGATATATGCGCCGACTCGCCGGCTGTGTTGATGAAGGCTAGCTCGCGCGATCGTGGCCGTACATGCGGAGCCTTTTAACTAGCATCGTTGAGAAGGTGGCGCGTTTGTGATCCTTAATCCCGCCTGCCGTGTTCATGAGCAGATCCGTCAACAGCGCATTCGTTTTTCTGCAATGCACTTGAAGAAGCCGATTGCCGTGATATGGCGCCGTGTCCAGTAAGATTGCCAATCTCTGCGCCGGCGGGAGGGGCCTATTCCCTCGACCATCAGCGACATTTAGATCGCGACAAGTAGCGTCACCTCGCAAAGTTGGAGAAAAAGAGGGTGGCTGTATTTGATCCGCTGGGCTGGCAGGGGCGCTAGCGTTGGCGCTCGTTCATGCAGCCAACCTGCATTTCAAGTGTTGCAAAAGTAATAGATTAGCAGTGGAGACGCCCTTTTCATCTGAGTAAGGTTAGCGTGATTGAAGAAAAATGGAGCTTCTCATGCCGTCCAGCAGCCAACGAACACCTCCCCGAGAATCTGAGTCTGCTCGGGTGAAGAGTGATCCTGCGTCACCAAACCGAAACCTACCTTCCGATGTACTTGCAAAAGTTGCTACCTACGTTCCAACCCAGGATGTGGTCGAAACCGCACGAGATCTCGGAAATCTAGAGCGAACTGGCTCCGCAGGTCGCGAAGCTTTACGTCGAGGCCCTATCGGAATTTATCACGCTCGCGTGAAAAGGATTGGTACATCGGCAAAAGCAGTCTTCGATACAATCATCCCTGGGGAGCAATTGCCTGATTGGCAGGTGAACCGGCCATCTGAAACGGCAAGAACGCGGGCGGTAGGACCACTTCTGAAGTTTCAATCTGAGGCTGGAAAAGCACGATTCACAACCAACATCCTGAACCTCCCTCAGCCTGATCAGTGCGACGCAATTCTGAGCGTGATAAAGCATCTGGACGATCTTGGGGAAGTCAATAAGACGCGCTTAATCGAACGTTCGATCGAAATCTTGCAGCTTGATCCCCCTCTTACTTGGAACCAGGGTCAGAAATGCCCCGCCGCAGACGTATTGGTCCAGGGCGAGAAGCACTTAAACGACGACCAAAAAACTCGGGTACAACACGAGAGGAACAATCGCCCGGAGCTGCTGCGCCTGTTCCGCCGGGCTGTCGCAGACTTTGAGATTGAAAAAAACATGGCGGCGCATCCCCGCAGGTATCAAGACGCGAAAGAACCGGAGGTGAAACCTATCGACGAGGTGATTGACATAATCGAAAGATATAGTCGATCGGTCGTGACGAGAGGGCCAAATGCTATCGGCCTTCTGACGGCACACGAGAGTTTCGTCAAGAACGTCGGTGATGCCTACACCCGTACGCGCGCCGAATTCGATTCATCCTCCCGCGATCGGGACAGATCGGCATTGTCACGGTAACTCTCGGCAGCCGTTCCGTGTTGGCGTGAGTGGAGGGATTACAAGGTGACTTGTCCCCGCTGTGCTCCAGGTTTCATTCGTGTTTGGTGCAGTCAATCGGCATCGGCCTCGTTGCAAGCTGTGCTGGTCCGAGGAATGAGGATTGATTGGCACCCGGAACGGCTTTTCCAAGGGGAAAACGCCAGCCGCAATCCGCAGTAGGGGCTTTCATCGTGAGATTGACATAGGACAAGGCTCGACCGGAGATGTAGAACAGGAGCGCGTGGGCGTGCTGCCCGACGCTCGGGTCGTGCGTCCCAATAGCCAGCCTTGGATTGCTATCGGAGCCGGAAAATCCAACACTTTGTTTGTGTACTTTTCTACCACAGCACTGAATGGTGTGCCGTCCTGCAGCTTCAACACGGCACGATGTTCGAGAAGAAACGGTGGCAGGACCAGTGGTCCTCTCCGGTTCGCAGTTAATTCATTTCCCATGTCCCAGCCTTCTGGTAGAGGAGACCAAAGCAGATTGGAAGATAGGTTGGTGCGGGTGAAGTTAAGAGACTGAACGGCCCTGCCGAACGCTATATCACTGGTGCTCAACGCGTTATTCATTTCCATTGTCAGTCTCGCCGGAACATACCAGTTGTCGGCTTCTGATAGTACGCGATTTCCGCAAACCAGGCGAACGCGGCGATAAGCGATAGGCTCCTCTGATCCCACGGCAAGAAGTTCTCGGATACTGCTATCGGCGGGCGTGTCTTGTACGCGCACGCGCTGGGCAACGATCTTGGAGTCTTCCGGGGCGAGTTTGTGCGCGGCACACCAGCGATCGAGCGTCAAGGTGGCGCTAGGATTTCCCAGGAGATTTGCATTCAAGGTCTGGAGAACTGCGAGCGCCTCGATCCGAGCGGTTGGTGTGTCCGGCCATGGAGAGGCGGTGGAAGATTCTTGTGCCAAGGTATTCGCGGCCAGCACGAGCGCTATAGTCGATGCGATTGCTGTTACCTGCACAGACTTTAAGCAAAAATTCGACATACTGAATTACTCCCTGGATGTGCGTGGGCGAGTTGAATGTTGATCTTGGGGAGGACTGGAAGCATCGCTGTTCGCGGAGTGGCCAGCGGGGCAGTTTGTTCCGGCTTTCGTGTCTGCTCATGCATCTTCCGCCGGCCGCCCAATCGTTCTGATTGTCCACCGTTGAGTTCAGCTCGTTTGGTGTACTGGAACTTCTAGCGTTCCTTCGAGGTTGGTTAAATGTCAATCGTGTTACAAATGTAAAGCATTGCCTTCGGACGCGTTGCCGTTGGATGTCATACCGAAAAAACTACGTTGGCTTCTCATTACTTCAGGAAATTCGAGTGCACTTTGTTTCGGATTAAGACGTAGATGTATGTACCAAACGGCTTTCCCCCGGTCAGTCGCCCACTCCCACCGCATTGACATGGCAATTTCTGCAGTCGGTTATTGTATCACGACAAGCCATACCGCTTTGAGGCGCCAAGGCGTCGTTGGAAGTCGTCATCTCTCGACATTGGCAATGGGGTGCGGGTAGCTTTGGAACATTTGATCTGAATCCGCGTCAGGCGCGGCGCATTCGTAAACGAGAACCGATTCAAGCGTCGCCGCCTTGAACTCCTTCGGCGAGTGGCCGCCATCAGTTCTCATCATCGTCTTTTGCTTTCGAAGTGAAAGCTTCATATTGCTGTAGTGGATAAAAAAATTCACATCCGTAGGCAAAGTCCAAGAGCAACTGTTGAAAAAATGATCTTTGTAGCGCAACGGTTGGTCCCTCGATCTCTGAAGCGGTTGGCAATCTTGTCGATTGCGTGCCGTCGACACCAGCCGGCTCCAGATCCGAGCGGCTGTTTGCAGTACCTGGTTTTTCGTTCAGGCTCATGGTTCAGTCTCCTTGTACAGCTTTCACCCCCTATGCAATCTGAATGTGCTAAAATGATTTGCCGTGGGAGAAGGTCAGTTTCAGCTGTAATCCAACGGGGCTGGATGAATGCGGCTCGCTCTGCATTAGAGGCAGATATTGGTCCGAACCTGCTCGCAAAGTCGGGACAATCCCTTGTTTGCCAAACACTGTCGAGAGTGGTCCTCGCCGGTCGCCGTCAGGGGCCGCGTCTAAACGATAATCTGCGATCCCAGTTCAACAACCCGGTTGGCAGGAAGGTGAAAATAGTCTGATGGGAGTGAGGCCGCATTCGCAAGGAGGATGTAGAACCGGTCCTGCCAGTAGGGCATGCCTGAATTGGCGTCCGGCACCAGCTTGCGCCGGCCGAGATAGAATGAGGTCGACATGATGTCGAACTTCAGTCCGGCCTTGCGCAGCGTCGCGAGCGCCTGTGAGACGTTCTGCGATTCCATGAAGCCGAACAGCAGTTCGACGCGCGAGAAACGCTCGGAAATCTGCTCGACCTTGTAACGGTCCTGACTCGGCACACGCGGCTTGTTGACCGTGCGGATCGTCAGGATGACGTTGCGGTCGTGCAGCACGTGATTGTGCTTGAGATTGTGCAGCAGGGCGGCGGGTGCGGATTCCGGATCGCTGGTCAGGAAGATCGCCGTGCCGGGAACCTGGGCCGGCGAATGTTCGCTCTTGCGCTCGATCGAGCTGACGAAGGAGGCGAGCGGAATATCGGTGTGGCGGGTCTTTTCCATCAGGATCGCAGTGCCGCGGCGCCAGGTCCACATGATGACGGTAAAGGCCGTGGCGATCAGGATCGGGATATAGCCGCCGTCGTGGATCTTCAAAAGATTGGCGCCGAGGAAGATCAATTCGAGTATGACCAGCGGCGCCAGCGCGATCACCGCAACCGGCAGCGACCAGTTCCAACGGGCGCGAACGAATTCGAAGGCCATGATCGAGGTGACGACCATGGCGCCGGTGACGGAGATGCCATAGGCGGTCGCCAGCGCGTCCGAGGTTTTGAAACTCAGGACCAGGAAGATGACGCCGATGAACAGCACGGCATTGACCGAGGGCACGAAAATCTGCCCGGTATTGGTTTCCGAGGTGAAGAGGATTTCCCTGCGCGGCAGGAAGCCAAGGTTGATGCCCTGGCGCACCATCGAGAAAGCGCCTGTTATAACAGCCTGGCTGGCGATGATCGTCGCCGCGGTCGCCAGGATGACAACCGGCAGCAGCGCCCATTGCGGATACATCAGGTAGAAGGGATCCGACATCGTCTCCGGCTTGCCGAGCACGAGTGCGCCCTGCCCGAGATAGTTCAGCGTCAGCGACGGGAAGACCAGCAGGAACCAGGCCCACTGGATCGGGCGACGGCCGAAATGGCCGAGATCGGCATAAAGCGCCTCCGCACCCGTCACCGTCAGGAAGACGGCGCCGAGCACGACGACGCCGTAGAAGCCCTCATGCAGCAGGAAGCTGACGGCATAGTAAGGATTGAAGGCGGCAAGAATGCCGAAATCGTCCGAGATATGCGAAATGCCGGCGGCGGCCATGACGAGGAACCAGACGGCGGTGATCGGGCCGAAGAATTTGGCGACGGCGCCGGTGCCGCGCGATTGCACGACGAAGAGCAGCGCCAGGATCACCACCGAGATCGGCACGATATATTCCGAGAGCCTGGGCGTGACGAGCTTCAGGCCTTCGACCGCCGACAGCACCGACAGCGCCGGCGTGATCATCGCGTCGCCGAGGAAAAGCGCAGCCCCCAAGAGGCCGAGCAGCATCAGGATGGCGGTATGGCCGTTGGCGGTCTTCATCAAAAGAGCAAGCAGCGACAGCGTGCCGCCCTCGCCTTCGTTGTCGGCGCGCAGCAGGAAGAGCACATATTTGATGGTGACGATGATCGTCAGCGCCCAGATCATCAGCGAGATCAGGCTGATGACCTCGAAACGGGTGAGCCCGTCATGGGCCACCGGCTTCAACGCCTCGCGAAAGGCGTAGAGCGGGCTGGTCCCGATATCGCCGTAAACGACGCCGATGGAACCCAGCGTCAGATAGAACAGCTTTTTCGGCGTCATCTGGGATTCGGTCGGATGGCTTTCTGCGGACATGATTTCAACAGGCTCTTCGGAGCCCCAGCCTCCTTTTCCCGCATCGTTTAAAACGCAACAAAGGCTTTCGCAACGGCGTTGGAAAATTGACCGGTCGAAGAATTCTTTGATGATGCAGGCGTTTCTTTGAGGCCTTATCTCATGATCTCAACAGAGCTGAAACGTCGGATCGAGCTTCATCTGTAACGCTCACAAAGTTGCAAATCCGTTCGGCAAACTGATGCGCTGATCGAGGACCACTCGGGCTCTTAAAGCGACGAGTTTCGCAGGGGCGGCTTTCAGAATTGCCGATCGCAGACGCGGCGGCATACCAAGCCGCTTTGAACGACTTCAAATCGCGCGCTTCGCTGAGGACGTCAAATTTGATTTCATTTGTAACAGGGGACCACGCGTCGATTGAAATCCGAAGCGCGTTCAACATAAAAACATCGGGAAGACTTCCTTTTGAAACGTTTGGGTCAGCCTGTCATGTTCGTGCGTTCCGATGCTCTCTCCCGTATAAAGCCTTCTGCCACTATCGTTGTCTCGCAGAAGTTTCGCGAGCTTAAAGCTGAGGGCAGGGACGTGGTCCGCCTCAATATAGGAGAGCCGGATTTCGATACGCCCGACAATATCAAGACGGCCGCCATCGACGCGATCAACCGCGGCGAAACGAAGTACACGCCGGTGTCCGGTATCCCCGAGCTGCGCAAGGCGATCGCCTCCAAGTTCAAGCGCGAAAACGGTCTGGAATATTCCTGGGAGCAGACGATCGTTGGCACCGGCGGCAAGCAGATCCTGTTCAACGCCTTCATGGCGACGCTGAACCCGGGCGATGAAGTCGTCATCCCGGCGCCTTACTGGGTGTCTTATCCCGAGATGGTGGCGCTTTGCGGCGGCACGCCGGTTTTCGTTTCGGCCACCCAGGAGCATGACTTCAAGCTTCAGCCGGCGGATCTCGAAAAGGCGATCACGCCGAAGACCAAGTGGTTCATCTTCAACTCGCCGTCCAACCCGACGGGTGCGGCCTATACGCATGCGGAGCTGAAGGCGCTGACCAACGTGCTGATGCAGCATCCCCATGTCTGGGTGCTGACCGACGACATGTACGAGCACCTGACCTATAGCGACTTCAAGTTCGTCACGCCCGTTGAAGTCGAGCCCAGCCTCTACGACCGGACGCTGACGATGAACGGCGTCTCCAAGGCCTATGCAATGACCGGCTGGCGTCGGCTATGCCGCCGGCCCGCTCCAGCTCATCAAGGCCATGGACATGATCCAGGGGCAGCAGACCTCGGGTGCGACGTCGATCGCCCAGTGGGCGGCTGTCGAAGCGCTGAACGGCACCCAGGACTTCATCCCGGCGAACAAGAAGATCTTCGAAGGCCGCCGCGACCTCGTCGTCTCCATGCTGAACCAGGCCAAGGGCATCGTCTGCCCGGTGCCGGAAGGCGCCTTCTACGTCTATCCGTCCTGCGCCGGCCTGATCGGCAAGACGGCGCCGTCGGGCAAGGTCATCGAGACGGACGAGGATTTCGTTTCCGAGCTTCTGGAATCGGAAGGCGTTGACGTCGTTCACGGCTCGGCCTTCGGCCTCGGCGCGAACTTCCGCATCTCCTATGCGACGTCGGAAGCGCTTATCGAGGAAGCCTGCCGCCGCATTCAGCAGTTTTGCTCGAATTGCTCGTAAGAGCGTATCCTCCAGAGGTTATTTTATGAATGGTAGAGTTTCTCAAAAAGTGTCGGAAGAGTCCGGGCCAATGATATCGGCGTCGATCGACCCAGACAACGTTAGTATCGCGGACTTAGATCGGTTCGGCCACGCTATTTTTAAAGAATGGCGGCCGAAGCGGCCCTTCCTCCGCAGGCAGGACGGCGTATACCTCGTACTTAGGGCGGACGATGTATTGGGCTTAAGTAGTGACCCTCGGACCCGTCAGATAGAGACGGAACTGATGCTCAATCGGGGGGTCAACGAAGGAGCGGTCTTCGACTTCGTTCGCTACAGCATGCTTTTTTCAAACAAGGAAACCCACAGCAGGCGTCGCTCTCCTTTTACTCGGACTTTCGCATTCCGGATGATTGAAAATCTACGTCCGCAAATAAGGCAATTGACGGAGATCCTTTTTCGAGATTTGAAGGAGCTTGGTTCCTTCAATTTCGTGGGGGAATATGCTTCAAAGCTCCCAGCCGTTACGATAGCCAGCCTGTTAGGCCTCCCGCCAAGCGACATTCCCTATTTTACTCAACTCGTCTATCGCGTTGCTCGCTGCCTGAGCCCTTCATGGCGGGATGCCGACTTTCCGGACATCGAAAAATCAGCGGTCGAGTTTAAGAACTACGTGCAAGCGGTAATTGACGATCGCCGAACGGATCCGCGTGATGACTTCCTCTCATCCTACATAAACGCAACGCGAGAAGCGGAGGATCTCTCGCCCGTCGAAGGCCTAACCCAGCTGATGCTTATCATCTTGGCTGGAACTGACACGACCAAAACCGGCCTCACTGCACTGACCGGACAGCTTTTGCAACATCGACAGGCATGGGACGCACTGTTGAACGATGGTACTCTCGTGGCCGCCGCCGTCGAGGAGGGACTGCGCTTTGAGCCTCCAGTCGGATCCTATCCCCGTTCAACACTGGCAGATATTGATCTTGACGGGTTCATACTACCCAAAAATAGTCTTCTCGCACTTTGCACCATGTCCGCGCTAAGAGACGAGAAACACTATGTCCACCCTCAACTTTTCGATATTCATCGCAAGCAGATGCGCTGGCATATGGTATTTGGCACCGGTGAACATCGATGCCTTGGGGAAGCGTTGGCTCGTTTGGAATTGCAAGAAGGACTTGCTACGGTGCTTAGACATGCTCCCAATCTCTCGATTGAAGGTGAATGGCAGGCGGTACAGGGTCATGGAGGTGTGCGCCGAATTGCGGAGATGAGAGTTGGCTTCAATCGAGAAAATTGAAGCGAGTTGCTTTCTCTCGTTGGCTGATGGGAAGAAAGCGCATAGGAGTCGCCGCCAAATTCTTGTCGGACCAGCTTGGTTTGTTCGGTCGGTGTTTTTCACCGTGGATGCGGAGTAATGAGAAACTGGGTCAGACCACTGGGCTCCGTTGATTCCGCGAAATCTGCTTAGTTGGATTGGCTGTCAGAAGGAGAGGTGACCGCATGATTTGGGATCATTTATCACCTTCCCGAAGGGTTCTGCTTGATATCAAATCGTGGTCTGTATTGGTACTGGTAATTGCCTCGATATCTTTTGCGGTTCTGGCCATAGGATCTTGGCAAGACAACGAAAGCAACGAAGCGATCCTGACAGAGCTGCAATCGATCGACGTGGATTGCGCGATGCTGCAGCGGAATGTGTTGCGTGCTCACGCCGGCCTTCTTCGGAATTACCATCCTCTTATCGTCCCTCTGGGGCGACTGCGCACGAGCGTCGCAGATTTACAGCAGCTTTTTAGGCGGGCGGGCCTCGACGGGGCCGGTGAATTTTCTGAATTGCTGGCGCGGGTGAAGAGCTCAGTAGATGCGACCGACGCAGCCGTTGCAGCGTTCGGTACGCAAAATGTAATGTTCCAGGATTCGTTGGCGACCTTTAACCAGTCGATAGCTTCGCTTCCGAGGTCTTTGGATACGAGGGATTTGAACTCGCTAGAAGTCGCTGAGTTGGGCTATCTGATGCTCCAGTTTTCGTCTCAGCCAAATTTCGAGTTTGCACGGGAAATCAACCAACGTCTCGACCGGCTTCAGGTTTCGGCGAACGGGGATAAGGCAGGCGTCAAGGAGATCGTTCGCAGTGGGAGGATTATCCTGACTCTACTGCCGCGATTGAAAGACACCGTTGGAGTGATCCAAACTTCTGAAACCATCGACAACACGAAGAAGTTGCAGCGAGCATACCTTGAAGCTTATAGCTTGGCCAGCGCGGGTGAACAGCGGGTACGGGTCTTCCTCGGCGCAGTTTCGGTTTTCTTTTGCTTTTGCATAATTTCCCTAGTCCATAGGTTACATCTGCGAACCAAGGTGTTGACGAGACGACTGGACTTCGAAGAAGTGATCAAAAAGATTGGGCTTTGCTTCGAAGATGCTTCAGAAGCAAAACCGTCGTTGGAATCCTCAACGAATGCCGCGTTGGGAATTATCCAATTATTCTTTGAAGCTCATCAATGCGCGCTGGGACTGGTCAACATCAATGAGAATGACGTTGGCGTCACCTTTTTTGGAAGCACTCCTGCGCCAGAGTGGAACGAACAACGGGTGCGCGAAATTGTTTCCACGGTAGGGGCCGAGGACGGCGGGCGGATTTTCCGAGCCTATCCTCAACGAAAAGCGAGCTGCTTCGGTGAGGACTCTCCATTTCTGTGGGTGCTGCTTGCGTTCAAGGTATCCGATCGAATAGTCGCTGTCTTTGGCCTGGGATTTGATCGAGAGCATCTACAGACGCCGACCGCACGTGAAATGCAGCTGATGGAACTAGCGGCTGCATGTGTTAGCCACTATGCGGTCATTCGGCGCAAGCAGTCCCAGCGAGATATTCTGGAACGTCGTTTGAAACATGCGGAACGGCTTGAAGCAGTTGGTACGCTTGCCGGCGGCATTGCGCATGAATTTAACAACATTTTGGGTGCAGTTCTGGGTTACGCGGAAATGGCACACAACGTTCTGCGCCGTCGTACTCATGCTCGAGACTACATCGATCACATCATTTCTGAAGGCAATCGAGCGCGGTTGATTGTCAACCAGATCCTTGCCCTTAGTCGAAAGCGGGATCGAACAACAAAACCATTCGATCTTTCGGAGTTAGTGACCGTGATCGCGCCGTCGTTACGTGTTGCGTTGCCTCCGGGCGTCGAGCTCGATTTCAAATATCAGAGCGCTCCAATGGTTATCGAAGGAAACTCACTTGAGGTCGAGCAAATACTGATGAATTTGTGCAAAAACTCTGCTGAAGCATGCCGAGAGTTAGGGCGTGTGGAGGTCAGCGTTAGGAGGTCTGTCGTACGGAAACACAAGGTTCTTACAAACGGTACTATTCCCACCGGCGAGTATATCCTTCTTTCAGTTGAGGATAACGGCGCAGGCATAACAGAGGCGGTATTATCGCACATTTTCGAGCCTTTTTTTACTACCCGCGCCCGCAGCGGTGGCACGGGCCTGGGATTATCCACGGTTCACGGTCACGTTAGCGCGATGGCTGGTTACATCGACGTGGTATCAACTGTCGGCAGAGGTACGCGCTTCGACGTCTACTTGCCACCTTCGTCGAAGCAGCCGGTAAATTCAGAGAGTTTTTTTGACCCTGGAAGAATCCCGCTTGGGAACGGCGAGATTGTCGCGGTGGTCGAACCCGACTTAGCCACGCTGGAAATGTACGAGGAAAAGATCGCGGCGCTGGGCTATGAGCCAGTCGGCTTTAACACGTTGGATGGTTTAATCGACTGGGTGTTGGAAGGAAAAGAACCTGATCTTGTTCTAATTGATCAACCGTCTTTGCTGGATGGAGACGGTGCAGGGTCCTTAATCTCAAAGCTGGCAAAAGCGCCCATCATCATTATTGGCGAAAACCAGAAAAATGTTCCCCTTTCTGCGGATCGCGAGGGATCTGCCCGTTTTTTGGAAAAGCCGATTTCAGCAAAGACTCTCGCCTATGTCGTTCGTGCGAATATCAGAACTGAACGAATGGTCGGCTCGAATAGCAGCGGAATCGTGATTGCGTCATAAACCGATACGCCCTCTGAACAGAAGCCGGCCGCACAACGCGATTGCTTATTAATTTAATCCCCAGTCGCGGAATCAGCCGGTCAGTCCCGACATCCGCAACAACGCAACTCCGGTTGCGGCTGCAATCACCGCCAGTGATATACAGGCAAAAAACCGGTAAACCTGCTCTTTTGATGTTAAGAGGAGATGGATCGAAGCGATCATCAGAAGGAAAATCGTCGCAAGTGCGCCATACGCCCAATACTCGTTCGAATAAAGCCATGTTCCCAAAGCCAACAGACCGCAAACAAAAAAAACGAGTTCGAGCTTTTGCAAGACAACACCTCAAAAAGATCTCGTTGTGATCCTAGGACATCGGTCTCGCAGGTCAATACTGCGATCGCGTTTCATGCAACGGACTTGATGTATCTGCCGCGCGGCACTAGGAGACGTGAGGAACGGCCCCCTGTCTAGGGTGCAGTCGGTGCCGATCTCCGCTTCGGGGGCGCTTTGCGAAATCTCCTGCGGCTGCACCATCCTCCGCGCCAGCCTGCGAAAATTTTCGAAAACCGCCGCTATGGTGAATTCGCTCTCATGGCCTAGGGATCACCGCTTGGGCCGCCGATTCCCTCGATTCAAGAAATCAAACGGCTTCGCTTCGATGCTTCAAATGAAACCGAGAGGTAAGATAATAAAATCAGAAAGTAACAGACACCTCCCATAGTCGCGACTGTTAGCGATCGAGTCATTTCATGCTGACCAAGATCATTGCGATACAGTGGGGAATAAACAATGCGGAAGACGGCAGGATCTTTCGGGATCATTTTTCTGATGGTCCAGCCAAGCAAAGCTGCGCCGCTCTCGTTCGCTGAATTTAACCAACTCGCTCGCGAATGCGCACCTTCAGTCGCTCCATCGACGCTTGGAGCGATTGCGAAGGTTGAAAGTCAGTTTGATCCGCTCGTGCTGCATGACAATACCACCGGCGAAACTTTACATGGCAAGAATCCGGCGGATGCTACGCAAAGCGTAAACAATCGCGTCGCAGCAGGGCATTCAGTCGATGTAGGCCTAATGCAAGTGAACTCGAAAAATTTCGCGAACTTGGGCTTGACTGCCGGCAATGCAATCAACCCTTGCGTGTCCCTGTCGGCGGCGGCGGACCTGCTCGTACGGCATTATAGTGGCGGCGACACGGTAGAGTCAGAACAACTTGCCATCCGGCGAGCAATTTCGGCTTACAATACCGGCAACCCGACACGCGGCTTCGCGAACGGCTATGTGCGGAGGGTCGAAGTGGCGGCTCAGCTACTCGTCCCCCCGCTGGCTCAGTCGGGGAAAAAAGGCGACCGTGATGAGCGGAGTCCAGAAGAACCCTGGAACGTCTGGGGTTCATACGACCGCTCCCACTCAGCAGTCGGTTCGTCCGCGCCGCCAGAGGCGCAGCAGCCGAATGAGCGCAAATCCCCCGAACAAGATCAAGTTTTCGAACCGAATGATGGAGATGCACCATAATGGCATGGCTTGAAGGATACCGCGCACCGTCGAAATTCCGTGGCCTCTGGCACAGAGCTGTGCGCCTGCTGGCTCCGCACGTGCCGAGCGTCACCGGCGCGATCGGCTGGAGCTTGTTTTTCTGCGAGCCAGCTGCCGCGCAGGCCGCTGGGGGCACTGACCCCGCCACCATGGTCAACAATATCTGCACGTTTATTCTCGGTCCGTTTGGTCAATCGCTCGCCGTTCTTGGTATCGTAGCCATCGGGGTATCGTGGATGTTCGGCC
Source organism: Agrobacterium sp. O3.4 (assembly GCF_041414895.1). NCBI lineage: Bacteria > Pseudomonadati > Pseudomonadota > Alphaproteobacteria > Hyphomicrobiales > Rhizobiaceae > Agrobacterium > Agrobacterium sp. O3.4. The sequence continues at coordinate 121,952 of NZ_JALPZP010000009.1, forward strand.
GAGCTTCCCTTGGTCTGGTAGCAGGTGTTGTTGGCGGGATCGTTATCATGTTTGGAGCCAGCTTTCTCGGCCAAACACTGACAGGGGGCGGGGGATGAATGCCGATCTTGAAGAAGCCACACTCTACTTGGCGGCAACGAGACCTGCATTGTTCTTTGGGGTACCGCTGACGCTTGCTGGAGTTTTCATGATGTTGGCGGGGTTTCTCATCGTTGTTGTGCAGAACCCCCTCTATGAAATTGTTCTCTTGCCGCTGTGGCTTGGAGCGCGGCTCATCGTAGAGCGGGACTATAACGCGGCAAGCGTGGTCTTGCTGTTTCTCCAGACGGCAGGGAGAAGCGTTGACGGCCATGCGTGGGGCGGCGCGAGCGTCAGTCCCAACCCCATCAGAGTGGCGTCGCGAGGAAGAGGAATGACGTAATGTTCGGAGCAAGCGGACGGACCGAGAGATCTGGGGAAATCTACCTGCCTTACGTAGGGCACCTCAGCGACCATGTCGTTCTTCTAGAGGACGGTTCCATCTTGACCATGGCGCATATCAGTGGCCTTCCCTTCGAACTGGAGGAAGTAGAGGTCCGAAATGCGCGCTGCCGTGCCTTTAACACGCTCTTTCGCAATATTGCCGATGATAACGTCTCAGTATATGCCCATCTCGTCCGTCACAACGATGTGCCAGTACCGCCGGTACGCCATTTTCGCAGCACCTTCGCGTCAAGCCTAAGCGAAACGTTCGAGCGGCGTGTTCTGTCTGGTAAACTGTTTCGAAACGACCACTTCCTCACGCTCATTGTCTCTCCTCGCACCGCTCTCGGTAAAGTGGGAAGCAGATTCACCAGGCGCTATGGGAAGAACCCAGGCGATCTTGCGCATCAGATCCGACATCTGGAGGATCTTTGGAACGTTGTCGCTGGCGCGCTTGATGGGTATGGACTTCGTCGACTTGGCATCCGAGAAAAAAATCAGGTGCTTTTCACGGAAATTGGTGAAGCCCTTCGCCTGATAATGACTTGTCGTTTTTTACCGGTGCCGGTCGTTAGCGGATCCCTCGGCGCCTCAGTTTATACCGACCGGGTCATCTGCGGCAAGCGTGCCCTCGAGATTAGAGCGCCGAAAGATCGTTACGTTGGATCTATCTTTTCATTCCGCGAGTACCCGGCAAAGACGCGGCCCGGAATGCTTAACACACTCCTGTCATCAAGTTTTCCGCTCGTTTTGAGCCAGAGTTTCTCTTTCCTCACACGTGCACAGGCTCACGCCAAGCTCAGCCTCAAATCGAACCAGATGACTAGCTCCGGTGACAAGGCGGTCACCCAGATCGGTGAACTCGCCCAAGCAGAAGATTCATTGGCCAGTAGCGAATTCGTCATGGGTTCGCATCATCTCAGCCTTTGTGTCTATGGCGATGATCTCGATACCCTTGCCGACTATGGTGCGCGAGCCCGCACGAGCTTGTCGGACGCGGGCGCGGTTATCGTGCAGGAAAGCATTGGAATGGAGGCTGCATACTGGTCTCAGCTTCCAGGAAACCACAGATGGCGTACCCGTCCCGGAGCGATCACTTCACGCAACTTTGCCGGCTTGGTTTCATTCGAGAACTTCCCTATCGGAAGGAAGTCGGGCCATTGGGGAGGTGCGGTTGCTCGTTTCCGTACAAACGGCGGGACGCCCTTCGATTATATTCCGCACGAAAACGACGTGGGCATGACCGCGATCTTCGGGCCGATTGGCAGGGGAAAAACGACACTTATGACCTTCATCCTGGCGATGCTTGAGCAGAGCGTGGTTGACCGCAGCGGGACGATCGTTTTTTTCGATAAGGATCGTGGCGGTGAACTGCTTGTGCGCGCCACCGGGGGCACGTACCTCACGTTACGACGAGGTGTCCCAAGCGGCCTTGCACCTTTGCGCGGCCTAGAGGATACGGCAGCGGCGCGGGACTTTCTCCGCGAGTGGATCGTGGCGCTGATTGAAAGCGACGGCAGGGGGGGAATTTCGCCGGAGGAAAATCGCCGCTTAGAGCGCGGTATCCAACGGCAACTTTCGTTTGAGCCTAACATGAGATCCCTTGCGGGCTTAAGGGAGTTCTTATTGCACGGGCCCTCCGAAGGTGCGGGAGCTAGATTGCAGCGGTGGTGCCGAGGCAACGCTCTTGGCTGGGCGTTTGACGGCGAATCGGACGAAGTGAAGTTAGATCCTTCGATTACGGGCTTCGATATGACCCATCTCCTCGAATATGAGGAGGTATGCGCGCCGGCCGCAGCATACCTTTTGCATCGAATAGGAGCGATGGTAGATGGCCGACGCTTCGTCATGAGCTGCGATGAGTTTCGTTCCTACCTGCTTAATCAGAAATTCGCAGCAGTCGTCGACAAGTTCCTGCTGACCGTCCGGAAGAACAACGGAATGTTAGTTCTTGCGACGCAGCAACCCGAGCACGTACTTGATTCACCATTGGGCGCAAGCCTCGTAGCACAATGTATGACCAAAATCTTCTACCCATCACCCACTGCAGACCGCTCTGCTTACATAGACGGGTTGAAGTGCACCGAGCGAGAATTTCAGGCTATTCGCGAGGAGATGGCGATTGGCAGCCGCAAATTTCTGCTGAAGCGCGAGAGCGGAAGTGTTGTGTGCGAATTCGATCTGCGCGACATGCCGGAATACGTCGCCGTACTATCCGGGCGTGCCAATACGGTGCGTTTTGCCCAGCAGTTGCGCGAGACGCATGGAGAGGAACCCTCTGCCTGGCTGGAAAAATTCATGACGCGCTACCATGAGGCACAGGATTGATCTGGAGTTCGAAGTCATGAATATTACGAAGCTCGTAATAAACGCACTTTTCATATGCCTTGTTCTGTCGGGGACTGCCAAGGCGCAGTTTGTTGTCAGCGACCCTGCAACGGAGGCCGAAACGCTGACGACAGCGATCAATACTGCGGCGAACCTCGAGCAATTGATCACGATGGTGACAATGTTGACCTCGCCCTTTGGCGTCACCGGCATGTTATCAGCGATCGACCAGAAAAACCAATATCCCTCTGCCGGCCAACTCGACAAGGAAATGTTTTCGCCGCAGATGCCTGCTTCGACAACTGCGCGTGCAATTACCTTAGATGCCGATCGCGCAGTCGTGGGCGACGACGCTGAAGGAAATCTTTTGCGACAGCAGATTGCAGGCGCCGCAAATGCTGCCGGTGTCGCGGCTGACAATCTGGATGCAATGGACAAGCGCCTTGCGGCAAATTCTGAGACATCGGGCCAGCTCTCCCGCTCACGCAATATCATGCAGGCCACCGTCACCAACGGTTTGCTTCTCAAACAGATCCATGACGCAATTATTCAAAACATTCAGGCGACCAGCCTGTTGACGATGACCACCGCACAGGCGGGGCTGCACGAGGCGGAGGAGGCGGCGACCCAACGAAAGGAACATCAGGCAACTGCGCTTATATTTGGCGCCGCTCAACTGCACTGATCCGCTACTGTTCATTCAGGGCCCTCTTTCTCCGTAGAAAATCGAAGCTAAATCCAGGTAAGGGCAATGAATTTTAGCATTCCTGCGCCTTTTACGGCGATACATACGATATTCGACCTCGCCTTCACCGTCGGGCTGGACACGTTGCTTGGGGACATTCAACGGGCAGTCAGCGCTCCTCTCGTGGCCTGCGTGACGCTATGGATCATTGTCCAGGGCATCCTCGTAATGCGTGGGGAAATGGACGCACGGGGCGGAATCACCCGGGTAATCATGGTATCGGTAGTTGTTGCTCTTATCGTTGAGCAGGCGGAATATCATGATTACGTTGTCTCGGTTTTCGAGGATACGATTCCGAATTTCATTCAACAGTTCGGTATCAGTGGGCTTCCTTTGCAGACGATTCCTGCTCAGCTCGACACGATGTTTTCACTCACGCAAGTAGCCTTTCAGAAGATTGCTTCTGAAATTGGGCCGATGAACGATCAAGACATCCTCGCCTTTCAAGGCGCACAATGGATTTTCTATGGAACGCTTTGGACTGCGTTTGGAATCTACGATGCCGTCGGAATCCTCACCAAGGTGCTATTGGCGATCGGTCCATTGATGCTCGTTGGCTATCTCTTCGATCGCACTAGAGACATGGCCGCGAAATGGATCGGCCAGCTCGTCACTTATGGCATACTTCTGCTTCTTCTAAACATAGTGGCAACTATCGTGGTTCTGACGGAAGCGACGGCACTCGTGCTAATGCTCGGGGTTATCACTTCTGCTGGCACAACGGCGGCCAAGATAATAGGCCTCTATGAACTCGACATGTTCTTTCTGACCGGCGACGCCTTGATCGTCGCTCTTCCGGCAATCGCCGGGAATATTGGAGGGAGCTATTGGAGCGGTGCGACGCAAACGGCCGGTAGCTTAAATCGCCATTTCGCCCGGACAATCCGCCGTTAGTCCCAGCTTCACAAATGGAGGATTTCCTTGAAGTACTTTCTATTGTTTTTGATCATCGGCTTGGCGTCTTGTCAGACAAGCGATCAGTTGGCGACTTGTAAGGGGCCTATTTTTCCGCTGAACGTCGGGCGATGGCAGCCTGCTCAGTCGGACCTTCAGCCTACCAACGCAGGAGAGGCTAATGAACGGCTCTGAATACGCGCTGTTAGTAGAGCGGGAAGCATTGGCGGACCACTATAAGGAAGTAGAAGCATTTCAGTCTGCACGTGCTAGATCAGCTCGGCGAATCTCTAGAGCCTTGGCTGCTTTGGCTGTCATTGCAGTCGCAGGAAACGTGGCGCAGGCCTTCGCTATCGCCGTCATGCTTCCGCTGAACAAACTTGTTCCAGTATATCTGTGGGTGCGCCCAGACGGTACAGTTGACAGTGAGGTATCTATTTCGCGGTTGCCGGCGACGCAGGAGCAAGCGGTCGTGAATGCGTCTCTATGGGAGTATGTTCGTCTGCGGGAGAGCTACTCGGCGGATACAGCCCAATACGCCTATGATCTGGTCTCGAGCTTCAGTGCCCCAACGGTGCGTCAAGATTATCAGCAGTTCTTCAATTACCCCAGTCCTAGCTCCCCCCAAACCATCATTGGTAAGCGCGGAAAGCTGGAAGCCGAGCACATCGGCTCAAACGAACTTATGACTGGCGTCCAGCAGATCCGCTACAAACGCACTCTCATCATGGAAGGGCAAGCTCCAATAGTAACCACCTGGACCGCAACGGTACATTATGAAACGGTAACTAACTTGCCCGGCCGATTGAGGCTGACAAATCCAGGCGGCTTAATCGTTACCTCCTATCAAACTTCGGAAGATACCGTTTCGAACACGACGCGGAGCCAGCAATGATCAAGAATTTGTTTCTGGGCCTGGTTTGTATCCTCTTTGTAACCAGCGGCGCGAACGCGGAAGACACGCCAGCGGCAGGCAAACTGGATCCACGTATGCGCTATCTCGCCTACAATCCCGATGAGGTTGTGCACCTTTCAACCGCTGTTGGAGCCACATTGGTCGTAACATTTGGGTCCAATGAAGCGGTGACAGCCGTCGCCGTTTCCAACAGCAAAGATCTCGCTGCGCTCCCACGCGGCAATTATCTGTTTTTCAAGGCCAGCAAAGTGCTGCAGCCGCAGCCTGTGATCGTCCTTACCGCAAGCGACGCAGGAATGCGGCGCTATGTTTTCAGCCTCGCGACCAGAACGATGTCTCGGCTCGATAAAGAGCAGCCTGACCTCTACTACAGCGTACAGTTCACTTATCCTGCCGACGTTGCCGCTGCTCGCCGAAAAGAAGCGGAGCAGAGAGATCTTGCGGATCGGATGCGGGCGCAAGCACAATATCAGCGTCGAGCCGAGGACTTGCTCGAGCGTCCGCCAGCAGGTGGCAGCACAGATGCGAAAAATTGGAGCTATGTCGCGCAAGGAGACCGCTCGCTATTACCGCTCGAGGTTTTCGACAACGGGTATTCCACGACATTTCGCTTTCCCGGAAACGTGCGTGTACCTTCAATCTACGTGATTAACCCAGATGGCAAGGAAGCCACGGCCAACTATTCAGTTAAGGGAGATTACGTTGAAGTAGCATCAGTTTCCAGGGAATGGCGTCTGCGGGACGGCCATACAGTACTTTGCATCTGGAATAAGGCATATGACGCCGTCGGACGGAAGCCGGGCACTGGCACAGTCAGACCCGATGTAGTGCGCGTGCTGAAGGAGACGAGGTGATGGAGGACGTGAATGCCCAATCCAGAGAAGGTATCGACGCGCCCGGATCCCTCGTCACCGATCCTCATGGCCGGCGCCTCTCGGGGTCGCAAAAGCTCCTTGTTGCGGGTTTAGTCCTGGTACTGTCGTTGAGCCTCATTTGGCTCGGGGCGCGTTCAAAGAAAAGGACCGAGCCGTCTCCACCAAACACAATGATCGATGCCAACACGAAGCCCTTTCGGCCGGCCCCGATTGATATTCCCGCCAAACCGGCAATGACACCGCCAGCTGCGGAAGCAACGGTTTTGCCGTCGGATCAACATCAGCGAGAACACAACGAACTGAGGCCCGAAGAAACACCGATCTTTGCCTACAGCGGAGGTGATCAGAATGGTGTCAAATCCGCCCCACACGCTGATATTCAGAACGGTGGCCAAGACAATAGAAACGCCAACTCCCTAGCCGCGTCGGAGGATTCTGCTGAGAACGATCTCTCTGTGCGCTTGAAACCGACAGTGTTGCAGCCTAGCCTCGCTATACTTTTGCCGCACCCAGATTTCACTGTTACGCAAGGAACGATCATTCCCTGCATACTGCAAACCGCCATTGATACAAATCTGGCAGGGTATGTGAAATGTGTACTTCCTCAAGACATACGCGGAGCAACCGGAAATGTTGTGCTTCTGGATCGCGGAACGACAGTTGTCGGCGAAATCCAGCGTGGACTGCAGCAGGGAGACGCCCGCGTTTTCGTTCTCTGGAATCGCGCGGAGACGCCCTCACACGCCGTCGTCTCTCTTTCCTCCCCGGGGGCCGACGAACTCGGCCGTTCCGGACTGCCGGGTACGGTCGACAATCATTTCTGGAAACGCTTTAGCGGGGCCATGCTCCTGAGTGTCGTCCAGGGCGCAGTCCAGGCGGCAAGTAGCTACGCAGGGAATTCGACCGGCGGGACCAGCTTCAATAGTTTCCAAAACAATGGCGAACAAGCGGCCGATACGGCCCTAAGGGCGGCCATAAACATTCCCCCAACCTTGAAAAAAAATCAGGGTGACACGGTCTCGATCTTCGTCGCGCGGGATTTGGATTTCTCAGGAATCTACCAGCTTCATATGACTGGTGGATCGGTGAAACGTCGGCATCTGCGCTAATGCACAGATAGCCAAAGCTGCGAGATGCATCCAATGGAAGTAAATCCGCAATTGCGCGCCCTTCTTAACCCAGTCTTGCAATGGCTCGATGACCCGAGGACTGAAGAAGTTGCCATAAACGGACCGGGAGAAGCCTTTGTACGCCAAAGTGGCGTCTTCACGAGGTTCGCCGCACCGTTCTCTTATGATGATCTCGAAGACATCGCCATTCTAGCAGGGGCATTGCGAAAACAAGATGTCGGCCCCCGCAACCCTCTTTGCGCTACCGAGCTCCCAGGTGGCGAGCGGATGCAAATCTGCTTGCCGCCAACGGTACCCTCTGGCACCGTGAGCTTGACAATTCGACGACCGAGCAATCGTGTCTCTGAATTGGGGGAAGTCTCGGCTCGCTACGATGTTCGTCGATGGAATCAGTGGCAAATCCGGACGCAGCGACGAGATCAACTAGACGAAGCGATTCTGCGCGACTACGACAATGGCGATCTGGAATCATTTTTACGTGCATGTGTTATCGGTAAGCGGACGATGTTGCTTTGTGGGCCGACCGGAAGCGGCAAGACCACGATGAGCAAGACCTTGATCAGTGCTATTCCGCGGGAAGAAAGGCTGATAACCATTGAAGATACGCTCGAACTCGTCATTCCACATGAGAACCACGTCAGACTGCTCTACTCCAAGAGTGGGGCAGGGCTAGGTGCAGTGACTGCGGAACAGCTGCTCCAGGCAAGCCTTCGGATGCGGCCTGACCGAATATTGCTCGGTGAGATGCGCGACGACGCGGCGTGGGCGTACCTGAGTGAGGTGGTCTCAGGCCACCCCGGATCGATTTCAACCATACATGGGGCGAATCCCGTCCAAGGCTTCAAAAAGCTGTTCTCACTTGTGAAGAGCAGTGTGCAGGGGGCATGCTTGGAAGATCGCACACTGATTGACATGTTGGCAACGGCAATCGATGTCATTGTTCCCTTCCGTGCTTACGGCGATGTTTACGAAGTGGGCGAAGTATGGCTCGCCGCCGATGCCCGCCGACGCGGTGAGACGATAGGGGATCTTCTAAACCAGCAATAGAGCCGCACGGAGGTCTGCTCGCGCAGATTTTAAAGCGTTACAAGTGTAGCGCGCTGCAGCAACTCCTGTCATCAATCTGAAACCTTCCGTTAGCATTTTTGTCATGCACGGCTTGGCCGAAATTTTGCCGAACTACCCTCATAGTGAGAGAAAATGATCAGGTTGAGGCTGAGACGTACATCCTCTGCTTGCACGAATCTATCGATTCTGCAGAATCCCATACGGAGGCGAACTGGTGAAACATGTTCTTGTCATCGATGACGATGCCGCGATGCGCCATCTTATTACCGAGTATTTAACGATTCATGCCTTAAGGGTCACCGCGGTATCAGATAGCCAGCAATTCAACCGGGTACTTGCATCAGAGACGGTCGATGTCGTCGTCGTGGATCTCAATTTAGGGCGTGAAGACGGACTTGAGATCGTTCGCAGTCTCGCCACAAAATCCGATGTTCCAATTATAATCATCAGCGGTGATCGCCTTGAGGAGGCGGATAAAGTGGTGGCGCTCGAGCTGGGAGCAACGGATTTTATCGCGAAACCTTTCGGAACGCGCGAGTTCCTAGCACGCATCCGTGTCGCATTACGCGTGCGACCGAATGTCATGCGAACCAAAGACCGGCGTTCATTTTGTTTCGCCGGCTGGACACTTAGTCTCAGACAGCGGCGATTGGTATCCGCACAAAATGGCGAGGTGAAGCTTACGGCAGGGGAATTCAATCTGCTCGTCGCTTTCCTGGAAAAGCCACGCGACGTGCTTTCCCGAGAACAGCTCCTCATCGCGAGCCGAGTGCGTGAGGAGGAAGTATATGACAGAAGCATTGATGTTCTCATTTTGAGGCTCCGCCGAAAGCTTGAGCAGGATGCAGCGAGCCCAAACTTGATCAAAACTGCCAGGGGTGCCGGCTATTTCTTCGACGCTGATGTGGATGTTTCCTATGGAGGTCTGATGGCGGCCTGAAGCAGCGACGCATATGCCTTTTTCGATCTGATCCTAGGACGCGGACTCGTTAATTGAAGCGATCCAGATTCTCGTCGCGGCAAGTTTGAGCCCGGCAAGGTAGTTGTCAGCACGTCTGTCGTATCGTGTTGCCAGACCACGCATCTGTTTGATGGTTGAAGAAACGCTCGATCAGATTGCGCTGGCGATAGACCCAACGGCTGAAACTGAAGGTCTGTTTTCGGTTGGCCTTGGCGGGGATGTTTGCCCAGCATTTGCGTTGCTTGGCGAAGTTACGGATCGCGTCGGTGTCATAGGCCTTGTCGGCAAGCAGTGTCGTTCCGGGCCGAATGTCACTCAGCAGCTTTTCGGCCATAGGAGCATCGGCGGCCTGACCGGCGGTCAATGCCAGTCGAACCGGCAAACCATCAGCATCGACGAGCGCGTGGATCTTTGTCGTCAGGCCGCCACGCGAACGTCCCATGCAAGGATCGGCAGATCCCCCTTTTTTTCGTTTGCACCATGCTGGTGAACGCGGACGCAGGAAGAATCGATCATGACGATCTCTCCGGCATAATGCCTTGAAACAGCGCCGGGAAGGCGATCCCAGACGCCTGCCTTGCGCCAGCGAGAGAAGCGATTGTAGAGCGTCGTGCGCGGACCATAGCGCTCCGGTACATCACGCCAGGATGAACCTGTCCGGAAACGCCATAGGATACCATTGATCACCCGGCGGTCATCCACGCGCTCAACTCCACGGCTGTTGGTCGGCAGCAAAGGGGCGATAACCGCCCATTCCTCGTCGGTCAGTTCGTGACGGCGCATAACAATCTCCTTTCCAGGAAATTGAATCACACAACGTCATCAACATGAACCCCGTTATGGGGACACAGCCTAGAGTGAGCTGGCTGTGTTGTAGCTGGGTAGGGGCTGCCTCATTGCCTGCTGTCGAATACAATACCGCCGTCAAGTGACCGGCCTCATCATATTAGCGTTCTTTTCTTATCTTCTCTTCGGCAAAGAAAGATGCAAGTGCGGCCGTAGCCAGTTTGTGGCCAAAAGCCCTGGCGGTCTCCAATCTCAATGGATCAAAGTGATTGCGTGCGACTTCTAACAGCGATACCGGGAACATGCGAGAAGTCAGGACAACGATAGGTTTTTCGACTACTTTTGAGATCGGGTAGCTTTGAGGCCCCGTGCTAAATGATCCGTCCGCCAACATGTTCTCAAAATCGGCGAGCGCACGGCGCAAGATCATCTGCAGCGCCTTGGTAGCGCTGTACTGCAGAATCAAGTTGTCATATATCTTCGATACCTCAGGAGCGGGGGGGCGTGCCGAAAGAAAGACCTGGACTTTTTCCGGCGGCGCAGTCGAACTCAAGGCGTCCGCCGTTAGCATTGATTGCCGATCGAAGTTGTCACGACGTTTGGCGGCGATAGGAGGCGCTGGTCGTTTTTCCTTTCCGGCTCTTTCAGGTAATTGCGAAGGCGCCAAGTTTTGCGAGGAAAGAGCTGGGATTGGGTGAACGATCGGTCGCGCGGCAGCAAGCCGTCTTGCTTCACCGACAGACAAAGCAGGTTTGCGGATCCCCATCTTCAATTCCCCAAGGTATCGCCAATCAATTCTGAAATTGTTACGAGTTCCTCCATCGCAATTCTGAGGTTCCGCTCAAGGAGGCGCATCGTCGGATCATTTGTCGTGTTCAGCAATGTGAGATGCAACATGCCACGCTCTTTCATTGCAGCGAACGCGTCTCGTTCATGCATTGGAGATTGTACGACAGGCAGATTCACCAGCATGTCTGACATCGCGCGTTGTGACGTGGTTAATCGGCCAACCGGGACTCGCTGGCGTAACACGGCGGTCGGAATCACTAAGTTCTCGCTCAGCAGCAGCTCGACAACATAACGATATGTCGAAAGTGCCTCATCGATATCCAGCGGCGTTAACATTGTCGGGATCAGAAGCAGGTTTGAGCTAGCGATGATTGTGTTATTGAGCTCGCTCGAACCACCATGCGTATCGGCCAGCGCATAATCAAATTCCTGAAGCTCGGCGTCCTCATAAGCCGCTTCAAGAAGCGACATTTCTTCTGCAGCGTACACCTCGCAGGATGTATCCCAGGTGTTGCTACGCATCGCGTTTTCTTTCCATCGCGTTAACGGCCGGTTCTCGTCCGCATCGAAGAGAGCCACTCTTTTGCCGTCTCTTGCAAACGCAGCGCAAAGGCCCATGAGCGCCGTGGTTTTGCCGGCGCCTCCTTTAAATGAGCAAAATGTCAGAAGTTTCATAAGTTTATCCTGGCGACGTTGTGAACGAAAGTGCGTCTGTATCATTGTTTGTATGTGTGACTGTCTGTATAGCGAAATTATCAGGAGTATATTTCAATTGCATTGAAGGATAGTTGCAAATGTAACTATATAGATCCGAATATGAACAGTATATTCTTGAATTTATTCTGTTGGCGGCTAGGCTCCCTCAGTCTCAACTGGAGAATTTCACTCCGGAACAAATCCAGATCATTCCGTTTTCTATGGAGCAAGCCATGTCGCAAAGCGAAAAATCCACTTCAAGTGACATTGTCGACCGGCGTGAAGGCCCGAAGATTGAAGGTTTCAAGGTCGTTAGCACTCGTTTGCGATCGTCGGAATATGAGAGCTTCTCTCGCCAAGCCCGTCTGCTGGGGCTCTCCGACAGCATGGCCATAAGAGTTGCGGTTCGCCGCATTGCCGGCTTTCTCGAAATCGATGCAGAGACTCGTCAGATGATGGAAGCCATTCTTCATTCAATAGGAGCACTCTCAAACAACATTGCCGCGCTGCTGTGTGCCTATGCTGAAAATCCGACAACGGATTTGGGCGCTCTGCAAGCTGAACGAAACGCTTTCGGTAAATCGTTCGCTGATCTCGACGGTTTGCTCCGTTCCATTTTGTCCGTATCACGGCGACGGATCGACGGTTGCTCCATGCTGGCGGACGCCTTGCAGCATTAACGTAGCACTTGGGGGAATCTGTTGGATGCCCGATCGGTCTCAAGTCATCATCCGCATTGTGCCGGGAGGTGGGACGAAGACCCTCCAACAGATTATCAACCAGTTGGAGTATCTATCTCGGAAGGGCAAGTTGGAGCTGCAGCGTTCGGCCCGACATCTCGATACTTTCGTACCACCGGATGAAATCCGCGAACTCGCCCTAAGCTGGGTTCAAGAAACCGGGACTTATCACGAAAGTCGGCCAGACGAGGAAAGGCAACAGGAGTTGACGACCCACATTATTGTAAGCTTCCCTGCCGGTACAAGTCAGGTAGCAGCTTATGCAGCGAGCCGGGAGTGGGCAGCCGAGATGTTTGGGTCAGGCGCAGGGGGAGGCCGATACAACTATCTTACAGCCTTTCACATCGATCGCGATCACCCACATCTGCATGTGGTCGTTAATCGTCGCGAACTTTTGGGGCACGGCTGGCTGAAAATATCCCGGCGCCACCCCCAACTGAATTATGACGCCTTGCGCATTACAATGGCCGAGATTTCACTTCGTCATGGCGTCGTCCTCGAGGCGACGAGCCGAGCTGAGCGCGGCATCTCGGAGCGGCCGATGACTTTTGCCCAGTATCGACGCCTGGAGCGGCAGCAGGCCAATCAAATTCGTTTCGAGGATATTGATTTCGAAGAATTCTCGCCTGGGGGAAACGACGGAGAACCGGATCAATCTTTTAATTCTTCGTACGGTTCGCTGCCTCAAAACGTGTCAGAAAACTTGCGACGAAACGGCGGTCTGCAATCGGTGTCTGAAGTACGTTCCCGGGCACTGATCGGATCGAACGGCAACGGTGTCACGCCCGATCGTGTATCATCTGGAAACGATTCCCGTTCTCAATCCGGCAGCGATAAAGCCTTTGTGGACGATGGCAACTTGAGGAACGGCCCTCTCACCATCGCCGGAGACGGCCAGGATCTTGAAGGCCGTTCTGGCATGCATCGTTTGGCAACCGAACCCGTCACGCACACAACAAGCGAAGATGATGTTCGGCAACGGCCTCATCGAAAACGGCCTCGCGGTGATGAGGAAGAGCAGAGCGGCGCAAAACTGACCAGGGTAGACGGAATTCGGACGGGAGTGACAATCAGCGCCGTACCGGTTGCCCAGGACGATCCGATTACATCGCCGATCCAGCCCCCTGGATCAAATCCGTTGGATGACCCGGGGCAGACCAACATCGCTACGGACGCATTGCCTCCGACAGCCGATCGCCGGCAGCAGGGAGAGCCAAATTCTAAGCGTCCTCGTGATGATGACGCCGAGCCGAGCATTCGTAAGCGGTCAAGGGACGGGCGCAGCCAAGGGGATGAGGGAAACAGAAGGTAGAAAAGGATCGATCATGGCAGATGAAGAATTTCGTCGAGACTTCAGCCGCTCCGCTACGTTGAACTCGAATAACGAAGGCGCTACAGGCGCACCAATCCCGGATACATCGGTGTCGACTGCCTTCCGACAAAACCGCAGAGAACACTTAACGACCAGTTCCTTACGGCCATTAATTACTGGTGGGGCCGGCGACCTTCCAGGCACTTCCCCCGAAAATCAACGGCCGACAACCCATGCCCCGAATACAGCAGAAATACTCCCGGTGAGATCAGCCGAAGCTCCGGCTGGCCAATCAGCGGTCTTTCCGAGGAGCAAGGGGTATTTTCGTACGGCCATGCAATACCTGCGGGAGATTGAAATGCAGTCCACTGCCAGGGCGGACCACGAGGCGACGTCGTCGTCACGTTTTGGCAAGGGGGAAAGAAAGCAGCTGCGCGAACACGAGCAAACCGGTGATCAAAGTGAATCAATGGCGAAGCGGAGTACCAGCTCGGGAATGCAGGTGGGAACTATTGCCGCGTCTTTGGCTATGAAAGATAGCTCGACCGCGACGCCGGCTTCGCAAGGGCCGCACCGGTCTGGGATGGAGCTGGATAATATCGAAGGGACTGGAGAGAGCCGTACGCAATCTCAGCACGAAATTGCGACACAACCTATTGCCACAAGCGCTTTTGGTTCAGGTCATGATGTGATCATTCCTGGAGAGGGCCAGCCTGAAGAAACATTCGACGGCGCACCATATTGGATGGTAGAAAGCGGGGATAGCGAGACCAATAGCCTTCCGTCGATCCAACAAGGCTTATCTTGGCCAGGGTTAGATGACCTTGATTTGCTCGCCGACAGCAGTTCACCGCTCAGTACTCAGGTTGTTCCTCCTGACGTAGCCGCTACGAATTTAAGCACTGAGGCAGGGTCCGCCAGCGTCGAAAGCACCCAAATCCTCGCCGACAGTGCCTATTCCGACGACGCGACCGAAACCGGTGGCCAAACAGCTTCAGGATCGATCCATGAAGGTTCAGTTCGTTCGCTTGGCTCACCGGAGGAACGCTTCGACGCCTTTCCCGAGTTGACCGACGAGGACTTGGCGCAGATTGACGCATTCTCGCGAGCCCGCTCTCCTTCGAGGCGAGATGCTGCGCACGCTATTCATGCGGTCAGCTTGGATGATGCCTTCTCACGCAAGGATCTTGCCGCGGGCCACGACGGCCGGCTTACGAATCCTGCGTTCCGTCAGGAGGCTTCTCTGCAGGAATCGAGCCCATCAGAAACGAAGTCCGACGACTTCCCGGAATTAACCGACGAGGACCTGGCACGGATCGACGCACTCTCCGAAGCCCGCTCAACTTCGAGGCTGGATGTTGCACGCACTATTCATGCGGTCAGGTTGGAGGCCTCTCGGCAGGACCCGAGCCCATCAGAAATGAAGTCCGACGACTTCCCCGAATTGACCAAAGAGGACTTAGCCCGGATCGACGCACTCTCTGGACCCCGCCCGACTACGGGGCGGGAAGGTGCGAACACTATTCAGCCAGTCAGGTTGGACGATGCTTTCTCAGCCGAAGATTATACCGTGGGCCGCGGCGGCCGGCATACGAATCCTGCGTTCCATGAGGAAGCTTCTCGGCAGGACCCGAGCCCATCAGAGATGAAGTTCGATGGCTTGCCGGAGTTGACCGACGAGGATCTGGTAAGGATTGACGCAATCTCTGAACCGCGCTCGAAGAGATCTCGCTCCGAGCAGGTTGTCGGGGGAAAATCTCATAGGCTCAAACTGAACGAGGCTATCGAGGAGGCGGGCTCGCCCACTACCGTTTCGGGAACAAGCGCCGCCAGGGCGGCACCTATCACGCTCGAAAGCGGAGTACCTAGGTTGCCGCAGGCTACCCATACGGAACTTCCTGGCTCGGACGTTGCGGGTCCACTGCGGATCGGGAAGGCGTCGTGTGCCGATATACGGCGAGATGTTTCGGATAAAGGGAAACGAAAAGTCTCGTCAGATTATCAGATTCAGCAAGGTCCTGGCGCGTCCTATGCTTACCAGCCGCGACGCATGCCGACGGAAGCGATTTTCGATGCTGAACGGCTTGGTGACGAAGTGCTCATCGGGAATGAGCCAGTTCCGCGGTGGCCTTACCCCTGGGAGCACGTTGTTCGTTTTGAAACAGGCAAGCAGCTCTTCGAAAGATTGCAGAAGTGGCCGACTGCGGAGGAGTTGGAAAACAGTGTGATCCTCGTCAAAGCGGATAGCGCGCAACGATCCTATATGCCCCGAAATCAGCTGCTCTTGCATCTCGGATCCGAAAAGTATTACGAACGAATGAAAGCGCTCGGTCTATCCGATAATACCTTCAGCGGATTGAAGTCCGATAGCAAATATTTTTATGATACACCTGCTGGACCACGGGTAAGTGAACATGATTATGAGTTCCCGCGGCAGGCAGGCGTGCATAATCCAGAGGTGATGGTTCAGCATCATAGCGGAACCTTCTTCGCGTTTTGGCCAAAACTTCTCAGGCTGGAAAAGCTTGCGACAGTAACGAATACGTATGGCGCGGAAAATGTTTGGCTCAAATCGCCAGCCAATGCTTACATGACGCCGGAAACCTATAATTCCAAGGTTGCGAACGGCGCCGAAAACCTTTTCATCGAGTTCCTACGTCCCGCTCCTGTCCACGACCACCTGCGGGAACCTGGAACTTCAAACGCAAAAACTGTTGACGGACGAAACGAAGATCGCGCGCAACAGGCCGACCGGTTAGCAGATCAGTCGATGGGCCGGAACGGGGACGGCCGTGACGCGCAGGGTGGTAAGAGAACCTTGGAACCGCGCGTGCGCGAAAGGTATGGGCTGTAGATCCAGCTGCCCGTAAAGCAAACAGCCGTCCAATAGGATAAACGGAGCGTGGTCACGTGATGAATTCAGGCAAGTACACGCCAATAGGCCTGGCTGCGAGCATAGCATGTTCATTGGCCGTGGGGTTTTGTGCGGCCAGTCTCTATGTCACATTTCGCCATGGCTTTACGGGCGAAACGATGATGACTTTCAACGTTTTTGCGTTCCTGTACGAGACACCGCCTTATTTGGGATACGCAAGTCCTACGTTCTATCGCGGACTAGCCATCATCGTTGCGACGTCAACGCTCGTGTTGCTATGCCAACTACTGTTATCGATGCGCGAGCGCGAACATCACGGCACTGCTCGCTGGGCCGGCTCCGGCGAGATGCGGCACGCCAGGTACCTCCGGCGCTACAGTCACGTCACGGGTCCCATCTTCGGCAAGACATGTGGACCACGTTGGTTTGGCAGCTACCTAAGTAACGGAGAACAACCTCACAGCCTTGTTGTCGCGCCAACTCGCGCTGGTAAGGGTGTCGGCGTCGTTATCCCGACGTTGCTAACCTTCAAGGGCTCAGTAATTGCCTTGGATGTGAAAGGCGAGCTATTTGAACTCACATCGAGGGCGCGTAAATCAAGTGGCGACGCGGTTTTCAAGTTCTCGCCCTTAGATCCAGAGCGGCGAACGCATTGTTACAATCCCGTGCTGGATATTGCCGCGTTGCCGCCCGAACGGCGCTTTACAGAAACGCGCCGCCTCGCTGCGAATCTCATCACAGCCAAAGGCAAGGGAGCCGAAGGTTTCATCGACGGGGCACGGGATCTTTTCGTAGCAGGCATATTGAGTTGCATTGAGCGCGGCACACCAACGATCGGTGCCGTTTACGATCTGTTTGCTCAGCCGGGTGAAAAGTACAAACTATTTGCGCAACTCGCGGAGGAAACACAAAACAAAGAGGCTCAGCGTATCTTCGACAATATGGCGGGGAATGACACCAAAATCCTGACATCCTACACATCGGTGCTCGGCGACGGCGGACTCAATCTTTGGGCCGATCCACTCGTTAAAGCGGCTACAAGCACCTCGGATTTTTCCGTCTACGATCTGCGGCGGAAGAGGACTTGTATTTATCTTTGTGTCAGCCCGAACGATCTCGAAGTCATAGCGCCCTTGATGCGTCTTCTCTTCCAGCAGGTTGTATCAATCCTGCAGCGATCGCTGCCACTTGGAGATGAACGGCACGAAGTTCTGTTTCTCCTCGATGAGTTCAAGCACTTGGGCAAGCTGGAAGCTGTGGAGACGGCAATTACGACGATCGCCGGCTACAAGGGCCGCTTCATGTTTATTATTCAGAGTCTTTCGGCTTTGACAGGAACTTATGATGAAGCTGGTAAGCAAAATTTTCTCAGCAATACGGGTGTGCAGGTATTCATGGCGACTGCTGATGACGAGACGCCCAACTACATTTCCAAAGCTATCGGCGACTACACATTCCAGGCTCGCTCAACGTCGTACAGCCAAGCGCGCATGTTTGATCATAACATCCAAATCTCCGACCAAGGAGCACCGCTTTTGCGCGCCGAACAAGTCCGCCTACTCGACGACGATTATGAAATAGTCCTTATCAAAGGCCAACCTCCCCTCAAACTGAGAAAAGTGCGATATTATTCGGATTTCATATTGAAGCGAATTTTCGAAAGCCAACACGGTTCCCTTCCCGAGCCCGCATCTTTGATGTTGCCGGGAGACACAAACCTCGTTGAAGGCAAGCTCGACCAGGGAACAGCCGATACAACTTCGCAAAAACCGGTGCAGATTGAAGAGAACGACCATGGGGAAGTCGTTTCCCCCCAAAACAGAACTGTGGCTGATGGAGTAATGCCAATAGAAGTTCGCCCCCGTTCAAACGAAGTTGATGACGAGCGGGAATACCAAGGCGCGGACGCCGCAACCTCTGAGAAGCTTCCGGAAATTGCTCCGGCTCTTTTGGCGCAGCGCGAACTCCTCGACCAGATCATTTCGCTCCAGCTACGAGGTAGAACAGCCTCCGGCACTTGAAGCTCGATGTGATACCGCTTCGGATCGAGTCTTGTTAGCGCCGTCAGATGTCCCGTTTCGGGAATGCATTACCAACGTTGAAGGTTGCCAATTGATGAGACATCGCCATGAAACCGTCGGGAAGCTCAAAAACTGGATACGCCGGGTCGGCTAGATCCTCGCCCCAGGTTCGCGCAGGGGTTACGCCTGTCCTTCATCCCAAAGAGCCTTGGAACCGTTTTGCTTGCTCCCCATCTGACGGCCAAATGGATCACCGGGAAAATTTATCTGCGCAATTCGCTTACGATGGAATGAGACTGGGCGCAGCCGAGCGGTCCGCGTACGAGACATGGGATAGAGCGGACCGGCCGAGTTGGAAAGACCTGATACTGAGCGCTCGCCTGAACGCGATTGACAGTTTCGCTTGGAATGTCGATGTCGGAGAAAGTACCTCTTCAACTTTTGTTTATGATGGTGTTCCTCTGGCGGAAGGGGAACGGCATGCCTACGAGGAATGGGTGGAGCCGGGACAGCCCAGTTGGCAACAACTCGTTGTGAACGCGCGTATTGAAGAGCTAAACACCTCTGCTGCAATTCCGAATGAGTGTAGTCCCCTTCAAGAGGAATTCCGATCGGAGGCGCCTAAGCGTAAGCGGACAAGCTCCATTGGTCAAAAGAACGGTTTCCCTGAACCATTCGAATTTGATGGGATGAGACTCGGCTCGCCTGAGCGCGAAGCATATGAGAATTGGAGTAAACCGCAACCGCCATCCTGGAAAGACCTGATAGTTGACGCCCGTCTTGACGCAATCGACACCTCCACCTGGCTCAACGAATCAAATGACACCTCGGTCTTCGAGTACGAAGGCGTCCCGCTTGGGGAGGGGGAACGCCTAGCATATGAAAAATGGCTCGAGCCCGCGCAACCAGGATGGGAAGACCTGGTTGTGGACGCACGCGTTGCGGAATTGCACCAGTCTGCTCCGACGTGGTGCGAACACCAACCAGGCAACGACGTTTCTTCCAACGAGTCCGGGCGCATCTCGGGCGTCCCAATTAACGCCGAGCAGGTGTCGCGTGCGTTCTTCGTGTACGATGGAGTGGCGCTCGGAGCAGCCGAGCGCGCTGCGCATGATCGTTGGAGCAGGCCGGACCGGCCCACCTGGGAAGATCTTATCATAGTCGCGCGCCAAGCTGCTATCGAAGGCGGTGCCGTTTCGAATGGGATGATCGGGAAGACATCTTCCTCAGTCTTTTTATACGAGGGAATGTTGCTTGGGGATGCGGAGCGTCAGGCGTACGGACGGTGGAGGCAGCTAGCCCAGCCGCGGTGGCAAAATCTGGTGGTGAACGCGCGCCTGGCAGAGCTCGACCCGGCGGCCTGGATTCCCGATGAACATGATCCGTCTGAGGATGGCGGGGCGACTGGTCTTCTGTCGCAAGCAAGCACGACCAATAAGTCCCGCCTCAGTTTAGGTGATCAACCGGAAGCGCGCTCGCCTAGTCTCGCACGTGAGCCAGCACAACAGCCGACTCACGTGCAAAACCTGACGTGCGCACAATTGGAAGCAAGACGTGCTCTATATTTCGGGCCCTCTGGGAGGGATGCAGACCAAACCGCCAGCATCGCCGACAGTAATCGCCTCGACGAGGTAAGCAAAGTTAAACGGCTGGGTGCCAAGAGCCGTCGAGGCGCTAAAGCAACGGCCTATGACGTAATTTCAAGTGCGGAAAGACTGTCGTCTCACGAGGGTTGTTTGACGGTTCAGTCCACTCAGCCAGAAAAAGCCGCTTGCTCGAGAAGCGACAATATCGGCACTTATGGAAGTCGAAAAAACGAACGAGCTCGGCTTGCGACCGAGACCGGGAAATACGAGTCGGAGCATATTTTCGGGTTCAAGGTTGTCCACGATACCCTGCGCTCGACCAAAGAGGGCCGGCGGCTGGAAAGGCCTATGCCCGCCTATCTCGAATGCAAGGAACTTCATCGACAACATGTTGGTACGGGAAGGGGGCGGACCCGACTGGTGGGGCGCGGCTGGCCAGATGACGCAAGTTACCGCTCGGATCAAAGGGCAACTCTATCGGACCCTGTTGCGTCCACGGAAGGTGCAACGGCGTCAAACGGGTATCAATTAAACCAGCTAGGCTACGCACACCAGCTCGCTAACGACGGGCTGCAGAGCGAAACGCCAGATGGGGTTATCATGCCGCTTCAGGTCGCGACTACTAGCTACAACTATACGGTAAGCCGCGATCCGGTACTTTCTCCGCCCAGTAAAGAGCAAGCTCCGGAATTGTTGCACCTTGGGCCACGTGGCCAGACAGAAGCTGTACTCGCTCGCGAAACAGCATTGACAGGAAGATGGCCAACACGCGAGCGTGAGCAGCAAGTCTATCGAGAGTTTTTAGCCCTTTATGACGTCAAGAAGGACCTGGAGGCCAAGACACTTGGGTTGCGGAAGAAAAAAGCTGCGCTTGTTTCCGCGTTGAACCGGACTGCCGCCTCAATAGGCACTTCACCCTTGAAAGCCCAATCGTCGAGCGCAGAAGTTGAAAAAGCAACTCACGAGTTTGATGAACGACGGGTTTATGATCCGCGCGATCGCGGTCGGGACAAAGCATTACAACGGTGACAAAGCTGGAGATGACCATCGTTAGCGGACTTTGTATCGATGCTTAAAAATGATGGTTCAGCATTTGAACCGCAGGCTGTACTGCTACTCTTTGAAATCCCCCGCAAAAAACGCGCCGTAGTGCAATCGATCGCCAGGGCCTGAATTTCAGTTGAAACACGATGTCCATTCAACGCCTTAAGCGCAGGTGTTAGACTTCGCATATCCTTGATCCGCGTTGGAGTGTGAGTTATGCTCGAAGACGGCCAGAAAATGCAGGAACGCGAGCTTTCGGTCCTCGGTGGTGATAAGACCGAAAGTGCAGCCACCTTACCGAATGACATTTTGGTGGAAGTTGCCAAACATCTGCCGACCGACGATCCAGTCGAAACGGCAGCCAACCTCACAAGCTTTAAACTTGCGAGCCCGTCGGTTCGGGCATCGGTCGATCAGAGCGATGTCGGAACGTTCCACCGAAGCGTAAATCGACTGGGTGCCTCAAGCAAGGCATTGTATGACCTGGCTGTACCCCGGAACGGCTTTGCCGAGTATCCGAACTATCCGGAACCGGACCCTGCTGGCGAGTTTGCGCTGGCGAGCCAGCGCATCAGGACAATTGGTCCAACTTTGAAGTTCCAATCGCCCGCCAGGAAAACAGCGATCGTCAATCACATTCTCAATATGTCGGAAGGCGGTGAGCAGGCGGAGGCGATTATGTCGATGACGTCCCATTTGAGTGACCTCGAGAGGGCCGACAAGAGACGCCTTATCGACAGAGCAATTGAATACTTCAAGGTAGACGGGCCTATCAACTACGACAGTCGCCATTATGCAGCCTACGCGATTGCAGCGGCGCACAACCAGTTGGAACTCGAACACAAGTCACAAATCTTCGATGCAATGGCGAAGAGACCCCAGCTTGCGAGACTCTACGCCGACGAACGCATCCATGCGCAGGAGCATTTGGGGCTTGCGTCGACATCCGAAGGTCCGCACGAGCGGAGCAATAAACAACTGGCCACGGACATTCTTCAGATCGAACAAAAAATCCGCACTGAGCTCCTTCCCGAAACTCTCAGTGCTCACGACCAGATGGTAAAAGCGGAAGGAATCGCTGGATCGATTGAGAAGGCTTACCGCGATGCTCGCGCGAACTTAACCCGGGCACCGCGAGGGAGGTCAAATTCTGATCTCAGCCGGTAGAACTTGGTCTGAATATTCGATTATTTCTCCGACGAAAGCACTTGGTTGACGAGCGAATTTTTAAACGAGCATCGATAAAGCGTGCACAGGGAAGGCCCACCTAATGGTCAGTATAAATAAAAAAGCCCCGCAGAAATCTTCTACAGCGACCACGCGCAATTCTGATGAACGCCTGGTTGATCAGTTAGGGCAGGCGTACCTTGTGGAACGCGAGGCGCAGGAAAGGCGCGCGCGACTTGAAGCGCCGCCGGCGTTGAAAAAATATGCCTCGAAACTGCAACTCCTCAATAAGCTCGATGCAGATTTCCGTGGTGTGATCGCCCACAAGCCGTTTCGCAGCGAGCAACTGCGGGTCGATAGCAATGGAGAATTGACCCATAGTCGGGGTCTCATAAAAAAGAAGAAGAAGGTTTTCATTCGAGATCAAACAACTGGCTCCCTTCGGCTTATTCACTACGAGAGGTCTGACTGGAATAGTGTCCGTCGCTATGACTACGACCAGAACGGCGTGTTGAGCGAGAAACATATCAAAAGCAAAGCCGGTGCCTTCGAAGAAAAATGGGAGCGGGACGAAAACGGTGAACTGATGCGCACCCGATACATCGATCGGCGCAGACTTACTGGACGGGCGTTGCATCCCATTTCCGAGGAAATCGGACGTCCTTATGAGAGTGGCCTGGAGAAGAGGCTTTATCGCGTTTTAACGCGTCGGGAGGGCTCCCAACAAAAGACTTTCGAACGCGATGACAAGGGTAATCTGGAGCTCATTGCAAGCAAACGGATGGGCTATTCGATGTCTTCACAAAAGGCACCGGATCGACAAACATCTAGAACAAGTATCCGCAAGCTTGGCGGAGCTTTCAGTGAATCATATAGATCCCGGCTGGATAAGGACGGCCACGAGTTAGGTCGGGATGTCTCCGCACATCGAAGCCTCCTCAACAAGCGTTCAGCCGTCTACGATGACGCTACAGGGGAGCTAAAGAGCAGCAAGCACACGTTTGGGAAGATATACAAAGCGGAAGCGACATACCTGAACGCCGAAATCAAAGAGGTCTCCAAAAAAATCCTCGGAGTTACGGTCGGTAAAGAATTGAAGACATTAAGTGGACGCGAACTCGAGGCTCAAGTATTACGTGCCGCGGAACGTGCCCTCCATAAACAGGCCTGGCAGCACCCTTCAGCTAACCCCTCGCGGTCGCAGCGGGAAAATACCAACAGTCATCTTGGAAACGAACTTGATGGGCCGCTCGAATCGGATATGACCGTCGTCCATCAAGCCGGATCCGGGTTCGTCGGCGACGATCGCCACGTTCATGATGGCGGTGGATCCAGGTTGAATGAATTGCACGAATCGCGATCGTCGAATGATAGGGAAAAGCTTAGTTCGCCGAGAGCCGAAATTTGCGACCGCTCGATGAATCGGGATCGCACCGGCTCAGGTACTTTGTCGCGATGATAGCTAAACTAGGGGGGCACACACCGAGTTGTCAAGTCGCCCCCCGGCAAATGAGCTCATCCCTGCTGCCATATTCCCAAACTACCAACGTTTCGCGTCAAAATGATCACTGAGAAATCCGTGCCATCCCCGAAAATAACTGCCACGAGTGTCTCATCGAAGCCCACCTGCCGTGTCGTGCGGCCCGGCAGCACCTATGCCGGAAAACAGGGTCTCAATTATTTCGAAGGGATTGCGGCCGAGACAGTGGGCTCGACGGGGATCTGCATGCATCTTTTAACCATACCGCCGGGCGCCCGCGCCAAGGCGCATTTGCACGCCTCGCATGAGACAGCGATCTATGCGATTTCCGGAGAGACGCATTGCTGGTTCGGCGACCAGCTGGAAGAACACGTCATCGTTCGCGAAGATGAGATGTTCTATATTCCGGCTGGCGTTCCGCATCTTCCCGCCAATCTCAGCGACCGGCCGGCGACAGCGGTCATCGCCCGCACCGACCCGAAGGAGCAGGAAAGCGTCGTCCTGTTGCCGGATTTGGAGGGGTATGTGCCGCGTTGAACGCCACCCGGCGGACCCAACCTGGTGCAATGCTACGAGTCAGTTTACTGTAGGGTAAGCATCCGGTGAAGGCCGCAGGTTAGGCTGCTTTAGCTTTCAATCCGTGCGGCTGCCAATTCCACGGAAGCAATTGCTCGAGCTTACTGATTGGCGTGTCGGCGATGCGGGCCAGGAGGTCAGCAAGCCAAGCCTGCGGATCGACGTCGTTGAGCTTGGCACTTTATGCCGACCGGCGAACTATGCCTATTAATCAAGTTTTTTCCAACGTTTCCGGCAGCATAGCGGTCGCCCAGTCGGCATAGCTTAGGGTCTCTCCGTCGCAATTGACGCGAAGGAGAGGACACATGAACACAACTGACTATTTGAATCGCAGCGCCCTATATCGGAAGCTGCTCCACGGTCCGTATCGGGAGTTTGCGCGTGTTTACGCCGCCAGCATGTCGAAAGAAGGCTTGGGTCGGCAATGCACGTGGCGCTCGCTGAGCCTGTTTCGAGACCTGATGGACTGGCATGTTGGCAATGGATATGCCCCGCAGGATTTGAGCGAAGCTTATGTCGATCGTTTTCTTGAGCATCGCTTCAAACACTGGAGTCCCGATACGGGCGACCGATCGGCACTCCGACGCGTGCTTTCAGCGTTACGGGAAGAGGGCTTAATACCAGGTGCGCTTCCGGTTGAGCGCACTGAGCACGAGCAGATCGTCGATGTATTCGGGGCATATCTCTCGAATGAGAGAGGGCTCGCCGCCTCGACGGTGGGGAGCTACAAGCTTCTGTCACTTCGATTTCTGCGGGAGGTCTGTCCTGCCGGCGCGAATGGGTTTGCAGCGCTCACCCCGGAGATTGTCATCGGGTATGTCGAACGACATGCGCTCGATGGCTCCGCCGACAGCGGCAAGGCAATGTGCGGAGTCGTGCGTGCCTTACTGCGCTACTTGCATTTGAAGGGCTTCATTTCGACGGCGTTGGCCGATTGCGTGCCATCCATCCGCCGCTGGCGACTTGCCGGCCTTCCAACCTTCCTGCCGCCAGAGAAGGTCCAGAAGGTTCTCGATGCCTGTGACCGGACGACGGCAATGGGACATCGGGACTATGCGGTTCTGATGATCTTGGCCAAGCTCGGTTTGCGCGCTAGCGAAGTTGCTACCCTCAATCTCGATGATATCGACTGGCAGTCGGGCACGATTCTCGTACACGGAAAGGGACGGCGGCAAGCGACTATGCCGCTGCGTCACGACGTCGGAACAGCTATCGTGGCTTATATCCGGCATGGGCGTCCCGCTTCGGCGTGTCGGCGAGTTTTCTTGCGAACACTTGCGCCGCACGTGGGCTTTGCCTCCGGCTGCGCCATCACGATGATCGCGAAGCAGGCACTCGAGCGGGCAGGCATTGATGGCTATGCCCATCACGGCGCCCATCTTTTCCGCCACAGCCTCGCGACCGACCTTTTACGGTCGGGTGCCAGCTTTGCCGAGATCGGCCAACTGCTCCGTCATCGAAGCATCGACAGCACAAGGATCTATGCCAAGCTCGATGTTGACAAGCTGCGTGGACTGAGCCTGCCCTGGCCGGGAGGTGTCCAATGAGCCGGCTTCGCACTGCCCTCAACCGCTATGTCGGCATGCGCCAAGGGCTGGGATACAAATATGATGGGCCGGCACGACGGTTGTCGGCATTCGTCACCTTCATGGAAGCCCGCGGCGCCGAGACCATCACGTCGGACCTGGCAATGCAGTGGGTGACGTCGATGGGCCGACAGCCGAGTTGGTCCATCCGCCTGGCTGATGTGCGCTGCTTTGCCCAGCACCTCAGTCATTTCGATCTTCTGACGGAAGTGCCACCGAGCGACGCAGTGCCGCCGGCACGGCGGACAAAGCCCTACATCTATAGCGACATTGAGATTCAGGCGCTGCTGGCGGCAGCACTGTCGCTGCCGCCAGCCAACGCCCTTCGACGCTGGACGTATCACTGCCTGTTCGGACTGATAGCGGTCGCCGGACTGCGCCATTCTGAAGCGCTCGGCCTGCTCCGGGCCGACGTCGATCTCGAGCAGGGCGTCCTCACTATCCGAGAGACAAAGTTCGGCAAGTCACGGCTGGTGCCGCTGCATGCCACGACAATCGCTGTCCTTACAAACTATGCTGCCCGACGCGATGCACACCTTGGCACGCCGCGCAGTCCCTATTTCTTCGTCGCCGAACAGGGCGGCAGATTGCTGCATCAATACGTGCACCGGGTGTTCTGGCGACTATCCCGGCAAATTGGTTTACGGCAGGAGGGGGATCGCGGTGGCCCGCGGGTTCACGATCTTCGTCACCGTTTCGCCGTCCAAACCCTGATCAACTGGCATCGCGCTGGCGAAGATGTGGAACGCGAGCTGCCGGTACTCTCGACCTTCCTCGGCCATGCCAATGTTCGCGACACCTACTGGTATCTGTCCGCCGCGCCGGAGCTGATGAATCATGCCGTTCGGCGATTGGATAAGCGGTGGGAGGTTCGGTCATGAGACGAACGAACGACTTAGCCGTGCTGATCGAGCGGTGGTTCACAGATCGGCTCATGAAGCATCGAGGTGTAAGTTCCAACACCATTGCCTCCTATCGAGACACGTTCAGGCTCCTGTTTGCGTTCGCGCAGGCGCGCCTTGGGAGGTCCCCATCTCAATTGACACTGCGGGATTTGGACGCTCCGTTCATCGGCGCATTCCTGGAAGTCCTCGAGACGCAGAGAGCCGCCTCGGTGAGGACCCGGAATCTCCGCCTCACAGCCATTCGATCTTTCTTCCGATATGCGGCGTTCGAGGAGCCGGCACATAGCGCCCACATCCAGCGCGTGCTCGCGATCCCCAGCAAGCGATGCGACAAGCGGCAGCTTCAGTTCCTAACCAGGCCCGAGATTGAATCGATCCTGGACTGCACGGATCGAAGCACGTGGCTGGGACGCCGCGATTACACTCTGCTATTGCTGGCCGCGCAAACGGGGCTGCGGGTTTCGGAAGTCATCGACCTCGACCGAGACTCGGTAATGCTCGGCCGCGGTGCGCATGTGCAATGCGTCGGTAAGGGCCGCAAAGAGCGAAGTACGCCGCTCACAAAGGTTGCACAGGAAGCCCTCCGGCGTTGGCTCAAGGAACCAGGGAAGCGAGGCGCAACGGCTCTCTTTCCGAATATGCACGGTGGCAGGCTCAGCGCCGACGGCGTGCAGGCACTGCTGAACAAATATGTCGCCAAAGCGCGCGAGCACTGCGTCTCCCTCCGCTCGAAGCGGGTGTCGCCCCACGTCTTGCGGCACAGCGCTGCCATGGAGCTACTACAGGCGGGCGTCGACTGCTCGGTCATTGCCCTGTGGCTGGGCCATGAGGCGATGGAAACGACGCTGACCTATCTTCATGCACATCTTGAACTGAAGGAATCGACACTCGCAAAGCTGAAGCCGTACGAACGCGCCAAGGCCGAGCGATTTCGACCAAACGACCGGCTTCTGGAATTCCTGAACGCCCTCTGAGCATGAGAACTATGCCGAGTGCCAACGACGGGTCTTCGACCAAAACGGCAAGAGAAGCGCGTTTCAACTGGTAAGTTGGAAGAGGTGCTCGGCATAGTTCGCCGGTCGGCATAAACCGCCTTATGCCGCGCGCGGCATAATGCTGTCATGATCAGTGTCGCCATGAAGGCGGCGCGATCGGCACCTCGATCCGATCCGGCGAAGAGCCATGACTTCCTCCCGAGAGCAAAGCCTCTCAGCGCTCGTTCGGCCGCGTTGTTCGTGAGACAAATCCTGCCCTCGTCGAGGAAAGACGTGAAGCCGTTCCAGCGCTTCAGCATGTAGTCGATCGGCTCGGCGACTGG
Source organism: Agrobacterium sp. O3.4 (assembly GCF_041414895.1). Taxonomy (NCBI): domain Bacteria; kingdom Pseudomonadati; phylum Pseudomonadota; class Alphaproteobacteria; order Hyphomicrobiales; family Rhizobiaceae; genus Agrobacterium; species Agrobacterium sp. O3.4. The sequence goes on from NZ_JALPZP010000009.1 coordinate 150,212, forward strand.
AGAACTGCGCGACAGTTTTGCCCGTTCGGTTTGAAGCCAGCAGTGCAGTTCGCCGACAAGCGGCAGGCTGTCCTTGCGACGGCGCTCCAGGCGTTCCGCTGCGGCAAGCCCGTTGATCTGCCGCTCGATGTCGAACAGGGCATCGATCCGTTTGACGGCCTCCAACGCCATAGGCGAGATCGGTGCGGCGCGGCTGCCGCGTTTGGCATTCGTGGCGATGTCGGCCAGCACGAAGAACTTGCGCCTCGCGTGCGACCAGCAGAGCGCCTGCGTCAGCGGCCCCGGATCGCGGTCTACCTTGAACAGCGGATTGTAGCCGCCAATATGTTCTGCCGAACATATCGGGGGCTATGTTGCGGCCGTCCATATGTGGCCCTGCTGACCTATACCCTTTGTCAACTGAGTATTTGGGCCCGATTTGACGCAACATAAATCGCAAGTTTGGCAGCCGGACCTTTTCTCGTTTGGAGGTTCGACATGGATCACCCTTCCTTTTCCGACCAAGCCGCTGATGCCCTATTTACCGAAGTGCCATTTGCTGACGAGCGGAACCGCTATTTGCATCACTGCGCCACACTCGGAGCGAGACCCGAAGTTCTCAGGGTCAAACGCAACGAACTCCTGTGGATCGCGCGACATCTCGGTCCAGAGGCTGCGGCCGGCGTCGGCATGGCGGAGTTGTTGCCGATCGCGCAGGCTCGGCAGAATGTTCACGGTGCGGCTACCGCTGCACGTCGGGTCGTCGATATCGGGCGCCCCTGGCTGAAGTTCCTTGGCTGGTGGCGTGAGCCCACTGTCATATTGTCGTACCAGGCGCAACTCGACCGGTATGTTGGCTGGATGCGCGACGAACGCGGATTGACACCGTCGACGGTGGAACAATGGGGGCGCATAGCCGGCAGATTCTTGCTGTGGTGCGAACAGTCGAGCCACCGGCTCAAGGATTTGAAGGCAGAAGACATCGACAACTATATAGCGACCCAAGGGGCCGGACGCTGGGGTCGTGTCTCGATTGCATACATCGTCTCAGCCTTGCGCGGATTTCTTCGATATGCGGCAAAAGAGGCTTGGTGCTCAGACCGCCTGGTGTCGTCAATATCGCGGCCTCGGCTCTATCGACAAGAATCTCTGCCATATGCCCCAGACTGGTCGGACGTCCAAAAGATGTTGGCTGATGTCGATACCGACCGGCCCCGCGATATCCGAGACCGCGCGATCCTAATGTTGCTGGCGGTATATGGTATGCGGCGCGGCGAAGTAGCCGCGCTGCGGCTCGACCAAATCGACTGGGCGGGGCGAACGCTTCGGCTTTTCCGCTTAAAGCGCCGACAAGCCCAGATCTATCCGCTGGTGCCCTCCGTTGCGGAAGCATTGGCACGCTACGTGGACAGAGTCCGCCCGCCGTCGTCGTGCCGAGAGGTTTTCCTCCGGATGCAGGCGCCTCGACATCCCTTAGGGGCCTCCAGCATTTATAGCGTCGCCAATCGGCGATTTGTTGCGCTCAACTTTATGGACCGCCTCTTAAGGGCGGTGGAGCGTCGTGACCGGAAGAAGTTGACCGACGTGCAAGCCGTCAGCGGTTGCGCAAACGACGATGATATCCGTCTCCAGCGCAGTGTCTTGGCCCAATGCCTGATTTTATACAGCCGAGTTCAATAAGCGAAGTGGCGCACACTGTCATCAGAACTTTCCTGCCAACCGCCCGAGGTCTCCAAACGAACAAAACCGCCTTACAACGGGCCTTGCTTCAAGATATTACCGAAACGTGCTCCCTCATGAAAAGGTCGCGAATAGGTTGCGGCTATCATCGCTCTTGATCATGGCGCACCTCATAAGCGACCCAAGGCAAAGCACGATGTCGCCTTATGTGGGGTGGCAGGATATATTGTGGTGTAAACGAGCTAAGTACAAGAGCTTTGAAGCGATTTTTGAGCACGTTTTTGCTATATTACCAGATGGTGTCCGGGTATGTTTAAAAGTGATTAATACAGCCTATCTAATTACAATTTTTATTTAAGATATTAAAATAATAATAATATCCGCGCCTTTAAATAATAAAGGTGAAAATTTTATCGCCAATCGTCGTCGTGCAACAATACGTGAGCCTGCACTTATTTTCCAAATTATATAAATAGGAAATACAAGCAGATTGGAGCAATTAGAAAGGGCGCCAATAATATTCACTACTAACATTTTATAAAAAGAACAAATACATCTGTCGACTATGCCGTACGAGTTGGTCGGGCAAAGCGGAGACTCGCCACAAGTTGAAGTCGTGAGAGGCGATGGGCACATCGTCAGAGCTGAGTGCGGCATCGAGCTCGGAAAGATTGCGCCTGCCTATCTCTCCGAGAGCAGCGAGCAACGACGTTTCAGTGCATTCCTGTACTCGCTTTCCGAGATTGTACATGCCTCTGTGTTCGATGACTTGAAGAGGCAGAGTCTCTTCAAGACGTTCAAGGAGGTTCGGTACCGAGTGCCGGGCGAGACCTCATCCGCCGTGACACCATTTGGGAGATCCCATTCGAGCTTCCACTCGGGCCAACATGTGCCTTTCACGGGGAACGGTTTGCGCTGGCAAAGGATATCGTTTTCCATCGGTTTCGGAAGGCTGCCAGATAAATATGAGCTTTTCTAAAAAGGATTCTTGTAATAATTAATCCTTATCCGGCGGGAGTCTTAAGTACTTAATGATGTTGAAAGAATTTATATTAAAAATATTCTATTCTGAATTATTGATTAATTAAATAAAGTATATAAAATATAAATAATTTTCGGTGAAAAAGATTCCATAGTTATTTATTCAATAATGCAGTGGCTCATGGAGATATTATATTATTTCTGGCGTTGTGTATTGAAATAGTCGCCGGAGTGGCGGATCATAGACACTAAAATAGAAAAAACTAAGTAACAACTGAAGCAATTATGACTTCTTTCCCTTCCTACGGTGACTATGGATGTAATAGAACAGCGGCAGATCGGAGCGATCACTTGCTCAGATCGGGCAACAACACGCCGAGATCGCCAAGAATTGCAGAGAGAGCATCCTCATTCGGTATGGCGAAGACGTTGGTTCCAGTGGGCTTCGTCTCACGGGTACCGACCCAGAACGCGATACCATTCTCCTTGTTGCCAACAGCGGTCAGCATATCTTTATCGTTTTCGCCGTTGCCGCACGCTATATGTAGGCCGATCTCACGAGGGAGTAGATTGACATAAGCAAAATAGCCTTTGCGCTTGCCTGGCGTTTCCTCGGGCATAACGCAATGACCCTCGGGTACTGCGGTCGCCCGGAAAGTGCGTCCCCAGGAATGATCTACACGCGGAAGAAGCGATGAAAGCAGATCTCCGGCCGATTGGTAACGTGGATGAGAGTCCCACATCTGACAGCCATAGAAATGCTCCATCGGAATGTTGCGGATTTCTGGGTTGCCGCCAAATTCGCTCTCCATAACCGCATGAATGCGGCTCCAGTTGGGCAGGGGAACGGATTCAAAACGTTGACCTTTGAAGATTGTGACCGTTCCGTCATTCCCTTGAAAATCAATACCTGGAATGTCTTTGAAGGGCGAAGCAGCGATTTCGCCGCAGTGGCGAGCGGACGTCAGCAGTAGGTAATGTCCCTTCCGGGCGATCTTGGTCAAATTGTCGATGATATCGATGGCAGGATTAATTTCCCAGCACTGACGGTTTCGATCTTGCTTAAAGGCGGTGCCATCACCATCGAAGGCGAGCAGAACCCGGAGAGAGGGATCCGTAAGACCGCGTGCTACCCGTTCCGCGATATCCGGAATGACCTCAACAAGAGACATATTCAAAGCTGGTGTAAATACGATCTGAATGAAGCCTTAAATGTAACGCAGCGCGGCAAGCATTAGTTGACTTTTTGGTGAGAGAAATAACTCTTAGCAGGGATTAGTTGGCCAGCCATTATCAATGTGGGGCCAGGCTGACAATGTTTGCGTGCAAGGCCGGATTATGTCGATGTAGACCTGCAGACCCGTTGACTTCCTATAAACACCGCCAATCATCCACCTCTCCCTTTCCAAGGTCTTGCCTTTTTTGCCTTGCTACCATGCCAGCCAGCGACGCGATGTGCGCTGCCGCGGTCGCCTTCCCGGAGGGTAACTGGAAGAGAGAACTCGCTGCGCTGCAGATTTTGCATGATCCTGTAGATGTGATTACGGCCGCTGTCGCCAGAGGTCTTAGCGGCATATGTAATGTCGTTGCTGCAATGGATGCCGAAAAAGTGACAGGCCTCGGCGACGTCATTCGGCGGATGCCTGCTCTAAATCACCGAATTGCCGTCGCCGCCGGTGAAACTCCAGTGCGAGACCTCGGAATAGGGTACCAGTGCGCAATCTGCCACCCCGACATAGCAAGTGCTATGTTAGCCACTTCCGACGGGATCAGCCATGCTGTCCGTGAAAAGATCGAGAAAGAAGTTGCTCAGGATATTGGAGAAGGTGCCATCGTATACATCTTCATTCAGCCGAGGATGAGTTCCAGCAACTCTCCGGTTTCTGTCCATTTCACCCTCCAGTTTGCGAGTTCTGGAGCTCTCGTCGAAGCCAGAATGATAGAGAGTTACAATTTTATGAAAGGCGATGGCACAGTGACTGCAGAGAAATTGAAAAGTCATTGGAAGCAGCACGGTATTCGCAGACCAAGTCCACGTCCGCCCAGGTCCAAATTTGAACTTCTTTTCGCTCCGGTCCCCGACAACAGTAAACTTGCCGCCGCCGATTTCACCCATCTCGGCTTGGTCGAGCGGGATAGAGAATTGCTTGGCAGTACGGTCTTCGGAATTGCCGCCAATAAACCTGGGACGGTAGTTTATCAGTGTGACAAGGTTCTGTGTCTGGAAGTGGATGTCGAGTCACACCGCGCGTTGGAGGTGCTTCACCGCCTTGGGGAGCAGGTATATAGGGCTGGTTGGGGCACGAGTTTCGGTCTTCACACAGGCCCTTCATCTTGTCTTAATCTTTCCGCTGCTGCACTCGCCACCTTTTTCAAACGGACTGATCTTTGTTCCGTCCCGCTGAGTGATGTTTTTTGTCTCTTCTGCGACCATGCCAGCCGTTGCTACGCCGCCAAAGAAGACGGACTTCCACTCACCGCCTTCTCCCTCGAAAATGAAAGTCAGTTTGAACTCGTCGACCCCCAGGTTGTCAGAAAATACGTTCTCGGTCTTTTCGACGCCCCGACAATGGTTGAGCCCCGCGATATCAGCAGAGCGAGCTTCTGCAGCCAATATATAACTTTCCGGGAACCACATCCCTGTAAGGAGTTCAATGAAATTGGTGTTCTGATCCTCGATGCTGCTGCTAAAATGCTCGAAAGTTATGCCGAATTCCTGGAAGACGATGGAAGCGATGATAATGAAATTGCGAGCGTTAAAGATGTATTTGGCTTAATTGATAGGACATTATGAGCACGATACAAAACAGAAGCAGTAACGGAAGTTTCCAATGTGTTTGATATTTGTGTTGCCATTGTATGTTGAATTCCTTTTGTCAATCTTATTGCATGTTCGAAATTGCATAAATTTGGGCCGTAATTTTCCGACTTTTTTGAATTTTCGTTCATCTCTTTAATTGTTGATGTTGTCTAGGGAGACAGCTTTATTGAATTTCAATGACATGTCGCCATTTACGTGTACATCAGAATAAAAAGATAATTCCGGCAAATAGTTTCAATTTATATATATTACATCCAGATTTACATTAACAAAGCATGCCTTCTATAAACAAAAGGAAATTCTATATTCTCTCAATACTCCATATCTACATGATGGATCTTCCCTATAACCGCCCCCGTTTCCCCCCGTTTGCTATCACCGGTCTACCTAGTGCGGCCAAACTGAAACGAGCAATTTCTCGGGCCTTTGTCTGCTATGACCAGTTTTGCGATGAACTCCTACAATATCAGCAAAGGTGGACGGATTGGGTGTTCGACCACGGATTTGCAGAAGCCATAGAAGACATGGCTCTGGTGTTCCAGATTGAACCTTGCCTTCATGGTCCCCGAACAGGCACACTGGAAGTGCTGAGATCTTGTCGCACGAAGGTCTTCATTTATACGTCGTACCGCAGGTTGCGCCACTTTGTTGAGAACCAGTGCATTGCTCAACCTGGCGACGCCGTCCTTGCTTGCATGATCCCGCCCTACGTGAGTGACCTCTCACTGCAGGAAATGTCTCGAGCCCACAATAGTTTTTGTCCAGGCAGTCACACGAGCATTGCAGACGTGCAGTGCTTTATTGCCATCCAACTCAGCAGCCTATTTGTTGAGGAGGGTACATGTGATGTGCATGGGCGAAATGGATTAAAAACAACCTGCCGCTTCTTTCGTCGTCCCGCTGAGTGCTTCAGCCGTTACGACATAGTTGCAATAGGGTCTGTGCTCTTTCACAACGCATTGCATCAGCCAGCGAACTACAATGAGGATCTTTCTTGCTTCGATCTGCGGTACGACTATCAGGTTTTCCTCCATGAGCGCGATGCCAATGATGGTGTGGGGCATTATCCGGAAGGCACACCACTACCTAGTGTCGCCATCGTAGGTGGTGGGCTCTCTGGCCTTGTTGCTGCTGCAGAACTACTTGACGCTGGCGTCAGGGAAATAGCCCTTTTTACCCCAGTAGATGAGGTTCGGAGTTTGGGTGTATCGCCGATGTCAAACGGCGACGCTCGCCAGGTCTTGACGTCATTCGGTGTCATGCCCATCTCCGGCAACCAAGTTTGTCTGTCATACTATCTGGATAAGTTTAGAATTCCGTCCAGCCTTCGTTTTCCTTGTGCCGGCAACGATCACACAGCACTCTACTTCCGGAAAAAACGTTACGAATGGCCGGCTGGACAAGCTCCACCAGGTGAATTCCAGCGGATATCTGCAGGGTGGGAGAAACTACTATACCACGGGTGTGAACGGAACGGCAGGAGGCTGATCGCTCCGATGGATATCTTTTCCATGCTGAGAGGTCGGCGTTATGAAGAAGCCTCGGAAGCAAGGCGGGCTTGGCTCAGGGAGTTTGATAATTTCACTTTCCATGCCGCTCTGGTCGAGATCTTCAGCTGCGGTGTCGAGAGTCCTGGTGGGGCGGCATGGCAAACAACTGATTTTGCTGCTTTCGGGATGATGAGATTGGGCGGCGGCCGAGTTTCTTCCTGTTACACCCTACTGTTTTCGACAGTCCTGGACTGGATAATCAATGGGTACGAGGAGGACCAGTATATCTCTGTTGGAGGGGTTCATCTTTTGCAGGCTCTGATGCGCATTGAGATATTCAAGAGAAAAGTAGGATTCCATTTTGACCCCCTGCGTGGACTAGCCAAGGAGGGCGGGAAAGTGAAGGTATGCATGAAAGATGGCCGTTCGCGCGTTTTTGACCAGGTCATCATTGGCGGGCGAGGTGGGCCCGATGCAACTAATATCACTCCGGTTAGCCATGTGACCTGTGTCGGCTATGATATCGAAGCCCCCGCTGGAAACTCGTCTGCTACTGTTAACGCAGCACTTTTCATGATCACAAAGCAAAAATTCTGGCTTGATGACGATATCCCAGCTTTGATCTGGACGGATGGGCTCGTCCGTGAGCTCTGTTGTATTGACATCGAATCGCCATCGGGAGAGGGGCTTGTTATTTTTCATTATGAAATGAACGACTATCTATCCCGCCCGTTCCAGTCCGATGAGAAGAAGAGAAGGTGCTTGGATTTAGTCAGAGAACTTGCTGCTGTCTTTCCTGAATTGGCTTGTCATTTGGTTCCAGTCAACGAAGATTACGAAGAATATGTCTTCGACGGCCACTTGAAGGATGGTTTCAGGGCCTCTTTATGGAGGGAAAATTCTCTTAAAAAATGTCAGTACAGCCAAGATCCGCATATGTATGATTCTCCGTTAATGGAGCATGGGGCAGTTTGCCAGATTGACAGTAAGGACTGCGTAAACGGAGCTTTGTTCGAAGAGCAGGTTAAGACGGGCATCATAACGGCCTGCACCGTCATTCGCAGCACCGGCGGGACACTATCTTCACTCCATCCCCTGGATTGGAATAAAATATATTTTCCTGCTTAAGTATATTAATGTATTAGTGCGTATTAATCCCGTAAGCCTGTAAGCTGCAGTAGCGGCGCTCAACTTAGCTTTCCATGAATAATAATGTTTTTCCTTTATTTTTGATTGAATCCTGCTTAAAAAATATTCTTTGAGTGGGCTTAAAATGACATTAATCAGATTCCAAAAATTTCCATCTGTGACCATTAGCGCCTTGATCGATGACATTAAAGTCTTCACATCTCCAGAGAAATGCCTTCGTGATTGCTTGTCTCCACGTGCTTTCGCATCTTGACAGCTAATAGCGGGCCCCTTGACACACTAGCCGGCCACGCAATTCGAGATATTCCCACTAACCCCAATGAGGTCACTGCATTCGTCATTGGCAGCCGCCCCACTTGCATTCGCCACTGTGCCGTTTGGGGTCCACTAGCCGCTAATTAGGACTGCATATATTTTGGACGAGCTAAGGGGTCACTATCACCTTCGGTTTGAATTTCCTTTTCACAAGACTTTAATGTTGCCAATTGAGCAGGCTGAAAGAAAATCCGCAATCAACGGAGAAAGGTTAACAGCCAAACAAAAAAAGAATGCTTCATCATTGCATAGGGTCTACAACGACCATTACTTTCGGCGGTGGGCCTTCTACTATTTTTTTCTTAGTCTTCGGCCAGCCATTTGTTAACTTCCTATATAAATCGCTTCACCAGAAGAATGAATTATTTAGATCATGCTGTAATGCTTCAATGCTGTAAGTTCTAAATGTTTGTTTCGTTTTGCAAGAAATCTATTTTGCTAACAGCACTTCTTTTATTCTCAGGATGGAACTAGCCGGAATAAACGTTGTCGGAATGGCCCAGACCTTTGGAGAGGCCTCGCTCGTTGTCTCCGACCTATTTCGGCGGGCTAAGGTCAAGAAGAAGAAGGCCAAACGTGTGTCGCCGGGCGATTTCCTCCCTGACCAAATTGCAGAGCTTGATGATCTGAGCGTCACTCCTCTGGCTATAACTTCTCCTGGGCCTCCCGTGATGGTCAATGATCACGGAATTGCCACGAGGGGACGCTTTGTCGCTGGACCGGAATATTCAGACCTACGGGGTTAATACGCAGTTCTAAACAAACCTACGGGATTAATACGCACGTGGCTCTATAATTTCGATTCATCTCGCCGCCGGAGATGATGTCGGCTATTTTCTCGTTGGTACAATAAGTTGCGAGCCACCGTGCGATTGTTTTTAATTTTCTATATAGTACTTTAACGTCTCTCTATGGCGATTTGTAATGTTTGGAATATTATTGTCTGTTAAGGCGCCTTTGTAACAATATCAATGTAAAAGCATTATCAGTATTGTGTGAGATCTCTATAAATATCGAAATGATTTGCCTATTTTCTGAAAATTGGCGGCAGAAATAATGCTGTAATAATTTATTTCAACACAAGTAAAATACATCGTGGCGTACGCTACACAACTCCTAACAGGAGCATAGGGGCTACGCCGGAAAACATAGAAATCCTACCAAACTTATAGTTAAAGGTGGCCTGCAGGGGACCTCAAGTCGCCGAGGTTTCTTTCTTCAGATTTACTATAGCAGGCTTCATATCACCCTCTTCACGTTTCTGGTTGGGTCCCGAGAGCCGCAGGGTGAGGTCTGGCTCCGGTGACGGTACCGCCGGTCGTGGCATCACGCCAGCATTTTTGGTGAACTGTGTGATGCCGCAAGCAATGACGTCATAGGAGCGGTTTCCAGTGCCTTGCCGCACGAAGAAGGTGCAGGCTACCTCCCTGCCGTACACATTTGTCACTTTTAACTCCAGCAGGTGAATGAACAAGGTACTTGCAAAAATGGCGATAAAACCTTCCAGATCAGGTTCTTCCACGCGGCGGTGCGGCCAAGCAATGTTGTGAGCACGGACCATCTCCTGGAGGGCGAGGTCGCTACGATAGGGTTGCATCGTGGTCGCCAGCACGGCCTCTAATCCAAACGTGATGGATTTTTCCTCCAGTACTTTCTGCATCTTCTCGCGAGATAGATAGACAAATACATGTCGGTCGTTTTCTCTGGCCAAATCCGGTTGATCGACAAGCATGGGGGGATGATAACATACTTTGTTTTTTAGAAGATGGGCCAGTTGTTTAAGTATGACCACCGGCGGACGGTTTTCCTCCAAATCAAGCACGCCTTGGGCCCACCTTTTCTGGAAATCCATGAGAGTTTTGCTATAGACTTGGCTATAGATTAAAAATGCAAATTGGATCTCATTGAACAAGTTAAGCTGGTTCCAGGCTTTTGTGAGATCTCGTGGTTGAAAGCGTTGAAGGAATAGTAATCGAGGAGGCATTGTGATGTGAGGTTGGGGATAACTGTGGAATAACGGCAAGTTCAGTGCCATTTAAAGTACGCCGCCGGCAAGTGGCATCAATCAGCCACAGTTTCCGGTCGGGAAAGCCAGAGGCAATCTGGCAATAATCACCATCGCATCAAAATCGATGCTCGGACATGGCGGCCTTAAAACCTGGATCAAGCGAAAAATAATGCCTGCTTGATTGGTCACGAGGTCATAGTAGTGGGCTAGCATTTTTGTCTTTTTTGTTTGGCTTTAGTGAAAGTGTATCTAAAAGATACCTGAAATGGGGAGGGGTGGGGTAGAGCTTAAAGTTTGCCGAATATTGGGTTTCGTGAAAGCTGCACGGGCAACTTGTTGATGGTTGCACTCTCGATGCTATTTATAATTAAGATGTAATTATTGCCGCTACGTGTAGTTATTGCCGATAATATCATAAATTCTATTGATGTATGTGGTATATTTTGAAATTGCATATGTCTGCTCATACAAATAATTTATTTCAATTACGCAATTACTCTTATGCCAATAAAATGTGGATTATATAGCAAGTGTAATCTTAAATACAATTTGGACCTATACGACTTAATATTGCCACGCCAGGCAACCAGTCCATTCGGATCTTGCTATAAGTGCCATACTGATACAAGTTTTAGATTTGAAGCCCATCAATCGTTTTAGAGCCCAAAAATCAAAATGGGCCGAAATAGCATTTATCTAAAAGAAGGAATCGTGGCTAGTTAAGTGCTTTGAATGAGATCCCATGGAAAAGCGACACCTGTGTGGTGCAGACAGGCCTAACGTGGTGCACAGGTTGAAAAAGTAGTGCCTTTTCGCAGCATAAATAAAGGTAGGCGCGTGCGACCATAATTAAAGGAAAAAGAAAGATGCTATTGACGATGTGACACCATTATTGGACAGCAGAACCTATTCCCACTCGTGCTTTTGCAAAGATGCAAAACCCTTAAAGGCCATTTTAAGTACAGACACGTGCCGGTCTATAATTATTTTACAAATGTGAGACGTGGAACATCGATAGTCGTATAATTTATGAATATTGGGTTTTGCAGCTATACCTAACTGATATTCAACTCATATAAGCAAAAGCATCTATAAAGGGAATGGTGCTTCCAGTTCTGGGTGCACGCCACTATTGTTTCCTACTTTGCTAACATGGCGGAATTTGACCTATGTGCTCTCTTTTCCAGTCTTAAGGTAGGCGACGTATCGTCCAGCGATGAGCTAAAGAAACACATCCAGAGCGCCTCAAAGGAGCGGACCCCCCTGACGGAGCCGGGTGAGGGCCAGTCGATGGATGTTGACGAAGAGGGCGGTCGCCAAGACCCTGGGATACTGTACCTCTACGTCGATTGCCCGACGATGATGCGATGCTTTTATGGAGGGTCTTTGCCCTACAATTCCACGCACGGCGCGCTCATCACCAATCTTCCACCATACCAGAAAGATGTAAGTCTCGGTGAGGTGTGCAGGGGGCTTAGGCAGGCATCAGGATTCTTTGGATACGAGGATGTTATCCGGAGCGCCTACTTCGCCGCACTTTCTGTCCCCGGGTACTTCGTCAAGCTGGATGGGCAGATGGAACTAACTTCAACAAAGGGAAAGTCTCTGACCTTCGACCTTTATGCCAGCAACCAGCTCAGGCTCGAACCTGGTGCGTTGGTGAGGCATGGCGAATGCAAATTTGGAATGGAGTGATGGCAGTAGCTGTTCTGACGGTGCCCAGAGGCTGGAGGTGGTACCTGTTTCACGCTAGAAATATAAATGTAATAAACTCATGGATCTGGTTGATGTAACCTGCGCCATGGATGCACTTGTTCTTTTTTGGTTCCGATGGATGGGTTGTTTGCTTGAAATGAAACCTGCCTGTTCGAAATTTGGTTATCACTTTTTCCATTTATGTTTTTAATTATTTGTGTATTAAAGAAAATAGTTCACATAGCCGCAATATATGACCGAAGCTGGCCCGCAATGCCGCAATAGATGATTAATTTGTCAAACTTAGCTATCAATATCTCGATAGAAGTGCCCACATGTTTAAACTAGGCAAACTCGTTCTCCTTGAAAACTGATAATAAAGACAAGAAAATTAGCCCACTCTAAAAAGTCACATAGCAAATTCAACATAAAGAAACCAGAAGTCAGAGGAAAGACTTTTAATCCTTGATTATTTGAACGAAATAGCCGCAATACGCCAAAGTGTCGCCTTCATGATTGTTCAATAATTTCTGTAGCAAATGGAAAACGTTTTACAAACAATGTGGCCTTGGAGTAATAATCGGAAGAAAAGTTCATAAGTCAGATAATTTGCGTTGCTGACACTAGTGACCAAGCACCTTTAAATACCTCTGCTTCCCATGCATTTTTCCAAGTTAACCTAAAGTGGCAGTTGAATGGCTCGTTATTTCGGTGGTAGCTCTCAACGGCTTCATGTCGATGATTTTCGTTTGATCAAGGAGCCCACTCGACTGAAGGCTCAGCTTGTTAATGTGGTGGAAACCTACAAGGCTGCACAAACAGAGACGTTAAAGTACTATATACCATCTGCAACTGAGCGTGTGGCTCATATGGAGGCAGTCCATGTCAACAATGCAGAAATGGGGCTGCATCCGGCCGGGTTCAAGTATCCTCTGTCCTTCGTCTTTACCTCCCTGGCCGTGGCTAAAGCCTGCAAGGAGAACAAGCATCTCGTGTGCGAGGAGCATTTGGAGGGAGATCTGATATCGTGCGTCGTTCCTCCCTATCAGACAAATGTCTCACTCGCTGCTTTAAGGGAGATCCACAATTCCATTTCGGGAGGAGGGTACCGGAATCCAACAGACATGGATTATTTTGTGGCGATCTTGCCAGATGAAAATTTCGACTATCAGAGCTGTGAAATTGTCACCAAAAATGGCGGCGAAGGCCTTTGCAAGATTTATAGCAGACAACTGGAGGGGCCCTTAGCTTATGAGGCCATACTGGCAATTGGCAAGGTCCTGTTGGAATAGGCAGTGCACCGCTGATCCAACGGGAGTTTCGATTATATTTCGTATTATCTTACATGACTTAAGATCATGCATGTTTCGCTTGTTCTCCCGTGTGTCGGTTACGTTATTGTGTTAAAATAACGGGATGATGATATCAAGTGCTATTGTAAAATATGTTATATTTTGAATATCTATAATATAAGCGCTGTGTGCGCTCGATGGGTAGTTAAATGATCATGATATATATTTTTGGGTAATCAATCGCATTGCAGTGCCGTGTGCTTATTGAAGTAATATAGTGTTAAAATTATTTATTTAATATCTGATAACATATCAAAGGGTACAACGTGATAACAAAGACGGTGGATACAGCGTTTATTGGGATATCCGCTGGCCAGTTATACGTAAATAATACAGACAGAGTTTGAGAGAGCACGCAGATTGTAGCCAAGTTGAGTGACTTGCCGGTAGCACCGAAGCTAAGCTCAGGTGTTCCAAATTGACTGGCGTCGAGGTGACGAGCACGACGACCTTGCCGGACAATGCGGTCGCAGGGGGCTCAAGGCGGGTGGCTTGTAACGGACCTTGTGCTTCTTGTTGTAGCTTTCGTTGAGCATAACCATTGGGAAGGTTGCTGAACAACGGTAGCGCACCTTTTTCAAGCGAGGGTGGCAGAAGAACATATTTGCCCGTCGGCAGACGGCGGTGAGCATGACAGCTGCTAAGGGAGTTACTGGAATCGCGTGAGCGGTGAGCATGCCGTCCTGACTATCGGCGCCCAATCAACAGGACATCCTCAACATGTTTTCCAATTCCTTGAAACCTATCTTTATAGCATTGATCTCCAACCGATCTCGATTGAGGCCAAATTTAATATTCAAAAGAGAGTTTAGTGGAAATGGAATATAATCCCGTGGCGGAAGAAGAGCCTTCAAAAATGGCAGTCCACTAGGACAGTCAATAATATCCAAAAAGCATTGAAATTGGGTTGGGCACGAGAGGCTGACGCGGATGCCACTCGATTGCTAATGGAGTGGTTCCTTTTCTAGCATATCGAATCCATCGCTTCACTATATCCTTACCTGATTGGCTGAGCTGCGAGACCACCAATAACTTCCACTAATATCGAAAGTGTGGCTGCTTTGATTATGATGCTTTGTGAGAGGTTCTCTCCCCAATAAAGTCAAGTTGACAGATTCGGATACGCCCGGTTGAGATTTTATTTCATTTTTTATCTATTTCGCATCTCGAAAAGTTCACAGAAATCAACAAGGAGGAGGCCAGGTGTTTAAATAGGTTCCAGCTGCTCTAAAGTGATCAGAAGAGAATTTACAGCTGGAGGCACAAAGCACTAATCCTGCTAAAGCATGAGCATGGCAGATGAGTTGGAGCGTCAATTGGAAGGCATTTCTCTCGTTACAGTCCTGGGTCCGGATGTGAGGGCCGAGCTTGAGGCGGCGCTACGGGACTACCGCGATGATCTCGACTTCTGGAAAAGCAACGGTTACGCGGTGGCGGATCTCGATCAATCTGTGACGGTCGACAAGCTTCTTTTTATGTATATGGATGAACCAATAGCAGACTTGTGTGTAAAGAATCGCATCCTCGTTTGCAACAGCAATTCAGTCGCGAAAATTACTTCGCTTCCACCATACCTGCCTGGGGTTACAAGGGCCGAGGCGTTTGAGAAACTTAACTCCATTGTTTGTGGAGGTCCTGCATCTGGATCTCTTCAATCTGCTTGTTGCGACTATTTCGTGGCGTTCCTCCCCAGCAATTGTTTTGAGAAGACCGGTGAGATATCGGTGCGCACAGTGGACGGCGAGTGTGGCCCCTTCGATGTCTTTACCCGGCAGCGTCAGCCAGAGGATCAGAGCGATATGTTTTTTAAGTATGAAGAGATTGTATGTGCTGGAAAGAGTCTATTTTTTTGAAACTAGTGTGTTTTATCTGTGTAACATGTTATGGAGTCTGATCGTATGATGTAATAGCTAAATTTGGTATTAATAATGATTGATCGTTATATAAGAATTGTTATTAACATAATTAAGTTTAGAGTAAAGCAAGAGGGAAATAAATTAAAACACTTTATTCAGTTACAAACAATTATGAAAATACAAACATAATACAAACATAATACAAACGTCGCAGGAGAAAGATGACACCGTAGGATATTTATGAGCCAAGGATAGACTTGCCAGAAGGCGAGATCGTCCTCATAGCTTAGTCGCCTTGGGCGGGCCCTAACTGGTGGGCTCCATCTTGAGAAAAAACAGCTCCTTAGTCAGGAAGGTGGCTTCCAGAACAGCGCGACCAACCTTATAGATATCGTCGGCATACTCCGGCAGGATCTCACCGAGAACCGGTGTCGCAATATCTTCGGTGACTTCACCATACTGGACGATGACCTTGTTGCCGGTGCCC
>NZ_JALPZP010000010.1:0-94559 GCF_041414895.1 Agrobacterium sp. O3.4
CGGCCTTTGCAGCAACCTGTGCCTTGGCGGCGGCCTGTTTTTCTGCTTCGGCTTTCGCTGCGGCCTGCGCCTTGGCGGCGGCCTGTTTTTCTGCCTCGGCCTTCGCAGCAGCCTGTGCCTTGGCGGCAGCCTGTTTTTCTGCCTCTGCCTTCGCAGGAGCCTGTGCCTTGGCGGCGGCCTGTTTTTCTGCCTCGGCTTTCGCTGTCGCCTGAGCCTTGGCAGCTTCTTGTTTTGCTGCCTCGACCTTCACGGCCTCGTTTTTCGCATATTCGGCTTTCGCAGTCTTTATAGTCGTTTCGGCACTGGCCCATTGCTGCCGCAACGCCGCGGCTTTTAATGCGCGCCGCTCTGTTTCGGAATCGAATATCAACTTTCCAGAGACGTCATAACGTTGCTCTCGCACCGCCTCGCCCTTTGAATTGAAAGTTTTTTCGGTACGGCTACCATCAGCATTGAAAAATTCTTTCGAACTGCTGTCGTCGACCCGAAGTACTGTAGTTGCAGCAACTCGGCCCGTGGATGGGTCGTAGGTCTTTTCCGTGCTCGATCCGTCTGAATTGAAGAGGATATCGCCCGTTTTTTTACCCTGACTGTCGAAGAAGGTGGAAGAGACAGGCTTGCCGGTTTTGATGTCGCTTATTGTTTCGGCTCTGCCTTCTTCGCTCGTAACAATCACGTTGGAATATTGTCCGCCGCGAATGACGGTAATGTTGGCGCCAGCTTCTTCTGCCGGTTCTATTGCCTGATTTGCCCGAACATCTTTGATGACGCCTTCTATCAAAGATTCCACGGACGCGTCCGGCTGCTCGAGGCGGCGTTCTTTATATTCTGCGTTCAATTCACGCATGAGTTTGTCCGCCAGTTCCTTCGGCATGCCACTGGCGATCAACCCACGATAATATTTGCCCGACGGTTGCAGCAACGGCGTCTCAACACCCGCTTCGGGGGTGCCTGCCTGCAGAAGCGAAATAACATCATCGGCAGCTTTCCAAAGCGCGTCGACAGCGGTATCACCCAATAATGTGCCCGTGGCTCCCCCGACAAGAGCACCGACAACGGAGCTTGCGAGGGAAACAGGACCGCCCGGGGCACCTATTGCACCGCCGATTGCCGCGCCAGCCGCAGCTCCTTCCATGCCAAGATACAGCCTGGCAGCAAGGCGAGCCATGATGTCAGCTGCCGCAGCACGATCCCCCTTGCTGACTGAATCCGCGGCTTCCGCAGTACCTGTGCCAATGTCGTAGACCAGACCGGCGATGCCTAGGATTTTCAGCCCCGTCAAAAGCTTTGGCATGTAATAGCTTGAGGCAGTGGCTTTTCCGCTCAGGACATCGTTTAGCAGCTTCGTGTCCCAGACGGTATCGAGCTTCTGTGCTAAAGCTGCCGAAACCACAAGACGACCGGTTTGTCGCGCCTCCGCGATCGCAAGCCCGAGACCCAGTTTAGCAACTTCAGCAGAGTTCTTTGCAGCCTTCTTTCCAACCTGCTCAATCGCGTCAAGGGTCGTTTGAATCCTCGTCTCAGACACCGTGACGGCATCCCAACTGTTGATTTGTCCCTTAGCAAAAGTACCAATCTGTTCACCGTGGTTTTTCGCATAGGATTTCAGATTGCGGAAGAAGCTATTGATTTTGGCATTTGTTTCGGCTTCGGTCATGTTGATTGGCTTGTTGGTGAACAAATCGCCATTAACCAATCCCGCCCGCATTGTATTGCACAACGCGTTGACTTGCTCTGCCACGCGCCCAGCCGCAGCTTTGTCGCCCCGAAGCGTGAGCTGGCCATCAGGAGATTTCTCCAATTCCGCTAGATGCAGCGTAAGACTCTTTGAATACTCCGCAAGCGGCCCCCCGGGGTGGGGAGACAACCCCATTTTGAATGCTAATTCGCGCTTGGCTGGCATGTTTAGCCGATTCACCGAATTGTCTACGCCAAACAATCCCAGTTTACTCAGATTCTGCAACAAAGCGCTTTTGCCGGCTGCTCGCTGCTCTATGATATGATGGTCTTGAAAAGCAGGAATATCAGCCACTGAAATAGCTCCGCCTGAAATAAATTTGAAAAAAATTTTAGATATTCAAAGAGTTAATGCGTCTAAAAACCAGAGGCCTTTAATATCTTTTGTAGATTTGCAGGCCACATAAAGAACATCGTCACAGATAGGATCTGCTGCAAGCCTCGGCTGCACAAAAACGTGGGCAGTACCAACAATTTCTTCATGGAAGTGTAGGCTTGCGCCGCCCGCCACGCTGTAAAGTTTCATATCTTCGCCGGTCTGATGATCCGGATAATATTTTACGCGAACATCTGACGCTTCTTCGTCCAGCGCATCAATTGACCTAATAACATCACACAGGAAGTGTTTCGGACCCTTTGATCCATCATTCAATGTGTAATCGCACTCTGCGAAGACAAACGCATCTGGATCAACAACTTCAAAAATCTGTTTCAGTCGCTCAGACACGAACCAGTATCCACTCAATGTCCCCTCAAGATCACGAGGAGGCTTCCCCTGCTTTTTGTCATAGGCAATATGTGGTTTTTCTTTCAGCTCTGGGAAGCCGCCCCCTTCGGGACGCACTATCATGCGAGGCGGAGTCAACAGTTTTTCTTCGTTGACGAAAATGAGACCATGGCCTGAACCACCTCCCCGGATATCCGGGCCGAAAACGTAGAATTTCCTCTCACTCTGCGTGCGGCGGGGTACACAGGGCGGGGTAGCGTCGTCCATTGTCAACTCCAAAATTAAATCTTGCAAAATATCGGCTTCGTCTGATTTGGCTTGACCCAACGAAATCACCGAAGCGCCATGTAGATGTTAGCCTCTGAACCTTTGATGTAACTGGCGGTGGGCGTCAACACGCCAGCGCACTGCCACGGCCTCAGTCGCTCGCGCTTTGAAGCACTACCCGCGACATTCCTTTGCCATCAACAAACGCACCCGACAGAAGATGACCACCCGAAATGCGCTTTTTCTGCAACTGACCAATCCACCCAAGCTGGCGGCGCCGTAACATAATAATATATCATAGCCATTACTATCTTTAATCACAAATAAAAAACATACTGTAAATCTACCATATTTTAAATAATAATAAATCTCCTACCGGAGAAAATACACATTAATTCCACACAAATGTCAACTATAAATAAAAAAATTAAATATTAAATAGTTAGAATTATTAAATTTTATAATACAATATTCTAATTTGTAATTTTTAATCCACAAAACTAAAAACCCGAAGACATACTCAGAATTATCGGCTACGTCGCCTTCCATGCAGCGAATATCACAGCAAAACAATCATGAAATTAGTCATCTTTTGTGCAAGGTTCGAAAGTGAAAAGCTTCTTCGTTCCGAGCAGTCGCTATTGGAGCCAAATTCAAACTGACATAAAGAAAAAACCACCCGCGGCGAACCACGGGCGGCAAGGCGGTCAGAGCGCCTGGGAGATATGGTCGATGCTGCCCTTTACGGCAGCGACAGGGTCTTTAAGGTCGTGCACTTCCGTCGCGAAGGGTTCGAAGCTGTAAGGCCCCCTGTAACCGGCCGCGTCAAGTGTCCTGATCTGGGCGATATTCTCCAGCCGGTCGCCGCCATCCACCAGAACGCGGTGGGCGTCGAGCATGTCGGCGACGGAGACGGCGGGATCGATCACCCCGGAGATGTGGACCAGTCCCGTTCGCTCCGGGAAGAACTCGGTCTCGCCTGCGAGATGGTGGTGGAAGGTGTCGTGCACCAGCCTGTAAACATCGCCGCCACCGGCCGCATCGATGGCCTTGATGGCTTCGGCCTTGGTGCGCAGCGAGGAGACCGGGAAGCCGAGCGGCTCTACGAAACCGATCAGGCCGCGTTCCTCAAGGATCGGCTTCATAGCCTTCAGTGCCGTGACGAGATTATCAAAAGACACCGCCGTGCCGTCATTGAGCGGGCACATCACCAGCGCCTTCGCACCGCTCGCCGCGGCATAATCAGCCATCGCGACGGCCCGCGCAGGCAGGTCGCCCGACCAGACGTTGAAGGGATAAAGCGCGTTGATCGAGATGATCGTCACGCCCGCCTTTTCGGCCGCCGCTTTTACCTCGGCCGGATCCACCGTGCCGACGATGTCTGGCAGGTCGTTGCGGATTTCGACTTCGGTGAGGCCGAGTTCACGGGCGGTTGCGAAGAACGCCTCAAGGGAAAGCTTCGGCGCGGTGATGTGGTTGATGGCAAAACGCATGAAAGACCTCACTGATAAAGGGCTGGACGGGTGGGAAGCTCGATTGCGACGGCCGCCCCATCCTTCTCCTGCGCGGCCACGCAGGCGTCGGAGGTGATGGCGGCCACGTAGCCGTCCCAGGAGTTCGGTCCCGAGGCCGTGCCCTTTGCCGCCGCGTGGATGAAATCCTGTAATTCGACATCATAGCTGGCGATGAAGCGATCCTTCCAGTCGGTGAGGATATCGTTCTGCAGCTTGGCGCCGAGGCGGGTCTGCACCGACATCGGCTCCGGCAGGCTGGCAATGCCGTCTTCGCCCACCACCTGGCACTGGATATCGTAGCCATAGTGGCAATTGACGAAGATTTCGACGTCGATGATCGTGCCCTTGGCGGTTTCCAGAATAACGATCTGCGGGTCCTTCAGCTTGGCATGGCTGCGGGCGGCGGAGCGGGGAAAGAGAACGCGGGCCGAAACATAGTCATCGTCAAGCAGCCAGCGCAGCACGTCGATCTCATGGATCATCGTGTCATGGATCGCCATGGGCGTAACATATTGCTCCGGAACCGTTGGGTTGCGGTGGGCGGCATGCACCATGATCGGCGCGCCGATCCTGTTATCCACGGCCTGTTTCAGCGCCACGTAACCGGCATCATAACGGCGCATGAAGCCCACCTGAACCAGCCGTTTGCCATGCGCCACTTCGGCGTCGACGATGCGTCTTGCGCCTTCGGCCGTTGTCGCCAGCGGCTTTTCGCAGAAGCACGGCTTGCCGGCGGCAATGGCCGCCAGCACATATTGCTCATGGGTTGCGCCCCATGAAGTGACGAGCACGGCATCCACGTCCGGCGATGCGATCAGCTCTTCGCCGGTGGCGAACACGACGGCATCCGGGGCGATGTCGTTTTTAACCGCCTCGGCCGAGGCGCGGTTGACGTCGCTCAGCGCAACGATCTTCGCGCCGCCCAGAACTTGATTGATACGGCGGGCGTGATCACGCCCGATTGCGCCGGTGCCGACGACACCAATTCTCACAGTCATCTGAAAAACCTCATTTCCAGTATTTGGCGACGTATCGCCGGGTTTCGCTGAGCATGAACCGCGCGCTTTCATCGACGCGGTCTTCCCAGGCAAAGACGCAGTTCGACAGCACGCCATCGAATTTCATGTCGGCAAGCGTCGCAAAGAAGGTTTCCCAGTCGATCTCGCCCTGGCCGAAATCGGTATGCTGATGCACCCTGACCTTCGAGCCGGGCGGATTGACGATGTAACGCAGCTGCGACGACTTGTTGTGGTCATAGGTATCGGCAAGGCGCACATGCACCAGATGGCCCTCGGTCGCGCGCAGGTTCGCCACCATGTCCGGCCCGTAAAAGAACGTATGCGGCGCGATGAAGGATGCCTTTACCGCCTTGGAATTGATGGTCTTGATGATGTCGATGGCCGGGGCGATCTCCTCGAGCCAGTCTTCGGGATGCGCCTCCAGCGACAGCACCAGCCCTTCCCGTTCGAGGATCGGCACCAGAATATCCATGGCGCGGAAGAACTGCGCCTCGCAGGTTTCCGGGCGGTGCAGGCCGGAACGGTCGTTAAGGCTGCGCTCCGGCGAGCCGCCACGGCCGAATTCCGAAACGAACATCGGGCATTCCATCTCGACGGCAATCTCGATGGCGCGTTTCCAGTTGTCGATCGCCACCTCCCATTCGTCCGGATAGGGGCTTGCCCAGCGATACATGGGCTGCAGCGTGGCGAGGCCGACACCATGGTCCTTCAGCGCCTTTTTGAATTCGGCGACCCGTTCGGGATAGACCTTGGGCCGTGTCCACCACGAGAGAAAATCCGGACGCGGCGAAAGTTCGACGTAATCATAACCGAGGTCTGCGACCTTGCGGCAGGTTTCGGCCAGGGAGAAAAGCCGGAACATGTGGGGATCGAGCGTATGTTTCATGGCTGTTTCCAGTGGAGTGATAGATGGACCGGGGCCGAAGCCCCGTCTATTTCGCGTAGGCGGACATGTTTTCCGGGGTGACGAGTTCAAACGGCACCCAGAGCGTCTTCTCGGTACCTTGCCCGGCAGCGGCCTTCACCGCCGTCTGGACGGAGACCTCGCCCTGCTTCGTCGCATTCTGGTAAACGGTGATATCGAGATCGCCGGCCTGCATGGCGGCAAGACCGTCCGGCGTGGCGTCGATGCCGGCAATGACGACATCCTTCATGGAAACGCCCGCTGCCTTGAGCGCCTGCGCGGCGCCGATCGCCATTTCATCATTATTGGCAATCACGGCATCGAACTGTATGCCCGCCGTCAGCCAGGAGGAGACAAGGTCCTGCGCCTGCGTGCGGCTCCAGTTCGCTGTCTGCTTTTCGAGGATTTCGATCTTGCATTCCGGTTTGGAAAACACCGTTTCGACATCCTTGGTGCGCACCAGCGCCGCGTGGTTTTCCAATGGTCCCATCAGGATGACGGCCTTGCCCTTGCCGCCCATCAGCTTGCAGGCGGCTTCAGCTTCCATGGTGCCGGAATCGAGTTCGTTGGAACCGACAAAGGCCGTGCCGTCAGGCAGGCCGGTTTCCAACTCGGCCGGCGGATGGTTGACATAGACAAGCGGAATTTTGGCGGCTGATGCGGCCTTGGTGATTGCGGCAGTGGCGTCGCCATCCACGGCATTGACGATGATAGCGTCGACACCATTGGCGATGAAATTCTGCACCTGATTAAGCTGTTTCGACGGATCAAGCTGGGCATCCTCAACCAGAAGCTCGATGTTTTTATCGCGCCCGGCCTCGGCCCTGATGCCGTTGAGCAGGATCGTCAGAAACGGATTGTCGAAAGACGTCATGGACACCGCGATACGGTTCTCGGCAAGGGCCGGTGTCGCGAAAATGCAGAGTGCCGTCGCCATCAATAGTTTCTTCAAGGTTTCCTCCCACGGAAATCGCTGCTGGTTGCTTCATGTCGTGTCACCGGAGCCGGCCATCCTGCCGGCTCCGGCGCGTTCGGCCTACCCGGCGGCACTCCCCGGGAGCGGAGAAGCCGCCTGGGCAAGGCCATGGCTCATTTCTTGGATGACTCAGTTCTTGGCCTGATAGTTCTTTAGGTTGTCAGGCGTGACGAGTTCGAAGGGTACGAAGACCTTCTTGTCCACCGCATCGCCCTTGGCGAGTTTCAACGCCGCATCCAGCGCACCCTTGCCCTGCCCTGCTGCATTCTGGAAAACGCTCACATCCAGATCGCCCGCCTCCATGGCGGCAAGCGCGTCCTGCGTGGCGTCGATGCCGGCGATGATGACGCTGTCCATCGACCGGCCTGCCGCCTTCAGCGACTGAATAGCGCCAATGGCCATCTCGTCATTGTTGGAAATGACGGCATCGAATTCAACGCCGGCTGAAAGCCAGTTGGTCATCAGGTCCGAGCCCTGCGTGCGCGACCAGTTGGCGGATTGTTCCTCGACAAGCTTGATGAAGCTGCATTCGGGCGTGGCGACGACATCCTTGATATCTTGCGTGCGCATGCGGGCGGCCTGGTTGGAAAGCTCGCCCATCATCACCACCGCCTTGGCTTCCGTCTTGCCCGCTTCCTTCAAAAGCCGGCAGACTTCCTGCGTCTGCAGGGTGCCCGATTGTTTTTCATCGGAGGCGACAAAGGCCTGTTTGTCCGGCAGGCTGTCGAGATTGACCGGCTGGCGGTTGACGTAAACGAGCGGAATGCCGGCGGCGGCAGCGGCCTGCGAAAGTGCTACGGTCGCGTCCGTATCGACGGGATTGACGATGATGGCATCGACGCCGGCAGCGACGAAATTCTGTACCTGGCTCAGCTGCTTGCCGACATCGTTCTGCGCATCCTCGACCTGCAGCGAAACGCCGCTCATGCCCTTGGAATAATCGATCATGCCGTTGCGCAGCACGGTCAGGAAATTATCGTCGAACAGGGCCATCGAAACCCCGACGGTCTGCGCCGAAGCGCCCGTTGCCAGCATCGTGGCGAAAGCTGCAATTGCGAAATGTCTTTTCATGTCGTTCTCCTCCAAACCCCTTTGAAAAGGACCGGTCGAGCCGGCCTGAGCGCATCGCGCCGCCACCGCCTTCCGGCAAAAGCTGGCCTTCGCCGCGAAGAAAAACCCGCAGCGTCAAACAGCCTTGAAATAATCTAATGTCGTGTGGGTCCGGCCTCCTGCCCGTTCCACCGGCGGCCAAGATTTCCTAGTCCGGCCCCGGCGTCAACGCGTCAGAGACCGCCGAAACCATCAAGCCTGATAGAAACGGGCATCGGATTTATGATGGAATCCATCAAACCATCAAAGGCTCTCAGGAACCCACAGATGTGCAGGCACAAAACGCTGTCCCGGCGTTTCCGCCATGCCGTGTTCGATGGTGTGAACCATCGTGGCCAGAAGGTCGGTGCATAGCTCGCGTAACGGTGTCTGGAAAACGCCGCTGATGCGCCTTTCCAGCAGCGCCTGACGGGATTCGGGCGTCAGTTCATTCACGAGGCAGACGATGTTTTCCTGCCGGTTTTCCTGCTGCAGCGCCTCGATCACCCCTTCCATGCCACCGCCGATGCAATAGATGCCGACGAGATCGCGGTGCTTGGCGATGGTGTCCATCACAAGCTCATAGGTCAGGCGACGCGTTTCCAGCGTGATGAGGGCATCCATCACCTCAAATTCCGGCGCATATTCCCGCATGTAGCTGCGAAAGCCGGTTTCGCGCAGCGAATGGCCGTGGAAACGGTGCCCGCCCAGCAGCAGAAGTACCTTGCCCCTGCTGCGCGCCAGCTGCGAGATCATCCAGGCCGCCGTGCGCCCCACCTTCATGTTGTTGGCGCCGAGATAGGCCTCCCGCACGCCTTGAGCAAAATCGGACAGCAGCGAAAAGGTCGGTATACCCTTGGCTTTCAACCCCTCGACAGCGGCCGTGACATCGTGATGGTCCGGCCCCGTGGCGGCAACAGCCTGCACGCGGCCCTTCATGCCGGTCAGCAGCGCCGCAAGCTCGCCCGGTTCGCCGGACTGGGCGAATTCGATGCGCAAATTGAGGTGGCGATCGCGGATGTTGCGCGCCGCAAGCTCCAGCTCGTCGGCGAAGGTCTGATAAAAGGCATGCCTTTCCTTGCGCAAGATGATGCCGAGACTATAGGACGGCATATCAGCCAGCATGCGCTGGCGAATGATGTTGGTGGCATGAAAACCGATCTTCTCCGCCGCCTCAAACACCCGCCGCGCGGTCTCCTCCCGCACCGGCAGGCGGCCGTTCAGCACCCGGTCGACGGTGGCGACGCTGACGCCGGCGGCTTTTGCAACATCGGTGATGGTTGGACGCTTCATGTTGGCTCCCGCAGGCGGAAAGATTTCCGTCATATCTCGCAAAACATGTCACGGATGATGATGGAATCCAACATGGTGAAGGGATATGGCGGCGAGCGTCACGGGAAAAATGCTGAGGCTGCGTCTTATCACGACAGCACTCGCCTGTATCCCGATACCGAAGCCGCTTGTCCCGTCAGACCCGTTCCAGCGCCACGGCAATACCCTGCCCGACGCCAATGCACATGGTGGCGAGCGCAAGCCGCTTGCCGGTCAGCGAAAGTTCAAGCGCCGCCGTGCCGGCAATGCGCGCACCGGACATGCCGAGCGGATGGCCGAGTGCAATTGCGCCGCCGTTTGCGTTGACCCGCGCATCGTCATCGGCAATGCCGAGCTGGCGAAGGGTCGCAAGGCCCTGGCTGGCGAAGGCCTCGTTCAGCTCGATCACGTCAAGCTGTTCCTGCTTCAACCCGAGCCGCGCCAGGAGCTTGGCCGAGGCCGGGGCCGGGCCGATGCCCATGACGCGCGGCGGCACGCCGGCGGCGGCACCGCCGAGAATGCGGGCAATCGGCGTCAGACCGTATTTCTTCGCCGCTTCCGCCGAGGCTATGATGAGCGCGGCCGCGCCGTCATTGACACCAGACGCATTGCCCGCCGTCACCGTCGCGCCATCGCGCCTGTTGACCGGCTTCAGCTTCGCCAGCGCCTCAAGACTGGTCGCACGCGGATGTTCATCTCTGGAGACAACAAGCGGATCGCCCTTGCGCTGCGGGATCGTCACCGAGACGATTTCCCTGTCGAGACGGCCATTGACCTGCGCATCCGCCGCCTTCTGCTGGCTGCGCACCGCGAAGGCATCCTGATCCTCGCGCGAGACCCGATAATCGACCGCGACATTGTCACCCGTTTCCGGCATGGAATCGACGCCATATTGCGCCTTCATCAACGGGTTGACGAAACGCCAGCCGATGGTGGTGTCATAGATTTCGGCATTGCGCGAAAAGGCGCTTTCGGCTTTCGGCAGAACGAAGGGCGCGCGGCTCATGCTTTCCACGCCGCCGGCGATCATCAATTCGGCCTCACCGGATTTGACGGCGCGGGCGGCTGCAATGACGGCATCCATGCCGGAGCCGCACAGCCGGTTGATCGTCGTTCCGGTTACCGAGACCGGCAGGCCGGCAAGCAGCAGCGACATGCGCGCCACATTGCGGTTGTCCTCACCCGCCTGATTGGCGCAGCCGAAGATCACATCCTCGACGGCTTCCCAGTCAACGGACGGGTTGCGCTCGACAAGCGCCTTCAGCGGCACCGCGCCGAGATCATCGGCCCGCACCGGGGACAACGCGCCGCCGAAGCGGCCGATGGGGGTGCGGATATAATCGCAGATGAATGCGTCGGTCATCGGTTTTTCCTTAAAGTTCCGGGGCGACGAGATCGGCGACCTCGCCGTCGACATGAAGCGGCGCACCGGTCATGGCCTGCAATTCATCGAACGTCATCGCCGGCAGTTTCTCGCGCAGCACGAAACGGCCATCCACCACGTCGATGACAGCATGGCTGGTATAGATGCGGGTGATGCAGCCAACGCCGGTCAGTGGGAAAGCGCATTTCTCAACGAGCTTCGGTTCGCCGTTCTTGGTCACATGTTCGGTGATGACGAAGACCTGCTTGGCGCCATGCACCAGATCCATGGCGCCGCCGACGGCCGGCACGCCCTTGGAGCCAACGCGCCAGTTGGCGAGATCGCCATTCTGCGCCACCTGATAGGCGCCGAGGATCGCCACATCCAGATGCCCGCCGCGCACCATGGCGAAGCTGTCGGCATGGTGGAAAAAGGCGGCACCGGGTTTCAGTGTGACGGCCTTCTTGCCGGCATTGATAAGGTTCCAGTCCTCTTCACCTTCCGGCGGCGCTTCGCCAAAATTGAGAATACCGTTTTCGGTATGGAAAATCGCCTGTCGACCGGGCGGCTGGTAACGCGCCACCATTTCAGGAAAGCCGATGCCGAGATTGACGTAAGCACCGTCTTCGATGTCCTGCGCCGCGCGCCACGCGATCTGGGCGTTGGAAAGCTTGATGTCTTCGCGGGTGTCGATGGTCTGGGTCATGCGTAGGCTACTCCGGCGCGAATGAGGACTTCTTCCTGTTGCGGATCGGGGATTTCCACGACGCCGTTCACGAAAATGCCTGGCGTCACAACATGCTCCGGGTCGATTTCACCGGCGGCGACGATCTTCGAGACCTGCGCGATGGTGGTCTTCGCGGCCATGCACATCAGCGGGTTAAAATTGCGGCCCGCCTTGTTGTAGGTGAGGTTGCCATAGGTATCGCCAAGCTCGGCCTTGACGATGGCGAAATCCGCCTTCAGCCAGCGTTCCTGCACATAGGAGCGGCCGTCGAATTCCGCGATAACCTTGCCTTCAGCCAGTTCCGTGCCGAAACCGGTCGGGGTGTAGAAGGCCGGAATGCCAGAACCGCCGGCGCGGATGCGCTCGGCGAGCGTGCCTTGCGGCACCAGTTCCAGCTCGATTTCACCGGCCAGATAGCGGTCTGTAAAGGCGCGCGGATCGGAAGAGCGCGGGAAGGAGCAGATCATCTTCCTGACCATGCCGGCATCGATCATCGCGGCGATGCCGATGCGGCCGTTGCCGGCATTGTTGTTGATGACCGTCAGGTTCTTTGGTCCCCTGTCGATCAGCGCGTGGATCAACTCGATGGGCGCGCCGGAGCCGCCGAAACCGCCGATCATGATCGTCGCTCCATCACCGATGCCGGCAAGCGCCTCTTCCGCGTTCTTGATTGTCTTGTCCATTCTCAAAACCTCCATCCAGCCAGGCGGATGGAACCGACAAGGCTGCGTGGCCATGAGGTAAGGCCGAAATCGCCTCGACGGCAAGGATTTTGTGCGTTATATGATTTTTGTTCGTATATCGCACAAATGGAGCTTGGGCATGGCCGTCAGCGAAAGAGACATGATGGGCGGTCTCGCCAAGGGATTGCGGGTGATCGAGGCTTTCAGCGCCGAGCGGCCGCGCCTGTCCATCTCCGATGCCGCCGAGATCGCCGGGCTGGACCGCGCCACGACGCGCCGCTGTCTGCTGACCCTTTCGGAGCTTGGTTACGCCGCTTACGACGGCAAGTTCTTCACCGTCACGCCGAAAGTGCTGCGGCTTGGCACCGGCTGTCTCGCCACCATGCCGCTGCCGAAGATCGTCCAGCCGCTCATCGACCATCTCTCAGAAGAGATCGGCCAGAGCACGTCGGTTTCGATTCTGGACGAGACGGAAATCGTTTATGTCGCCCGCGCCGCGCAACAGCGGGTCATGTCCATTGCGCTGATGCCGGGTTCGCGCCTGCCAGCCTATTGCACGTCGATGGGTCGCGTTCTGCTTTCCGCGCAAACATCCGAGCGGCAACGCGACACTCTCGGAGCCTCCCGGCTGGTTGCCCGCACGGAAAAGACGATCACCGACATGCAAGCCCTGCTCACCGAAATCGAGGTGACCGGCTATCGCGGTTATGCGCTGATCGATCAGGAAGTAGAGATTGGTCTTCGCTCCATCGCCGTGCCGCTGAAAACCATGCGTGGCCAGACGGTTGCCGCGCTTAATGTCGGGCTCGCCGCCTCGGTTGCGTCAATGGAGGATCTGGTGGAGCGTTATCTGCCGGCGCTTCTTTCCGTTCAGCGGGAGCTGGCGCGAATGCTGGTCTGAAACTGAGGCGGTGTCAGCCGCCCGCCCATATCACCCATTTTGCGCTGCTCCTCCAGCCGCCAGGCGCGCGGCGTCATGCCGGTCTCCCGCCTGAAGAAGCGGTTGAAATAAGCGGGATCGGCAAAACCCAGCCCTTCGGCGATCATCTGCACGCTGGAAACCGTGAAGATCAGTTCCTGCTGGGCGATCTCGATCTGCCGCCGAGCGATCAGCCGCTGCAGGCTGAGGCCGGAAACCGAACGAACGAGCCGGTTGAGATGGGTTTCTGAAAGGCCGAGTTTCTTCGCGTAAAACCCGGCTTTTTGCGGCTCGCGGATATGGCGGGCAATCAGCGACAGCAACCGTTCGAAACGTTGCTCGGCAAGGCCCTCGCCGCTGGTTTCCAAAAGCGGTCGCGCCGCCCGTGAAAGAAGCGCAACCACGGTGGCGAGCTGGCCTTCGATCATCGCATCGCGACCGATCTCGCGCGCCTCATATTCCGCGGAAATCCGTTCAAAACCACTGCGCAGACAGTCTTTCTCGGCAAAATCCCGCAAGGGAAAAAGCACCGGCTGCTGGAAATTTCGCAACAACAACGCCTGCACCGATGCCGGCAGCGCCCCCGGCAGCATGGTGACAATCACCCCACCAATATCGCGTGAGAAGCGGAAGCCATGTTCGAAGCCCGGCGGCACGATAATGGCGACCGGCGGGCGGATAGGTTCGATGCGGCCATCCAGCAACGCATCACCCTCGCCGCCAAAAATGTACAAGATTTGCAGAAAGGCGACATGACGGTGCAGGCCGATTTCAAAGCGATGCAGGCTGCTTCGCGAAAAAAGCGTCTCGCAATGGAAGCGAAAATCGGTGCCTTGCAAGGCTTCTTCGCCATAAAGCCCTTCATTGGCAGTCGCCCGCATCTCACTCCACTCCTGCGCCTGATGGTCGGATTGTGCAATTTACGGACCGGAAAGTCCATTGAGCTTGTGACCCGCCTTGGTCAATTTCTTGACCGGAGACAAGTTCGGGAGGAAACAATGCGCACACAGGTCGTCATCATCGGCTCCGGCCCATCGGGGCTGCTGCTAGGCCAGCTTCTGGCGGGAGCCGGTGTCGAGACCGTCATTCTCGATAGGGTCAGCAAGGATTATATCCTCGGCCGTGTTCGCGCCGGCGTGCTGGAAGAAGGCACCGTGCAGCTGATGGAAAAGGTCGGTGCGGACAAGCGCCTGCGCCGCGAGGGCCTGCCGCATGACGGTTTTTCGCTGACCTTTGACGGCCGAGACCACCGCATGGATCTGTTCGATCTGACGGGCGGCAAACGCGTTATGGTCTATGGCCAGACCGAAGTGACGCATGATCTGATGGATGTGCGCGAAGCGGCAAACCTCGTCACCATCTACGACGCCGGAAATGTCGAGCCGCATGATTTCGATGGCGCAAGCCCCTATGTCACCTATCAGAAAGACGGCGTAAGCCACCGGATCGATTGCGATTTCATCGCCGGCTGCGACGGTTTTCACGGGGTCAGCCGCAAATCCGTGCCGCAAGGCGCGATCAAGGAATTCGAGAAGGTCTATCCCTTCGGCTGGCTCGGCATTCTCGCCGATGTGCCGCCGGTCAACCACGAACTCATCTATGCCAACCACCCGCGCGGTTTTGCCCTCTGTTCCATGCGCTCAAACACGCGCAGCCGGTATTACATCCAATGTTCGCTGGAGGACCGGCCGGAGGACTGGAGCGACGAGCGCTTCTGGGATGAAATCCGCCGCCGTCTGCCGGAAAACCATGCGGATGCCATGGTGACCGGCCCGTCCTTCGAAAAATCCATCGCGCCGCTCCGGTCCTTCGTTAGTGAACCCATGCGGTTCGGACGGCTGTTTCTCGCCGGCGACGCCGCCCATATCGTGCCGCCGACCGGCGCCAAGGGCCTGAACCTTGCCGCCAGCGACGTGCATTATCTGAGCGAGGCGTTGATCGAATTTTATCGCGAAAAATCTAAAGCCGGCATCGATGCCTATTCGCAGAAGGCGCTTTCCCGCGTCTGGAAAGCCGTCCGCTTCTCGTGGTGGATGACGACGATGATGCATAGTTTTTCCGATACGGGAGATTTTGGCCAGCGCATCCAGGAAGCGGAATTGGATTACCTCGTGCAATCGCGCGCCGCCTCGACAGCGCTTGCGGAGAATTATGTCGGGCTTCCTTATTAGGGGCTGCCCCAGACACGCGGCTTTTATCTCTACCGTTTCCACACCCGTCACCCCGGACCCGATCCGGGGTCCAGCGCGATCAAGTCTTTGATCGCAAAAGACTCTTCTCACGGCGCAGACGCGCCGTGGCTGGATTCCGGCTCAAGGCCGGAATGACGGAGGAGAGCTTTTCAGACTTTTCCGACCCTCACCCTCATCTCAGGAACCCGCCTCCGCCCTCCCATCCAGCAACTCGCCCGCCGCCTCGCGAATAGCCTGCATCAACAGCGACAGCGGCAGCGAGGGCTGCGTATCGGCCCGGACCGTCAGCCCCACCGGCCCGCTGGTATCGCCGGTTTCGACCGGCAGGATCGCCAGAATGCCGTCCGTCACATCCGCCGCCACCACACCTTCAGAGATGATCCAGATCGCATCGCTGGTGCGCAGGAAGGCGCGGCCGAAGGCGTCGGACACGGTTTCGATGCGGATCGGCAGGGCCGGCACGCCGTTGGCGATCAGGAACTGCTCGACGACAGGGCCAATCACCGATTGCCGTGTCGGCATCAGTACCGGATATTCATGCAGGTGATCGAACACCGAAAGGCCGGGTGACAGCAGCGGGTGGCCGGCGCGCACCACGAAGCGCACCTTTTCAGAATAGAGATGTTCGAAGGAAAAGCCCGCCATTTTCTGCGGCGCGGCGAGACGGCCAACGACGAGATCGAGATCGCCGACACGCAGCTGCTCCAGAAGCACGGCGTTTTCGCCCGTCACGATCTTCACCGGGCTGCCGGTCTTTTCCGCCAGGAAACCGGCCATTGCCTGCGGCATGATCCGCACCGAAACCGTGGGCAGAGCGCCGACCCGCACCGGCGGACCGGCCCGCGCCGCCTCCTGCGAGACCGAATCGACCGCCTGTCGCAGCGCCGTCATCGTCGCACCGGCGTGGCGCAGAAACACCTCGCCATAACGGCTGATGCGGATGCCGCGCCCCTCCCGGTCGAACAATGACACGCCAAGAATCTCTTCCAGTTCACGGATGGTCTTCGTCACCGCCGGCTGGCTGACATGCAGGATTTCGGCGGCGCGGATGACGCTTTTCTGGCGCGCCACCTCCACGAAAGTCTGCAGGTGGCGGAACTTGATACGCTGGTCGACCATCGCTCGTATAATCCATAGGTTATGATTTTCATCGATAATGTCATTTTACTTAACCGGAACCGGCTTGCAATATCCCCGGCAGGAGGAGCACATCATGGATTTTCTGCGCTGCGGCGAGACCGTGATCCATTATCGCGTCAAGGGATTGGACAGCGGCAAGCCGGTCATCGCCTTCATCAATTCGCTCGGCACCGATTTCCGCATCTGGGATGCGGTCACCGAAGCGCTTGGCGATGATTATGCCTATGTGCTGCACGACAAGCGCGGCCATGGACTTTCGGATGTCGGACGCGCGCCCTATTCGATAGACGATCATGCCGGTGACCTGATCGAACTTCTCGATCACCTCGGCGTCAAAAGCGCGATCATCTGGGGCCTGTCAGTCGGCGGCCTGATTGCGCAGGGACTTTATGCCCGCCGTCCCGATCTGGTGCGCGCGCTCGTGCTTAGCAACACAGCCCACAAGATCGGCACGGCCGAGATGTGGAATGCCCGCATCGACAAGATCGCCGCAGATGGCCTCATCTCGCTGGTCGATCCCGTCATGGAACGCTGGTTCACGCCAGCGTTTCGCCAGCCTGACAATGCTGCCTATGCCGGTGCGCGCAACATGCTTTCGCAGCAGCCGGAAGCCGGTTACAGCGGCACCTGTGCCGCCATTCGCGATGCCGATTTTACCGATGAAGCGGGCCGCATCGCCGTGCCCACACTCTGCGTCGCGGGTGATCAGGACGGCTCGACACCGCCGGATCTGGTGCAGTCGCTGGCAGATCTCATTCCCGCAAGCCGCTTCGTCACCATTGCCGGCTGCGGCCATATTCCCTGCCTTGAACAGCCGCTCACCTATGCGCAGGCGGCGTGCATTTTTCTCAATACCTTGCCGGAGCATTGACCGATGGCGGACCATATCGACAAGAATGAACGTTTCGAACAGGGCATGAAGACCCGCCGCTCGGTACTGGGCGACGCCCATGTCGACCGGGCGCAGACCATGACATCCGGCTTCGACCAGCCCTTCCAGCAGCTCATCACCGAAGCCGCCTGGGGCACGGTGTGGTCCGGCAATCACTGGACGAAGCGCGAGCGCTCGATGGTGACTATTGCCCTGCTCGCAGCACTCGGGCAGGACGAAGAGCTGGCCATGCATGTGCGCGCCACCGCCAATACCGGCGCCACCGAAGCCGATATCCGCGAGGCGCTGCTGCATGTGGCGATCTATGCCGGCGTGCCCGCCGCCAACCATGCTTTCAAGATCGCCAAGCTTGCCCTGGCCAGCATGAAGGCCGATAGTTCCCCTGATAATTCTGACACTGATAATTCTGGCGATGGGGAGGAGACAAGATGAGCAACCAGCCACCCGAAACCGGGCCGTTCTTTGCGCGCAATCGCGACATTCATCCGCTCGCCTATGCGCCCGGCTACAAAACCTCGATCCTGCGCTCGCCACAGCGCGCGCTGATTTCGCTGGAAGGCACCAAGAGCGAGATCACCGGCCCCGTCTTCGGCCATGGCAT
The DNA here is from genome assembly GCF_041414895.1 of Agrobacterium sp. O3.4. Classification (NCBI taxonomy): domain Bacteria; kingdom Pseudomonadati; phylum Pseudomonadota; class Alphaproteobacteria; order Hyphomicrobiales; family Rhizobiaceae; genus Agrobacterium; species Agrobacterium sp. O3.4. The sequence continues at coordinate 18,062 of NZ_JALPZP010000010.1, forward strand.
GCTGAACCCGCTGGATAACGACCTCATCCTCAACTATGCCCGCCCCGGCGAAATGCCGGTTGGTCCGCGCATTCTGGTGCATGGCCGGGTACTGGACGAACGCGGCCGCGGTGTGGATGGCGCGCTGGTGGAGTTCTGGCAAGCCAATGCCGGCGGCCGCTACCGCCACAAGAAGGAAAGTTACCTCGCCGCCATCGATCCGAATTTCGGCGGCGTTGGCCGCACGATCACCGATGAGAATGGTTATTACTGGTTCAAGACCATCCAGCCGGGTGCTTACCCTTGGCCGAACGGCGTCAATGACTGGCGGCCGGCCCATATCCATTTCTCGGTCTTCGGTCACGGCTTTGCCCAGCGGCTGATCACCCAGATGTATTTCGAGGGCGATCCGCTGATCTGGAAATGTCCCATCGTCAAGACCATTCCGGATGAGGATGCCATCAAACGGCTGATCGCGCCGCTGGACATGAATGCGACGCTGCCGATGGACATGCTGGCCTATAAGTTCGATATCGTCCTGCGCGGTCGCCGCTCGACCCTTTTCGAAAACCGCATGGAGGGCAACTGACCATGGTTCAGCCGCTCAATTATTTCAAAGAGACCGCCTCGCAGACGGCGGGACCCTATGTGCATATCGGCTGCACGCCCAATTTCGTCGGCATCGAAGGCGTGTTCGAAAAGGATCTCGGTTCCGGTCCGCTTTATAACGACAGGGCGCGCGGTGAGCGCATCAGTGTGCGCGGCACGGTTTATGACGGCGCGGGAATGCCGCTGAAGGACGCCCTGATCGAAATCTGGCAGGCCGACACGGACGGTTATTACAACAGCCCGAGCGAAACACGCGGCAAGGCCGATCCGAATTTCATCGGCTGGGGCCGTTCGCCGGGCGACATGGATACCGGCGAATTCATCTTCGAAACCATCAAGCCGGGCACGGTGCCGTTCCGCGACGGTCGGCCGATGGCGCCGCACATCACCTTCTGGATCGTGGCGCGCGGCATCAATATCGGCCTGCAGACCCGCATGTATTTCCCGGAAGAACAGGAGGCCAATGCGGCCGACCCGGTTCTGGCCCGCGTCGAACAGAAAAGCCGCATCGCCACGCTTGTCGCCAAGAAGGAAGAGGGAAATATCTATCGTTTCGATATCCGTCTTCAGGGCGAAGGCGAAACCGTGTTTTTCGATATCTGAGCCCAACGGACGAGTGAAATGAGCCTTTCCCCCTTCGAACATCCGTTTCTGTCAGGCCTTTTCGGTGATAGCGAGATCGTCGAACTGTTTTCGGCAAAGGCGGATATCGACGCAATGGTCCGCTTCGAAATGGCACTGGCTGAGGCGGAAGCGGAGGCCGGAATCATTACGGACGAGGTGGCGGAAGCCATCGTTTCGGGACTTTCGAGCTTTGCGGCCGATATGACGGCGCTTCGCCATGGCGTCGCAAAGGATGGCGTGGTGGTGCCGGAACTGGTGCGGCAGATGCGGTCGGCAGTCGCCGGCAAGGCGGCGGACAAGGTGCATTTCGGCGCGACCAGTCAGGATGTCATCGATACCAGCCTGATGCTGCGGCTGAAGATGGCGGTGGAAATCATCACGACCCGCCTCGGCCACCTCATCGATACGCTTGGCGACATCTCCTCGCGCGACGGCCATAACCCTCTGACGGGTTATACCCGCATGCAGGCCGCCATCGGCATCACCGTCGCCGACCGGGCGGCAAGCTGGATAGCGCCGCTGGAGCGCCACCTGCTGCGGCTTGAAACCTTTTCCCGGAACGGCTTTGCCCTTCAGTTCGGCGGCGCAGCCGGCACGCTGGAAAAACTTGGCGACAATGCCGGCGCGGTCCGCGCCGATCTTGCAAAACGCCTTGGCCTTGCCGACAGGCCGCAATGGCAGAGCCAGCGCGACGGCATTGCCGAATTCGCCAATCTGCTGTCCCTCATCACCGGCGCGCTCGGCAAGTTCGGCCAGGATATCGCGCTGATGGCTGAACTCGGTGCGGAAATCCGCTTCTCCGGCGGCGGCGGCTCCTCGGCCATGCCGCACAAGCAGAACCCGGTCAATGCCGAAACGCTGGTGACGCTGGCACGCTTCAATGCCGTGCAGATTTCCGCGTTGCACCAGTCGCTTGTCCATGAACAGGAAAGGTCAGGCGCGGGCTGGATGCTGGAATGGATGACACTGCCGCAAATGGTGACGGCAACGGGGGCGTCCCTGCTGATCGCCGAACGCCTCGCAGGACAGATAGACAGACTGGGCGCGGAAGAAAGCTAGCTGCAAGACCCACGGGTTTTTGATTAAAATCAGCTTCTCCTGCCCCTCCCGCCACCTCATCGGCGGCAGGGTTTTCGTGCGTTGAAAACGCTTGCGCCTTTGCGCATTAGACATTGATAACACACGATTTTCTTAAAAATATCGAATGTAGAAAAAACGGCTTTCCGCTGCTTTTTAACCGGGTGAAGCGCTTGACACAAAAATGAACTAACTGGTACAAACAATCTTGTTGAAGCTATGCCGCAGGTGAGGAAAAGACCCTTCTCGACATGGCCAGACGAATGGAGGGCTTTGGCGCCGTAAGGTTCCCAAAGCGATAAGGACAAGGCGAAAAGCCTGTCCGGGCCCGAAGGGGTTGGGAGGAAGAATGTCTTACAGTCTCGATTTTTCGGTGGTCGCGGACCGCCTGCCCGAGCTGCTTTTGGCCTGTCTGGCGACGATCGGCCTTGCCATTGCCGGCATGTCGCTTGCCACCGTCATCGGGGTTCTCGGCGTGGTCGCCCGTCGTTCGCGGTTCAAACTGCTGCGCGGTCTGGTCATTGGCTTCGTCGAAGCCATCCGCAACACGCCGTTTCTGGTGCAGATATTCTTCATTTTCTTCGCTCTGCCGCAGGTTGGCATCAAGCTTAACCCCACCGTTACCGCCATCATTGCGCTGGCTCTCAACGGCGGTGCCTATGCCATTGAAATCATTCGCGGCGGCGTGGATTCCATTCCCAAGGGACAGGTGGAGGCGGGGCTGGCGCTCGGCCTGCACCGGTCACAGATATTCCGCCACATCATTCTGAAGCCGGCGCTGCGCGCGGTCTATCCCTCGCTCACCAGCCAGTTCATCATGCTGACGCTGACCACCTCGGTCTGCACCTCGATCGCCGCTTACGAACTGACATCCGTAGCCCAGAAGATCGAGGCGGACACCTTCCGGTCGTTCGAGGTCTATTTCTCGATCACGCTGCTCTATCTGGTCATTTCCTCGCTGATGATGGGCATCTTCTCGCTCATCTCCCGCGCATCCTTCAGCTATCCGGTCAAGTGAGGAAAAGACAATGGAATCCATCGGTCCCAACGAACTCTTCTTCCTGATGCAAGGCCTGAAATGGACGCTGGCGCTGACGGTGATCGGCTTTATCGGCGGTGGCATATTCGGCCTTTGCGTGGCGCTTGCCCGTGTTGCCGAAAGCCCGGCGATCCAGCGCGCCAGCACCGGTTATATCGCCGTCTTCCAGGGCACGCCGCTCCTGATGCAGCTTTTCGTGGTTTATTACGGCGTGGCGCTTGCCGGCCTCAATGTCGATGCCTGGATTGCTGTCGCCATCGCCTTCACCCTGCATGCCAGCGCCTTCCTCGGCGAAATCTGGCGTGGCGGCATTCAGGCGGTGCCAAAAGGCCAGACGGAGGCCGCCAATGCGCTTGGCCTGCATTATATCTCCCGCATGAAGGACGTGGTTCTGCCGCAGGCCTTCAAGATTTCGCTGCCGGCCACCATCGGTTTCCTCGTGCAGCTCATCAAGGGCACCTCGCTTGCCGCCATCGTCGGTTTCGTCGAGCTGTCGCGCGCCGGCCAGATTGTCTCCAACCAGACGTTCCGCCCGCTCACCGTGTTTGCCATCGTCGGCATCATCTATTTCCTGATCTGCTGGCCGCTTTCCCTATGGGGTGCGGGTGTGGAGAGACGGATGCAGGCCAATTCCCGTTAACAACCAGAACCATCTCATCAGCTTTGTAAGGAGGAGCAAAAGATGAAAACCACCAGCATGAAATTCTCTCGTCGCGCCCTGCTCGCGCTTGCCGCGGCAACGGTTGCCCTGCCCTTTGTCGCACCGGTCGATGCTTTCGCCGGCACGGTGGAAGAGGCAAAAGCCAAGGGCAAGGTCGTCATCGGCATTCAGGGCGACAATTCGCCATGGGGCTTCGTCAATTCCAGCGGCGTGCAGGACGGCCTCGATGCCGATATCGGCAAGGCCTTTGCCGATTATCTCGGCGTCAAGGTCGAATTCGTGCCGCTCGCCGTGGCCAACCGTATTCCGGCACTTCTGACCGGTAAGGTCGACCTGTTGTTCGCGACCATGGGCATGACCGCCGAACGCGCCAAGACCATTCAATATTCCAAGCCCTATGCCGGCAACGTGCTGTCCGTCTATGGCCCGAAAGACAAGAAGATCGCCGGTTATGACGACCTGACCGGCGTTTCCGTCGGTGTGCCGAAGTCGAGCGCGATGGACACTTCGATCACGGCAGGCGCTGGCTCGAAGGCCAATATCCTGCGTTTCGACGATGACGCCGCCAATATTCAGGCGCTGATCTCCGGCCAGGTCGAGGTTGTCGGCGGCAACCAGTTTTATGGTGACCGGCTGAACAAGGCGGCCGAAGGCAAATACGAGCCGAAGTTCGATCTGACGACGCTTTATAACGGCGCCGGCACCCGCCCGGGTGAAAAGGACTGGAACGAAACAGTCAACGCCTTCCTCGACAAGATCAAGTCCGATGGCCAGCTGGCCAAGATCTACGACAAGTGGATGAAGCGCGAAGTTCCGGCCTTCCCGGACAGCCTGCCCGACATCCCGTTCACCGTGAAGTAAGCAGGAGGTTTCCATGCCGCAATCCGCCACTGCCGAGGTTCCGCTTATCGCCCTTCAAGGGGTTGGAAAGTGGTATGGAGCCTTCCATGCGCTTAAGAATATCGACATGACGGTTCGCAAGGGCGAAAAAATCGTCCTTTGCGGTCCGTCCGGTTCGGGAAAATCCACCCTCATCCGCTGCATCAACCATCTGGAGGAAATCCAGGAGGGCAAGATCACGGTCGAGGGAACCACGCTTTCGGATTCCAGCCGCGCCATCGATGCCGTTCGCCGCGAGGTGGGCATGGTGTTCCAGAGCTTCAATCTCTTCCCGCACAAGACCATCATGGAAAACTGCACGCTGGCCCCCATGCGGGTGAAGGGCCTGTCGAAAGCCGATGCGGAAGCGACGGCGCGCAAATATCTGGAGCGCGTGCGCATTCTCAATCAGGCCGATAAATACCCGGCCCAGCTTTCCGGCGGCCAGCAGCAGCGCGCAGCGATTGCCCGGGCGTTGTGCATGGAGCCGAAAGCCATGTTGTTCGACGAGCCGACCTCGGCGCTCGACCCGGAAATGGTGAAAGAGGTGCTCGACACCATGATCGGCCTTGCCCGTGATGGCATGACAATGATCTGCGTCACCCATGAAATGGGTTTCGCCCGGCAGGTGGCAGACCGCGTGATCTTCATGTCGGAAGGCGAGATCATCGAGGAAGGCCCGCCGGACGAGTTCTTCCGCGACCCCAAGCACCAGCGCACCCGCACATTCCTCGGCGAAATTCTCGCCCACCACTGAGGTTCGTCCATCTGCCCTCAGACTTGTGGCGACCTCCCGGCATACGCAACGTCATCCTCGGGCTTGACCCGAGGAACCACTGATTTCCACGGGCTATGGATCCTCAGGTCAAGCCCGGGGAGGTGACGAAGGAGAGGTCTCAATACCTCGCCAGCAACCTGAAGGCAGGCGGAGCCTGCCCCGAAACGACGAACGACCCGATCATGACAGAAACAAAATCCTTCAAGGTCGGCCTGATAGGCGCCGATATCCAGCTTTCCAAGTCGCCCGCGCTGCACATGCGCGAAGGGGCTGCCCACGGCCTCGATTACTCCTATGAGCTGGTGGATGTCACCGCCCGCCAATTGCCGGCAAGCGCCCTTCCCGATCTGCTCGATGAGCTGGAAACGCGCGGTTTTGCCGGTACCAACATCACCCATCCGTTCAAACAGGCGGTTATTCCGCATCTGGATGAACTCTCTGACGATGCCCGCATGCTTGGCGCGGTCAACACCGTTGTCTTCAAGGATGGCCGCCGCATCGGCCACAATACCGACTGGTACGGCTTTTATGAAAGTTTCGTGCGCGGCCTGCCGGATGCGAAACGTGGCCGGGCGCTGCTGGTTGGCGCTGGCGGGGCGGGTGTGGCGGTGGCCCATGCCGCACTGAAGCTCGACATCACCCGTCTCGATATTTTCGACCGCGATTTCCCTCGGGCGGAAAGGTTGGCCGACGAGCTGAACGCCCGTTTCGGCGAGGGCCGCGCCTTTGCCGTCAAAGACCCGGCTTCCTCACTGCCCTTCGCCGATGGTCTCATCCATGCGACGCCGATGGGCATGCCCGCGCATCCCGGCATGCCGGTTGCGGCAGATCTCATCGAACAGCGGCACTGGGTGGCCGATATCGTCTATATGCCGCTCGTCACCGAACTTCTGGCGACGGCAGCGAAAAAAGGCTGTCGCACCCTGCCCGGCGGCGGCATGACCGTGTTTCAGGCCGTCGGCGCGTTCCGTCTCTTTTGCGGCCGCGAGCCGGATGCTGAGCGCATGACGGCGCATTTCACCGAGCTTTGCATGGCGGAAGGCGTAGCATGAGCCTTTTTACTGTTTTGAACGGACCGAATCTCAACCTGCTCGGCCAGCGCCAGCCGGAAATTTACGGCCATGAGACCATGGCCGATGTGGAGGCCAACTGCCGCAAGGTGGCCGATGCTGCCGGCCATGAGCTGTTCTTTGCCCAGAGCAACCGCGAATATGAGCTGATTGACTGGATTCACGAAGCGCGGGGCAAGTCATCAGGCATCGTCATCAATCCTGGGGCCTTCACCCACACGTCAGTGGCGATCCTCGATGCGCTGAATGCCTTCGAAGCACCTGTCATCGAGGTTCATATTTCCAACATCCACAAACGCGAGGTTTTCCGCCACCATTCCTACGTCTCGACCCGCGCCGAAGGCGTAGTCGCCGGTCTCGGCATCGAAGGTTACGAGGTGGCATTACGCCATCTCATCAACCGTTTTTCCCGATCGTCGTGATATGGCCGGGCGTCAGCACATAACGCAGCACCATGTCGCTGACATGCCGCGACAATGTCTCCTGACCCTTTTCGGTAAACAGGCTATCGCCGAAGATGAACGAAAAGGTCTCGGCGTTCGAAACGTTGAAGAAAGACAGCGCGCTGATCTGCCAGTGCAGTTCCAGCGCATCGATGCCATCGCGGAAGATGCCGCCTTTCTGGCCGCGCAGCAGCACGCTTTCCAGCGCATCGATGGCCGGGCGGTTCAACTGGCGGATCGTTTCGGAGGACTGCATGTGGCGGCCGTGATGGATGTTCTCGATCATCACCATGCGGATGAAGGCCGGATTGCGCCGGTGGTGATCAAAGGTGAACCGACAGAGCTTGTCGAGCGCCGCTGCCGGCTCCAGGTCGTCCAGCTCCAGATCGCTCTCACCGCCGCGCACCTTGGCATAGGCCTCTTCCAGCACACGCTGATAAAGGCTCTCCTTGTCGCTGAAGTAATAATAGATCATGCGCTTGGACGTGCGCGTGCGGGCCGCAATTTCATCAATGCGGGCGCCGGAGAGACCGTTCTGCGAAAACTCTTCCATTGCCACCGAAAGAATGTCGCAGCGAACCCCTTCCGGATCGCGCTTCGCCTGCCGGCTGTCTCGGGTTCCGTTCGAAATTACGCTTTTGGTCATCATCCATTCCATCGGTGGGGCAGCGGCCTGCGGTCACGCCCTGATTATTAACCAATCAGTACATAAGGCTGAAAAGGAAGGCAATATGGCGAGCTATGACACAGGCAGACACGGCATGCCAATGCGCACATCCATTGCAACCGTATCGATCAGCGGCGAATTCCCCGAAAAACTGGCGGCCATCGCCAAGGCGGGCTTCAGCGGCGTGGAGATTTTCGAAAACGATTTCCTGACCTATGACGCCTCCCCGCGCGAGGTGAAGGCGCTGGCCGCCGATCATGGGCTGGATATCACGCTTTTCCAGCCATTCCGCGATTTCGAGGGCATGCCGGAGCCGCACCGCGCCCGCGCCTTTGAACGCGCGCAGCGGAAATTTGACATCATGGGCGAACTCGGCACCGATCTGATGCTGATCTGCTCCAACGTGTCACCCGTGTCGCTCGGCGGCATCGACCGCGCCGCCGCCGATTTCCATCAACTGGGCGAGCTTGCGGCCAAACATGGCGTGCGTGTCGGTTATGAGGCGCTGGCCTGGGGCCGCCATATCAGTGACCACCGCGATGCATGGGAGGTGGTTCGCCGTGCCGACCACGCCAATGTCGGCATCATTCTCGACAGTTTCCACACTTTGTCGCGCAAGATCGACCCCAATTCGATCCGCTCCATTCCCGGCGACAAGATTTTCATCGTGCAGCTGGCCGATGCGCCGCTGATCGACATGGACCTGCTCTATTGGAGCCGTCATTTCCGCAACATGCCCGGCGAAGGCGATCTGCCTGTCGTGGATTTCATGCGCGCCGTCGCCGCCACCGGCTATAGCGGCCCGCTGTCGCTGGAAATCTTCAACGATCAGTTTCGCGGTGGCTCAGCCCGCCTGCTCGCCGAAGACGGTCATCGTTCGCTCATCAACCTCATGGATCAGGTGCGCCGTCTAGAGCCTGATATTCGCATCGACGTGCCGGCCATGCCGGAACGGGCGCAAACGCAAGGGGTGGAATTCGTCGAATTCACCACGGCACCGGAGGAAAAGGCCCATCTGGAGGCATTGCTCGCCACGCTAGGCTTCGAAAGAACCGGCAGGCACCGCAATCGCGATGTCGATCTTTATACGCAGGGCGATATCCGCATTGTCATCAATACCAGCGATGAAGGCGACAGTTTCGCTGGCGCGTCCTATTCCATCCACGGCACCAATGCCTATGCCTTTGGCCTGAAGGTGGATGATGCGCAGGCGGCCCTTGCCCGGGCCGAAGCGCTCGGCGCGCCGACCTTCACGGAACCGCGCAAGACGGGTGAAGTCGCTGTTCCCGCCATTCAGGGCGTGGGCAACGGCGTCATCTATTTTCTCGATGCTTCGCCGGCGCTCGCTTCCATCTGGGACAATGAATTTGTGCCGACGCAGGGACAGAAAGCAGCCGACAATGCCGGCCTGAAGCGCATCGATCACCTTGCGCAAACAACGCATTATGATGAAATGCTGACCTGGCTTCTATTTTACACCTCGCTGTTTTCCACCCGCCGCACACCGATGGTCGATGTGGTCGATCCCGGCGGGCTGGTGCGCAGTCAGGCGATCGAAAGCGTGCCGGCACCGCATTTCCGCCTGACCATGAACGGTGCGGATAACCGCAAGACCTTCGCCGGCAAATTTCTGGCCGAGGGTTTCGGCACCAGCATCCAGCACATCGCATTTGCCACCGATGATATTTTCGCGACAGCCAAGGCCATGCAGGTGCGCGGTTTCCACGCCCTGCCGATCTCGCGCAATTATTACGACGATCTGGAAGCCCGCTTTGGTCTGGAGCCGGAATTTTCCGATGCCCTGCGAGAAGCAAGCATTCTTTATGACCGCGACGACAACGGCGAATATTTCCAGATCTACAGCCGCACCTTCGGTGAAGGTTTCTTCTTCGAGATCATCGAGCGGCGTGGTGCCTATGCCGGCTATGGCGCCATGAACGCACCCTTCCGCATTGCCGCGCAACGGCGCCTTGCCCCGCCGGTCGGCATGCCGAGGGAATAGGCATCGTCACGATACGATCAGGCCGCAGCCGACAGGAATGTCGCTGCGGCCAACCCGCATTCAAGCCAGTGTCGCTATCTCATAATCCCGTGGAATGGCGGAGGTGGCGGTGAACCACGCCGATGCCTGCGTCCGCTGCTGATGGAAATCAAAAGCGGCGCGATCGGCAAACAGTTCCTCTACCCGCCAGACCAGAGGATTGTCGGTCTGAGTGACGTCAAAGGAAATACAGCCAGGTTCCGCTCTGGTCAGACGAAGGTGTTCGGGAAGATGGATTTCCACAACCCGGATATCCTCCACCGATGCGCAACGCAGGAAACCGGATAATCTGACAGCGCCCGTTCTATTCGTCATGTTGGTATCCTTGTGCATTACTGTTTATCCGCCTGTGACACGAGCAACGATACAATCGTCTACCACTGCGGCATCGCGATAAAATTTGCCCGCTTATGCTTCCTCCGTATCCTCGGGCTTGACCCGAGCAGCCATCGACTTCAACGGGTTATGGATCGTCAGGTCAAGCCCGAGGATGAGGTCAAACATATCGGAGTTGTCACCGATCTCCGACACTCGCCGACCGGCGACAGTCTTCCCCGAAAACAAGCTGTGGTAGACGTCCCGCACCTTCAGGGACACCCGCGCCCAAAATAAATGCACCTGCGCATTTGTAGAGCATTACACAAAAATTGTTCAACACTCTGGACATGATTGTCGGCTTTTGTTAGCTTTTTTGTAAAATAAGGGTGGGGAATACAGTTTCATGCGCAACATCGATTCCGGGGCCGATGCCGGGCATTTTGCCGGCACCGACGCGGTGGCTTTCAGAACCGGGGCAAGATCGCAATATCCGCGCCTGCCGGCCTCATCCGATGCGCATTGCGCCCTTGAGGCGGCGTGAGCCACCATGCGCTTTTCCGCGACATTCGCCTTCTTTCGCGCCACGCTTGATGCTCGCGCCTGTCCGACGCCCTTTTGCCCTTCCATAATTCAGATGGCCGCGCCAGAATTGCCGCGCACGCCAAGCCGGAGACGCTGACATGACTGCCGCAAACCGCAACGCCCTCCTCTCGGTCGAAGGCCTGAGCGTCGAGTTCGGCGACAGCCGCGTCGTGGACGACATCTCCTTTTCCGTGGAAGCCGGCAGGACCGTGGCGATCGTCGGCGAGTCCGGATCGGGAAAATCGGTCACCTCGCTGTCCACCATGCGCCTTGCCGATATGATGGGCGCGACCTACCCCACCGGCAAAATCCTGTTTGAAGGTCGGGACCTGCTGAAGGCCTCGCAGAAAGAGATGCGATCGATCCGCGGCAAGGAGATCGCCATGATCTTCCAGGAGCCGATGACCTCGCTCAATCCGGTCTTCACCATCGGTGACCAGATCTGCGAAGTGCTGATGCTACATGAAAAGCTGGGCAAGACGGCTGCCATGGCGCAGGCCCGCGAACTTCTTGAAATGGTGCGACTGCCCGATGCAGCCGAGCTTCTGAAACGCTACCCGCACCAGCTTTCCGGCGGCATGCGCCAGCGGGTGATGATCGCCATGGCGCTCGCCTGCCGGCCGAAGCTTTTGATCGCCGACGAGCCGACGACGGCGCTTGACGTTACCATTCAGGCGCAGATCCTCAACATCATGCGCGATCTGCAGAAGAAGCTCGGCATGGGCATGGTCTTCATCACCCATGATATGGGCGTGGTGGCGGAAATGGCCGATGACGTCGTTGTCATGTGGAAAGGCAAGAAGGTCGAGGAAGGTCCTGTAAAAGACATCTTCGCCAACCCGCAGCACCCTTACACGCGCGCCCTGCTTTCCGCCGTACCGCGCCTCGGAAGCATGACCGGCGAAGAGTTTCCGAAGCGCCTGCCGCTTACCGTGCTGCAGGATGGCCAGCCGGTCGTGATCGGCGAGGAGCGCGTGCAAAACACCGCAAAATATGACGCCAAGCCGCTTCTGTCGGTCAAGGACCTGTTCGTGCGTTTCGATATTCGCAAGAACCTGTTCGGCAAAGCGACGCACCGTTGCAGCGCCGTACAGAAGGTCAGCTTCGATATTCACGCCGGCGAAACGCTGGCGCTGGTGGGCGAATCCGGGTCGGGCAAATCCACCATCGGCCGCACCATCCAGCAGCTCCAGACAGCCGTGTCAGGTGAAATTGCCTTTAATGGCCGCAGCTACTCGCAGATGTCGGCTGGGGAGCGCTTCCGCATGCGCCAGGAAGTGCAATATATCTTCCAGGATCCCTTCGCCTCGCTCGATCCGCGCAAGACGGTCGGTTTTTCGATTGCCGAGCCGATCAACACCCACAGTTTGATCAATGATCAAAAGGCGGTACGTCGGCGGGTGGATGAATTGCTGGAGCGTGTGGGCCTCAGCTCCGAACATGCCGCGCGTTATCCGCACGAGTTTTCCGGCGGTCAGCGCCAGCGCGTCTGCATTGCCCGCGCGTTGGCTTCCGATCCGAAGCTCATCATCGCCGATGAGGCGCTCTCGGCGCTCGATGTCTCCATTCAGGCGCAGATCATCAATCTGTTCATGGATTTGCAGGCCGAGCGTGGCCTCGCTTATCTCTTCATCAGCCATGACATGGCTGTCGTGGAAAAGATGAGCCACCGCGTTGCCGTGCTTTATCTTGGCCAGATCATGGAAATGGGCAGCCGCCGACAGGTGTTCGAAACGCCGACGCATGATTATACCCGCCGCCTGCTGTCGGCCGTGCCGGTTGCCGATCCGACCATCGAGCGCCGCATCGCCATGATCGAGGGCGAAATACCCAATCCCGTGCGCCGTGTCGGCGATGAGCCGGCCATTCTCGCCCATGAGGAAATCAATCCGGGCCACTTCATCGCGAAGAGCGCCTGAATAACAACCAGAACCGCAACCATCTGAAGAGGAACAGGTAGATGACAATGATAAAGAAGGGGATGACGACAACGTTCGTCGCGCTTGCCATGGCCGCCACGGCCTTCACCGCCGCACCGGCTCTTGCCGCCGGCAAGATGACCATTTCCAGCCCGCAGGACCCGGGCAGCTGGGATCCGATCGACACCTTCCTCGTACAGTGGGCTGCCGTCGCCACCAACATCTTCGATGGCCTCACCTATCGCGGCCCGGACCTGAAGGTTGTGCCCGGCCTTGCCGAATCCTGGGAAGAGCTGGATGAGGGCAAGCGCATCCGCTTCAAGCTGCGCCAGAACGTCAAGTTCCACAATGGCGAACCCTTCAACGCCGCCGCCGTCAAGTTCACCTTCGAGCGCCTTCTCGGCGAACAGGGTGCCAAGGGCCCGCAGCGCTCCAACTATGTTGCCATCGAAAGCGTCGATGTCATCGACGATTACACCGTCGACATGAAGCTGAAGGCGCCGGATCCCGTCCTGCTCACCAAGCTTGCCGGTTATGGCGGCATGATCGTTCCGCCTGCCTACATCAAGGAAAAGGGCGAGGACAATTTCAACCTCAACCCAGTCGGCACCGGTGCATTCAAATTCGTTTCCTACGCGCCGAAGACCAATATCAAGCTGGAAGCCAACCCCGATTACTGGGGCGGCGCGCCAAAACTTTCCGAGCTTGAATATCGCTTCATCGCCGAGCCGGCGACCGCCGTCGCCGAATTGCAGGCCGGCCGCGTCGATCTCGTCATTCCGCCCACCATCCCGATCGGCATGATCCCGGTCATCGAAGGCGATTCCAAGCTTGAGATCGTCAGCGTTCCCGGCCCGACCGTCGATGCGCTGCGTTTCAACACCCGTGACGGCATTACCGCCGATCCGAAGGTGCGCAAGGCGATCATCATGGCCGTCGATCGCGGCACCATCGTCAAGTCTATCCTCGCCGGTCAGGCATCGGAAATCGCAAGCTTCCAGAGCGCGCTGTCCTTCGGTTACGACCCGGAACTGAAGCCGCTGCCTTACGATCCGGAAGGCGCGAAAAAGCTGCTCGCGGAAGCCGGTGTCAAGGCAGGCGCGGCGCTGCAGATCGATATCCGCGGCAATGACGCGACGATGAACGAGGTGGCGCAGGTTATTTCCAGCTACCTCTCCATGGTCGGCATCACCGCCACCATCAAGCCTTACGAAACCAACGTTCTGCTGAACGACATCATCCCGCAGGGCAAGACCGGCGCGATGTTCCAGCAGAAATGGGGCGGCTGGACCTTCGATTACGACAACACGGCCTATTCCATGTATCACTCGGGTGAAAAGTGGAACCCTTACGACAAGGACGAAAAGCTGGACAAGCTGCTTGAATCCCAGCGTCCGCTGACCGACCGTGCCGAGCGCGAAAAGATCCTCAAGGAAATCGGCAGCTATACCGCCGAACGCGCGCTGGAAATCCCGCTGTACAACACCAACGCCATTTACGGCATCAACAAGCGGGTCAAGGGTTTCGTTGCACCGCCGGATAACCGCCTTAAGCTGACCGACGTCACCGTCGAATAATCAGGCTGGTTTTCTGATCAACACACCTTGCCCGCCGCAATGCGGGCAAGGCCGGGTCTCTCTTCAAGGTAAAAAACGTGGCCGGTTTCCTCATCAAGCGATTGCTGCAGGCGATTTTTGTCGTCATCGCCATCACCCTTCTCGTTTCCTTCGCCATTCGCCTCACCGGCGATCCGGCTGTCACCATGTTCCAGGGCGGCGGCAGCATGACGGAAGACGATCTGGCGCGCATTCGCGCGGCGCTGGGCACCGACCGGCCGTTCTTCGTGCAATATTTCAGTTTCCTCAAGGGCCTCGTGACACTCGATTTCGGCCGCAGCTTCACCGGCAGCACGCCGGTCTCGCGCCTCATCGCCGATGCCCTGCCCGCCACGCTGCTGCTCGCCTTCATTTCCATGGCGGTGTCGATCGCGCTCTCCATCCCGCTCGGCATCAAGGCGGCGACATCGCGCGGCAAGACGGCCGATCAGGTGATCCGCATCTTCTCGCTCATCGGCCTGTCCTTCCCGAATTTCTGGCTGGCGACGATGCTGGTGCTGCTGTTCTCCATCACGCTCGGCTGGCTGCCGCCCAGCGGCATGGGCGGTTTTGCCAGCTACATCATGCCATCAGTGACGATGGGTGTGATCCTGACGGCAACCAATGTGCGCCTCGTGCGCACCGCCATGCTCGATACGCTGCGCTCGCAATATGTCATGGTGGCGCGCGCCAAGGGCCTCAGCGAAAGCAAGGTTCTCTACAAACACGCGCTGCGCAACTGCGCCATTCCGCTCATCACCTATTTCGGCCTGCAATTTGGCGGGTTGCTCGGCGGCATCGTCGTTATCGAGCGTGTCTTCAACTGGCCGGGCCTCGGCACGCTGGCTTTCGACGCGGTCGGCGCGCGTGATTATCCCGTGCTTCAGGCCGTCATCACCGTGCTGTCGCTGATGATCGTCGGCATCAACCTTCTGGTCGATATCGCCTACGGGCTTGTCGATCCGCGCATCCGCACGGAGTAAGTGACGATGGCTGCCAAAACCTCGCGTCTCGCGCGCTTCACCAATCTCGAATTCGTCCTCGGCGCGTTCCTCACGACAGTCATCTGCCTTGCCGTCGTCTTTTCCGACGTGCTGTTTCCGGGCGGTGCGGACAAGATCGACCTGATGGCCCGCCTTGCCAAGCCCTTCGCCAATGCCGCCCATCCACTCGGCACCGATCCGCTGGGTCGTGACGTGCTCGCCCGTGTCGTCGCCGGCGGCAAGATCTCCCTGCTGGTCGGTTTCACCTCTGTTATCGGCGCGGTCATCTTCGGCGTCGCGGTCGGTCTGGTCGCCGGTTATTATCGCGGCTTCTGGGACATGCTGGTCATGCGCTTTGCCGATATCCAGCTCGCCATGCCCTTCATTCTCTTGGCCATCACCTTCATCGCCATTGTCGGCGGCAGCCTCACCAACACCATCATCCTGCTGATCATATCGCAATGGGTGCAATATGCCCGCCTCGTGCGCGGCTCGGTGCTGACGCTTCGGGAGCGGGAATTCATCCTTTCCGCCCGCGCCATCGGCGTGAAGGACTGGCGCATCATTCTCCAGCACCTGCTGCCGAACCTCATCGGGCCGGTCATCGTGCTGATGACGCTGAATGTCGCCAACAACATCCTGCTGGAAAGCAGCCTCACCTTCCTCGGCCTCGGCGTTGATCCGACCATACCGAGCTGGGGCGGCATGCTGGCGGATGGCCGCACCTATCTGCAGACCGCATGGTGGGTCAGCGTTTTCCCCGGCCTTGCCATCTTGCTGACAGTGCTTGGCCTCAACCTTCTCGGCGACTGGCTGCGCGACAGCCTCGACCCAACAGGCAGAACCTCGAGGTAACCCAGATGAGCCAGATTTTCGACCAGACTTTCGAACGCACTCTGGATATCCTCGTCAGCCGCGCGACACCCGGCCAGTCCTTCGAGGCATGGACCTTTGATGACGCCAAAAGCCGCCGCGAGGCCGAAGAGAGGCTGAAGAAAAAGGGCGTCAGCGCCCGCATTCGCAGCGCCTATAAACCGCTTCTCTTCACCTTTCTGGAAGAGATCAATCTGGATGGCGTCGACATCATCGAGGTGCGTTACCCCGTGCACGCCAACGCCCCCGCCAACCGTTTCCGGCTGGAGGCCTATCCGCTGGCGGCTCTGGTGGGCGATGCGAAGATCGATTTCATCGCCCGCGACGACGACGCCTTCCATTATGACGTTACGCTGAGTCGCAATGGCAAGCAGGAAACCCTGAAGGTTTTGGCCCCAAACCGGGTTCATACCGATATGGTCGGCGAAACCAATGTCTCGCCAACCGGCTGGTTCCGGCCTGCCGGCGATGTTGCGGGCGAGCGGCTGGAGACGGATTACGAGCGGCTTTTCGAAGCGGCTATCCATGCCGTCGCCAACCACGGCTGGGGCGATGAGGAGCCCTATTTCGAAGAACTGAACATCCGCGTCGCGCACCCGGCCGAAGATTTGACCCTCTCCGTCGGCGATGAGGTCGTCAGCCTGCGTGAAGCGCTGCACGAGGATTTCTATTTCTCGCTCCTGGAGTTCTTCCAGAAGAAATCCGGCCGGCCGCTGGGTGACCGGGGCCTGAAACCCGGCCAGATCGTGCCGGAAATCGTCAAGAGCGCAGGCGAAGTCTCGCTGCGCATCGAGACCCGCAAGCTCAGCACCACCTTCCTTGATGGCGACAATCAGCCGATCGATGAGGCACGGGAACCGGTTGCGGCAGGCCAGCTGGCGGCACTGCTGGCGGATATCGGGGGCGAGACCTTCGAGGCCCGCTCGCGCTCCGGCCGCGTCCTCTCCGCCCGCTACGTGGCCGGCAGCGATGCCGCCGTGATGGTGAGTGGCGGCCAGCACCCCAACGAGACCACAGGCATCGTCGGCGCCATCCGCGCCGCCCGTAAACTCGCGGAGCGTAAGGGCGCGCATTTCACCATCTCGCCACTGGAAAATCCCGACGGCTACGCCCTGCACCAGCGGCTTCGCGTCGACAATCCGCGCCACATGCACCATGCCGCGCGCTACACCGCTCTTGGTGATGACCTCGAATATCGCACCCCGGAAAATTCGGGCGCGCATCTCAACGAGAAGGAAATCCGTTTCAAGGCGCAGGAGATGAGTGGCGCGAGCCTGCATGTGAACCTGCACGGTTATCCCTCTCACGAGTGGACCCGGCCTCTATCCGGTTATGTGCCGCGCAATTTCGCCATGTGGACGCTGCCGAAAGGGTTCTTCCTCATCATCCGCCACCATGCGGACTGGGAAAACCAAGCCGAAGCCCTGCTCGACCGGGTGACCCGCCATCTTGGCGCCATTCCGGGACTTCTGGACTACAATAATCGCCAGATCGCGCTTTATGAAATCCACGCTGGCGAAACCGGTTTCCGCATCATCAACGGCTTCCCCTGTCTGTCGTCCATCGACGACCGCCACACCGTACCGATGACGCTGATCACCGAATATCCCGATGAAACCATCTACGGCAATGATTTCATCACCGGCCATACCGCGCAGATGGAAACGGTTCTATCGGCCTATGATGCCTGGCAGGAGATTCTGGTCGGGGAAGTGGCCTGATATCATAGCCGCCCCCACTGGGCCGCCCTGAATGGGCGGCTTATTTTGCCGGCGTGGTGGTGGCGGCAAGCTTGTTTTCCCGCTGTTTCTGCAACAGCTTCTTGCCTTTGCTGAGGATATGCAGGTTCGCGGCGTCGAGCTTGTTATAACCAGCCTGAATGATATCGATATCGGCGACATGGCCGATTGCGGCGAGCTTGTACATGACATCGCCGACCGCCACATCGACAGGCGGCACCGGCAAGGTTGCAACATCCTTCGTTGCCGCCTGACCCCCCTCCGCCGTACCACCCATGACGTGATACAGAGCCAGCGCCTTACGCAGAAACGCCTCGCGGCGCTCGATCTTGTTGTTGAGTATACTTTCTCCGACGCGATTTCGCATCAGCTCAACAGCCTTATTTTGATATTCGCCCATCAGACACCAAATAAATTTCAAAATATGCTTCGCGAGACTACGAACAATCCCCTTAGAACTGGTTAAGGCATATCATTTTACGCGCATGAAATTCATGTTCTCCCGTCACCCGGTCATAGCCGGTTTGATAACGGGACATCCGGACGTGGAGGCTTGCAGACAGGCCGCTCGGAATGGTCGCCGGCGGGCTCATATTGAGAATCGCCCGGCGATGCCTATTGTGTGACCCCATTGCAGACGAAAGCAGATGAAGCCGGGATTGATAACCGTCAGGTTATTTATTACCCCCCTTATTTCATTTTACTTTGGTCACCACACTCATCAATCTGGCAGCCTGGATCGGTGGATGGGAGCCACGGATCAATTGGGAGGAAATCAATGAAATTACGGATCACCGCCGCAATCGCGGCCATCTGCTTCAGTTCTGCTGCTTATGCCGAGACGATCAAGGTCGGCGTGGTCGGTCCGTTCTCCGGCCCATTTGCGTTGCAGGGCAAGAACTTCAAGGCCGGCATCGATGCCTGGTTTGCGCTGCACGGCAACAAGGTCGGCGATGACACGATCGAGGTCGTTTATCGCGATGTGCCGCAGGCCGATCCGGCGCAGTCCAAGGCGCTGGCGCAGGAGCTGGTGGTGAAGGAACGCGTGCAATATCTCGCCGGCTTCTATTTCACCCCTGATGCCATGGCCGTCACGCCGCTTCTGAAGCAGGGCAATGTGCCGATGGTCATCATGAATGCCGCCACCTCAGCCATCGTGACGAAAAGCCCCTATGTGGTGCGTACCTCGTTCACCACCTGGCAGACCTCCACCCCCATCGCCAAGGTGGCATTTGATGGCGGTGTGAAGAAGGTCATTTCGCTGGTCAGCGATTACGGCCCGGGCGTCGATGCCGAAAACGCCTTCAAGGCGGCATTTACCGCCGCCGGCGGCGAGGTGGTGGAAACCATCCGCATGCCGCTTTCCACCAATGATTTCAGCCCGATCATGCAGCGCGTGAAGGACTCCGGTGCTCAAGGCGTTTTCGCCTTCCTGCCGTCAGGCCCGACCACACTCGGCTTCGTCAAGGCCTTCAACGATAACGGCCTGAAATCCGCAGGCGTGAAGCTCTTCGCACCGGGCGACCTGACGCAGGAATCCGACCTGCCGGCACTGGGCGAGGCCGCGCTCGGCATGCAGACGACCTTCCATTACGCCGTCTCGCATGATTCACCGGAGAATAAGACATTCGTGGAAGCCGCCACCAAGGCGATCGGCAATCCGAAGGAACTGTCCTTCCCGGCCGTCAGCGCGTTTGACGGCATGTATGTCATCAGCAAGATGATCGAGGCCACCGGCGGCAAGCAGGATGCGGAAAAGGCAGTCGAGGCGGTGAAGGGTCTTTCCTGGACAAGCCCGCGCGGCCCTGTCAGCATCGATCCGGAAAGCCGCCACATCACGCAGAACATCTATCTGCGCGAAGTCGCCAAGGCCGATGACGGCAGCTATTACAACAAGGAAGTCCAGACTTTCGAAAAACAGGGCGATCCGGGTCTCGCCGCCGCGAAATAACCGGCAACACAGGCCTCGCCGCGACAATGGCGGCATTCTTGAAACGGTCGAACCGCCCCTATGGCGGTTCGGTTCCGGCCCGGACGGGCGTTACAGCACCGGGAGGAGTTTTTTCAACATGCAAACGGTCTTCAGCATCCTTATCGATGCACTTGCCTATGGCATGGTCCTGTTCATCATTTCCATCGGTCTATCGGTGACAATGGGGCTGATGCGCGTGGTCAATCTGGCGCATGGCGCTTTCGCCATGATCGGCGGTTACCTCGCCTCTTATGCCGCCCACGGCCTCGGTCTCGGTTATGCGGCGGCGATCCTCGTTGCCATCGTCGGCACCATCATTATTGCCATACCGCTCGAACGTTTCCTTTACCGGCGGATTTATGGCGCACCTGAACTGACGCAGGTGCTGATGACCATCGGCATCACGTTTTGCATCATCGGCATCGCCAATTTTGTGTTCGGGCCGACACTCAAAACCATTCCCTTGCCGCAACAATTGGCCGGCCCCACCGATCTCGGTTTCCGCACCATCGCCACTCACCGCATCTTCGCCATCGCCTGCGGTCTTGCCGTGGCCGGCGCGCTGTGGTTCACCTTCGAAAAGACTGCCTTCGGTATCAAGCTGCGGGCGGCGGTGGACAATGCCGCGATGGCCGCCGCGCTCGGCGTGCGCACCGAGATCATCTACGCCGTCAGCTTTGCCATCGCCGTCGGCCTTGCCGCCATGGGCGGCGTCATCGGCGCGGAACTGCTGCCGGTCGAACCCTATTATGCGCTGCGCTACATGGTCACCTTCCTCGTGGTGGTCTCGGTCGGCGGCGCGGGCTCCATTCCGGGCGCGCTGATCGCCTGCCTGCTGCTCGGCGCCATCGATACGACCGGGCGGTATCTTGCGCCCGAATATGGCGAATTCTTCTTTTATCTGGCGGTCATCGTGATTATCACCTTGTTCCCGCGCGGCCTTCTCGGAAGGGCGAAATGAGATGGCGGTGCTTATGAACGATGTAACTGAAACGGCAGAGATCCCGAAGACACGCTCGCCGCTGCGCGCTGTCGCCGGGCCGCTCATCATCATCGCCGCCGCCATCATCGGTTACTTTCTGTTTCCGGATAATCTGGCGCTTCTGACCCGTATCATCGCCATTGCGCTGCTCGTGCTGTCGATCGATCTCGTCACGGGTTATTGCGGCGTCGCAACGCTTGGCCATGCGGCGCTCTTTGGTGCCGGCGCCTATGCCGCCGGCATTGCCGCCGCCCATTTCGAGATCACCGATCCGCTGCTCATGACCGCCATCGGCGCCGCAGCCGGCGGCGTCGCAGGGCTGCTCTCCGGCACGGTTCTGCTGCGCGCCCATGGCCTGCCGCAGCTGGTGCTTTCCATCGCCGTCATCCATCTGTTCCACGAGGCGGCCAACAAGGCGTCGAACTGGACCGGCGGCAGCGACGGCCTTGCCGGCGTCTCGCCGGATGCCCTATTCGGCACCTTCGAATTCGATCTTTTCGGCCGCACCGCTTATATCTATGGCGTCTGTCTGCTGCTCCTCGTTTTCGTCGCTCTCAGGGTCATCGTCCATTCACCCTTCGGCATGCTGTGTCGCGGCGTCAAGCAGGACAGCATCCGCATTCAGGCCATGGGCGGCTCCGTCAACGGTACGATTTTGAAGATGTTCGTCATATCGGGTGTCGTCGCCGGCATTGGCGGTGCGCTCAACGCCATTTCAACCCAGGTCGTCGGCCTCGATAGCCTCAGCTTCACGCTTTCGGCCGAAGCGCTGGTCATGCTGGTGCTGGGCGGCGCGGGTTCGCTTTACGGTGCGCTGATCGGCACTGTGACATTCATGTGGTTCGAAGATGTCGTTTCGGCCGCCAATCCGTTCCATTGGCTCACCATCGTCGGCCTGCTGCTGATTGCCGTCGTGCTCTTTGCACCACGCGGGCTTTACGGCGCAGGTGAACAGATCATTGCGCGCCTGCGGGGAGATCGCAAATGAGCGCCATTTTTGAAGTATCCGGCCTGCAGAAGAATTTCGGTGGCCTCGTCGTCACCAACAACGTCTCGCTGTCGCTATCGCCGGGAGATCGCACGGTGCTGATCGGCCCCAACGGCGCCGGCAAGACGACCTTCGTCAATCTCGTCACCGGCAACATCAAGCCTTCGGCCGGCACGGTGCGCATCGCCGGCGAGGATGTGACAGGCCTCAGCGCCAGCCAGCGGGTGAAACGCGGCCTCGTCCGCTCGTTTCAGGTCACACGGCTGTTTCAGGACATGACGCCCGAGGAGCACGTGGCTCTTGCCATTCTCCAGCGGGAAGGAAAGACCGGCCGGATTTTCGGCCGTTACCGCGCCATGCCATCGGTGATGAGCGAAGCACGCGATATTCTCGGCACGCTCGGCCTTCTCGCGCTTGCCGAAACAAGGGTGCGTGAAATCGCCTATGGCCAGCAGCGGCTGATCGAGATCGCGCTTGCCATGGCGCTTCGCCCGAAAATCCTGCTGCTCGACGAACCAGCCGCCGGCGTGCCTTCCACGGAAACCGCGCGCATCGAACAGGCACTAGACCGGCTGCCCGCCGATCTCGCCATATTGATGATCGAGCACGACATGGATTTGGTCTTTCGTTTTGCCAAACGTGTCGTGGTGCTCGCCGCAGGCGCCGTCATCTTCGACGGTTCGCCTGATGATGTCACCAGCAATGCGGAAGTCCGCCAAGCCTATCTGGGAAGTTACGCCGATGTCCGCAGCGCCGCTTGAAATCGTCAACCTGACCGCCGGTTACGGCCCGACCCGCGTCATCGAAGGCCTGTCGCTTTCGGTGCCATCAGGTTCGCGTTTTGCCGTTCTCGGCCGCAACGGCGTCGGCAAGACCAGCCTCTTCGCCACGCTGGCCGGCCAGACAAAACGTTTCGCCGGCGATATCCGACTCGGCGGAGAGGACATTGCCGCCCTGCCGAGTGCCGCCCGTGCCAAAGCCGGCCTCGGTTACGTGCCTCAGACACGGGATGTATTCCCGACGCTCACCGTTGAGGAGAACCTGTTCGTCGGCCTCAAGACCCGGCCGAAATCGGCCATCGAGGAAGCCTACACGCTGTTTCCTCGCCTGAAGGAGCGCCGCCGCAATCTCGGCTCGCAGCTCTCCGGCGGCGAACAGCAGATGCTCTCCACCGCCCGCACCATTCTCGGCCAGCCGCGCGTGCTGCTGCTCGACGAACCGCTCGAAGGCCTCGCACCCGTCATCTGCGAAGAACTGATGGCGGCCTTCTCCAAACTCGCCCAATCCGGCGAAATGACCATTCTTCTCGTCGAACAGCGCATCCAGATGGCCATCGACTTCGCCGACCACGCCATCATCATGGAACGCGGCCGCATCGTCTGGGAAGGGCCATCCAGCGAGCTTGCGGAGAACCCGGATATTGTCGATACGCATCTCGGGGTTGGCGGACTGCACTGAGCCAACGCATCGCCGTTGCGCGTTCATATATATAATCTCCGTCATACCGGCCTTGAGCCGGTATCCAGCCACCCCAAATCCTTGGGGTGAAAAGACTCTTTGCGCCGTGCAGACGCGCGCCGACTGGATTCCGGCTCAAGGCCGCAATGACGGAGGGTGACCGATCACACAAAGCCCCCGCCGTCTCATTTGCCCTTCCTCAAAAAACCCAATGGAATAAAAATTCCACTGGAGTTAAAGTGCACACGATTTCAGTCTGCATAAGGGAACGACAATGACGGCAATCGAGGCGCCAGAATCGGTGAAGGCTTTTGAGGAGCGATTGCTCCAGGTTGCGGAGGGGCTGCCGAAACGATTGCGGCAATGCGCCGATTATGTCGCCTCCAATCAGGACCGCATCGCCGTTTCCACCGTCGCCGAAATGGCAGAGGGTGCTGGCGTGCAGCCTTCGGCCTTCATGCGGTTTTGCCAGATCATGGGCTTTTCCGGGTTTTCGGAAATGCAGCGGCTGTTTCGCGATTCCTATGTCGGCGGCTGGCCGGATTACACCACACGGCTCGACCATCTGCGTGAAAAGGGCGATGAAAGTGCCTCCAGCCTGCTTGCGGAATTTGTCGAAGCCGGCCGTTCCTCGCTGGAAATGCTGCTGAAGTCGGTCGATACACGGCAGCTTGACGAGGCCGTTTCGGCGCTGGCCGGCGCGCGCACCGTCCACATTGTCGGTTTGCGGCGTTCTTTCCCCATCGCCAGTTACCTTGCCTATGCCTTCGAGAAGATGAAGGTTCCGGCGGTTCTGCACAGCGCCGTCGGCGGGCTTGGCAATATCAGCGCCATCTCCAGCGATGACGCGCTGATCGCCATCACCTTTTCCCCCTATTCCACCGAGACGCTGGAACTGGCGGAAACGGCCCGGGCCAATGGCATTCCTGTGGTTGCGCTCTCTGATTCTGCCGTCAATCCGCTACGCAAATCCGGCGCAACGCTTCTGACGGTCACGGAGATCGATTTCGGTGCATTCCGCTCACTTTCCGCCACGCTCTGTCTGGCGATTACGCTGGCCGTGGCTGTGGGAACCCGCAAAACAGCCTGAATATTTTTATTGAAAATGGAAAAAATAGAATTTATGATCCAAATCCATGAAACGGGCATTCCATATTCGTCCGTCTCGTGACGGGTGACAGCGGGCGGAGGAGGCCTGCCGGAGCGGGATGGCGAAAGGTGCGGGCAGCTTTGCCCGATATCGCTCCAAACATGTGAGGCAGGCCGCCGCAACGGGCGGCCCGAAGGAGGAACCTTTTGAAAAAACTTGATCTTATCACGATCGGGCGCTCGTCTGTCGACCTGTATGGTTCGCAGGTCGGCGGCCGTCTGGAGGACATGGCCTCCTTTGCCAAATATATTGGCGGCTCTCCCACCAACATCGCCGCCGGGGCTGCCCGGCTGGGTCTCAACAGCGCCGTCATCACCCGCGTTGGCGATGAACATATGGGCCGCTTCATCCGTGAGCAGCTGGTTCGCGAAGGCGTTGACGTGCGTGGCGTAAAAACCGATCCGGAGCGACTGACCGCACTGGTGCTGCTCGGCATTCGTGACCAGAACCAGTTCCCGCTGATTTTCTATCGCGAAAACTGTGCCGACATGGCGCTCAGCGAAGATGACATCGATCCCGCCTTCATTGCCGAAGCCGGCTGCGTCTGCGCCACCGGCACGCATCTGTCGCATCCGAAGACGGAAGCGGCGGTGCTGAAGGCGCTGAAACTCGCCCGCGAAAATGGCGCGAAGACCGCGCTCGATATCGATTACCGGCCCAACCTCTGGGGTGTGGCCGGCCATGGCGATGGCGAAAGCCGTTTTGTCGAATCGCAGAAGGTTACCGCCAAGCTGCAATCCACCCTGCATCTGTTCGACCTGATCGTCGGTACCGAGGAAGAGTTCCACATCGCCGGTGGCTCCACCGATACGCTGACCGCGTTGAAGGCCGTGCGCAAGGTTTCGAACGCGACGCTGGTGTGCAAGCGCGGGCCGATGGGTGCTTCGGTTTTCGCCGGTGATATTCCTGCCAGCCTCGATGATGGCGAGACGGGCGAAGGTTTCCCGATCGAGGTCTTCAACGTTCTGGGTGCCGGCGATGGTTTCATGGCCGGGCTGTTCCGTGGCTGGCTGCGCGGCGAAGACTGGCCGACGACGCTGAAATACGCCAATGCCTGCGGCGCTTTCGCCGTCTCCCGCCATGGCTGCACGCCCGCCTATCCGAGCTGGGAAGAGCTGCAATATTTCTTCAAGGCCGGCATTCGCAACAAGGCGCTGCGCAAGGACGAGGCGCTGGAACAGGTGCATTGGTCCACCAACCGCAAGGGCGACTGGGACACGATGCGCGTCTTCGCCTTTGACCATCGCATGCAGCTGGAGGCCATCGCCGACGAGCTTGGCATCAAGCACGAGCAGATCGGCGCTTTCAAGAAGCTATGCCTTCAGGCCGCGCAGCAGGTGGCCGGTGGTGAGGCGGGTTATGGCATTCTCTGCGATGGTCGTCTTGGCCGCGATGCGTTGTTTGCCGCCAGCGGCTCCGGCCTCTGGATCGGCCGTCCGGTGGAATGGCCCGGCTCGCGCCCGTTGACGCTGGAACCCGAACTCGGCAAGGATTTCGGCGGACTTTCTGAATGGCCGCTTGAGAATGTCGTCAAGGTTCTGTGTTTCTATCATCCTGATGATACGGAAGACATGCGCGCCGCGCAGGAAGAGACCGTGATACGGCTGTTCGAAGCCGCACGCCGCAACCGACTGGAAATGTTGCTGGAGGTCATTCCCTCCAAGGTTGGTCCGACCGATGATCTTACCGCCGCCCGTATCATCGAGCGCTTCTACGAGATCGGGGTCTATCCCGACTGGTGGAAGCTGGAGCCGATGAAGACCCATGCCGCATGGAAGAACGCCTGCGACGCCGTGCATCGCAACGATCCTTACGTGCGGGGCATCGTCGTTCTCGGTCTCGACGCGCCGCAAAGCGAGTTGGAAGAAAGCTTCCGCCTTGCTGCCGGCTTCGATCTGGTCAAAGGTTTCGCCGTTGGCCGCACGATTTTCGCGGATGCCGCCCGCAACTGGCTCGGTGGCAGGATGACCGATGAGGAAGCGGTAAAGGATATGGCGCAGCGTTATACCAGCCTGTGCCGCATTTGGGATGAGGCGCGCGCCAAAAAGGGAGAGGCAGCGTGAAGACAATCAGAATGACGGCTGCGCAGGCCATGGTTCGTTACCTGGCAGCGCAGATGAATGAACACGGCGAAACCTATATCGCCGGCATGTGGGCCATTTTCGGCCATGGCAATGTCGCCGGCATCGGCGAGGCGCTTTATGGCATCCGCGACGAACTGCCGACCTATCGCGGCCAGAACGAGCAATCCATGGCCCATGCGGCCATTGCCTATTCGAAGCAGCTGCGTCGCCGCCGCGCCATGGCGGTCACCTCCTCCATCGGCCCGGGTGCGGCAAACATGGTGACGGCGGCAGCGCTCGCGCATGTCAACCGCCTGCCGGTTCTGCTTATCCCCGGCGATGTCTTCGCCAATCGCGGCCCCGATCCCGTGCTGCAGCAGCTGGAAGATTTCGGCGACGGCACCATGACGGTGAATGACTGCTTCCGCCCGGTCAGCCGTTATTTCGACCGCATCATGCGGCCGGAACAGTTGCTGACAGCGCTCCCCCGCGCCATGCGCACCATGACGGACCCGGCCGATTGCGGCCCCGTCACGCTCGCCTTCTGCCAGGATGTGCAGGCGGAAGCCTATGATTATCCTGAAAGTTTCTTCGAAAAGCGGGTCTGGCGTCAGCGCCGTCCCGAGCCGGATGTGATGGAATTCGAAGAAGCGGTCGCGGCGCTCAAGGCGGCGAAGAACCCTGTTATCGTCGCCGGAGGCGGTGTGCATTTTGCCGGCGCGACCGAGACGCTGAAGCGCTTTGCCGAAACCCACTCCATTCCCGTTGTCGAAACGCAGGCCGGTAAATCGGCCCTCGCATGGGATCATGATCTGAATTTCGGTCCCGTCGGTGTCACCGGTGCGGAAAGCGCCAATATCGTCAGCGAAAAAGCCGATCTCGTCTTCGGCGTCGGCACCCGTTTTCAGGATTTCACCACCGGTTCCTGGGCGCTATTCAAGAACCCGAACCGCAAGATCCTGGCGCTCAATGTCCAGCCCTATGACAGCGCCAAGCACGATGCGATCAGCCTGACGGCGGATGCGAAGATCGGGCTTGAAAAGCTCTCCGCCGCCCTGGGCAGCCACCGTTTTGCGGCACCGGATGCTGGCCTCAAGGCGGCATGGTTCGAAAAGGCCGATGCCGATACGGCGGCACCGGGCGAAGACCACGTCAACAGCCTGCCGACAGACATGCAGGTCATCGGCGCGGTGCAGCGCCAGTCGCGTGACAATACCGTTGTCATGTGCGCGGCCGGTACCATGCCGGGTGAGTTGCATCAGCTGTGGAAATCCAAGCTGCCGCTCTCCTATCACATGGAATACGGCTTCTCCTGCATGGGTTACGAGGTTGCCGGCGGTCTCGGCATCAAGATGGCGGAACCAGACCGGGACGTGATCGTCATGGTCGGCGACGGCTCCTACATGATGATGAATTCCGAGCTTGCGACATCGGTTGCCATGGGCGTGAAGATCACGCTCGTCATCACCGACAACAGGGGCTACGGCTGCATCAACCGCCTGCAGATGGAAACCGGCGGCGCCGAGTTCAACAACCTCTACGCCCACACCAACGTCAACCCGATTGCCATCGATTTCGTGGCCCATGCCGGCTCGATGGGTGCGGATGCACGCAAGGTTTCCACCATAACCGAGCTGGAAGAGGCGCTTGCGGCGGCCCGTGCCTCCAGCCGCACCACCGTCATCGTCATCGATACCGATCCTTACCCGACGCCGCAGGCCGGCGGTCACTGGTGGGATGTCGCAGTGCCTGAAATTTCCGAGCGCGGCGAAATTGCCGGCGCGCGCGCTCGTTATGAAAACCATCTCAAGGAAAGACAGTAAGATGATCCGTTACGGTACCAACCCGATTGCCTGGTCCAACGACGACGACCGCACGCTGGGCGCGCATATCAGCCTCGAACAATGCCTCGATGAAACCGCCAAGATCGGTTTCGACGGCATCGAAAAAGGCCACAAGTTCCCGACGGAGCCGGAAGGCCTGAAGGGCGTGCTTTCGCCGCGCGGCCTCTCCTTCGTCTCCGGCTGGCATTCGCTGAACCTTCTGACCGATGACATCGAATCCGAAAAGAAGGCGATGCAGCCGGCGCTTGATCTCTTGAAGGCCATGGGCTCGAAGGTCATCATCGTCTGCGAAACCTCCAACGCCATCCATGGTGCTGACGACACGGCGCTGGTTGACCGGCCGCGCCTTGCGGCCGACGACTGGGCGAAATTCGGTGCGGGTGTCGAAGCGCTGGCCGCTTTTGCCGCAGAACAGGGCATCACCCTCGTTTATCACCACCACATGGGCACGGTGGTGGAGAGCGAAGAGGAAATCGATCTCCTGATGAAGCATACCGGTCCGAAGACGCATCTGCTGCTCGATACCGGCCATTGCCTGTTCGGCGGCGGCGATCCCGTGCGCGTCGCGCAGAAATATATGGGCCGCGTCGGCCATATCCATGCCAAGAACGTGCGCCCCGTCATTGCCGATCAGGTTCGGGGTGAGCGGCTCTCCTTCCTCGAAGGCGTTCGCCGTGGCGTGTTCACCGTGCCGGGCGACAGCGAAGGCGGCGTGAACTTTCCGCCGGTGCTGAAAGTGGCGGCGGAGCATGGCTACAGCGGCTGGCTGGTGATCGAGGCCGAACAGGACCCAGATGTCCGCAACCCGTTCGAATATCAGAGCCTGGGGCTGAAATCGCTGAAGGCTTTTGCGCGCGAGGCGGGGCTGGATAAGGCCGAGGCTGCTTGAGCTGAGCAAAGGAAGGCGGGCGGCCTACCCCATCCGTCATTCCGGCCTTGAGCCGGAATCCAGCCAGCCCAAGTCTTTGGGCTGAAAAGAGTCTTCCCGCCGCGCGGACGCGCGTCGGCTGGATTCCGGCTCAAAGCCGGAATGACGAGATGGCATGAATTATCGAACTGCTCACAAAAAGGAACACCACCATGACCTCACTTCTGCGCAAGCCGGTCGCGACCAGCGGCAAGGTGCACGATATCACGCCCCAAAGCGCGGATTGGGGTTATGTCGGTTTCGGCCTCTACCGCCTGAAGCCGGGCGAGACGGCGGCGGAAAACACCGGCGATACCGAAGTCATCCTCGTGCTGGTGGAAGGCAAGGCGACGATCTCCGCGGGCAGCAAGGACTTCGGTGAACTCGGCGACCGCATGAATGTGTTCGAACGCAAGCCGCCGCACTGCGTCTATGTTCCGGCCGGCTCCGAATGGTCGCTGACCGCCACGACCGATTGCACCGTCGGCGTCTGCACCGCTCCCGGCGAAAAAGGCAGCCGCGAGGCGCAGCAGATCGGTCCCAATGGCGTGCAGCTGACCGAACGCGGCAAGGGCGCCAATACGCGTTACATCTTCCCCATCGCCATGGAAGAGCGCGATGTGGCGGACAGCCTGCTGGTGACGGAAGTCTTCACGCCGTCGGGCAACTGGTCGTCCTATCCGCCGCACCGGCATGATGAGGATAACTATCCAGACATGACCTATCTGGAGGAGACCTATTATCATCGTCTCAACCCGGCGCAGGGTTTCGGTTTCCAGCGCGTGTTTACCGAAGACGGTTCGCTGGATGAGACCATGGCGGTGTCGGACGGCGATGTCGTGCTGGTGCCCAAGGGCCACCACCCCTGCGGCGCGCCCTATGGTTATGAGATGTATTATCTGAACGTGATGGCAGGGCCGATGCGCAAATGGCGCTTCAAGAACCACCCGGATCACGACTGGATTTTCAAGCGGGATAATCCGTAAGCAGTTCAGGCAAACACCGCCGCCGCCTCATCCCTGTGCTCGTCACAGGGATCCAGCCAGCCCAAGTCCTTGGGCTGAAAGGGTGTCTTTCCGTCGCGCGAGAGCCGCGTCGGCTGGTTTCCTGTGACAGGCACAGGAATGGGGGAGCGCGCGAAGATACGTCTTGAGACTGTCTTGGCACACAACAAACGCAATTAACGAATTGAATTGATTCAAATAATTTCGGGAGGAGAATACCATGGCCGCTCTTGGCGTGGGCCTTATCGGCACCGGTTACATGGGCAAATGCCACGCGCTGGCGTGGAATAACGTCACGAGCGTCTTCGGCGATGTGGAACGGCCCCGCCTCGTGACGCTCGCGGAAGTAAACCCCGAGCTTGCGGCGAAGAAAGCTGCCGAGTTCGGCTTTGCCCACTCGACGGGTAACTGGCGCGACCTGCTTTCCAATCCCGAGATCGATGTCATCTCGGTCACCACACCGAATGCTTTCCATCCGGAAATGGCGATTGCCGCCCTTGAGGCCGGCAAACATGTCTGGTGCGAAAAGCCGATGGCGCCCGCCTTTGCCGACGCGGTGAAGATGCGCGATGCCGCCCGCCGGTCCGGCAAGGCCGCGGCGATGGGTTATAATTACATTCAGAACCCCGTCATCCGCCACATCCGCCGCCTGATCGACGAAGGCGCGATTGGCAACGTCTATCAAGTCCGCGCCGAAATGGACGAGGACTTCATGGCCGATGCCACTCAGCCCTTCTACTGGAAGAGCGAGGCGTCTTCCGGTTACGGCGCGCTGGATGATTTCGCCGTGCATCCGCTGTCGCTGCTCTTCGCCCTCTTCGGCCATGCCGAAAGCGCCATCACCGACATGGTGAAACCTTACGAGACCCGCCCGCTTGCCGGCGGCGGCGAGCGCGCCGTCGAGACACACGATCTTGCCAGCGTTCTCTTAAAGCTCGAAGGCGGCATTTCCGCCGTACTCATCGCCAACCGCTCCGCCTGGGGCCGCAAGGGCCGCATTGCCATCCAGATTTATGGCTCCACGGGCTCGATCCTGTTCGATCAGGAGCGGATGAACGAGTTCCAGCTTTACACCACGGATGGACGCCCGGAAGAGCAGGGTTTCAGAACCATCCTTACCGCGCCGCACCACAAGCCCTATGACCGCTTCATCCCCGCCCCGGGCCACGGCCTCGGCTTCAACGATCTGAAGGTCATCGAATGCAGGGAACTGATCGCGGCAATCGAGGGGAAAAAGGCCCATATCATCGATTTCGAGGAAGGGTTGAAGATCGAGCGAAGCATCCATGCCATGGCCCGGTCGTTTGCCGAAGGGCGTTGGGTGGGAAGCTCGGAGATTGCGGAATAGGGACGAGTGCAGGCGCGGGGTCGACCGCCGTCGTCACAAACTTCTCTTCCGTCATGCCGGACTAGATCCGGCATCCAGCCACGGCGCGTCTGCGCCGTGAGAAACAATTCTTTTGCGATCAAAGACTTGACCGCGCTGGACCCCGGATCAAGTCCGGGGTGACGGTGCGCGGGATTTGTGAGCGGACAAAGCCATTCGCCTCACCAGGGGATATTGGTCAGGGCTTGCCAACAGGCCTCACCCCTTGACCGGCGTTTCCGGCACCGGTGTCAGCACCTTGCCGTCCTTGAACCAGCCGAGAATATTGTCGGCCACCAGATCGGCCATGGCGTTACGCGTCGGAACCGAGGCGGAGGCGACATGCGGCAGGAGGGAGACGTTCGGCAGCGACAGGAAGGCTTCCGGCACTTTCGGCTCGGCATAGAACACATCCAGACCGGCAGCACCCAAGGCGCCGCTCTTGAGCGTCTCAAGTAACGCATCCTCATCGACGCTGGAACCGCGGCCCACATTGATGAACACGCCCTGAGCCCCAAGCGCCGTCAGGATTTCGGCATTGATCGCCTTGTGCGTTTCCGGCGTGCCCGGCACGATGCAGATCAGGATATCGACCGCTTCCGCCATGTCCTTCAGCGAGCCGTAATAGGTGTAGGAGAGGCCATCCCGCTTGCTGCGGGTGTGGTATCCAATCTCCACCTTGAAGGGCTCCAGCCGCTTGGCGATTTCCTGGCCGATGCGACCCATGCCGAAGAGACCAACCTTGCGGCCGCGCAGCGAAAACGGCGAGAGTGCGAATGGGCCTTCGCCAACCCATTTGCCATCGCGCAACCAGGTCTCGGCCTGATAGAGCCGGCGCACGGTGTTGATCAAAAGCGCAATCGTCGTATCGGCCACCTCGTCGTTCAGCACATCAGGCGTATTCGTCACCACAATGCCGCGCTTGGCGGCATGTTTGGCGTCAACGCCGTCATAACCCACGCCGAAATTGGCGATGATCTCGAGCTTCGGCAGCGCATCGATCCATTTGGCGTTGACAACGCCGGAAACGGCGATGGCATTGACGCGCTCCGCCGCACCATCAGGCAGGGCCGGCTCGGCACCGGCAGGTACGGCCACGATCTCGACCTTGCCTTCGAGGCGTTCGAGAACGCGCGGGTTTATCTTGCCGGGAACGAGAACGACGGCCTTTTTGTCAGACATGAGCGGATATTCCTCCTGATAACATTCCAATATGCCGAAGTGGGTTTCAGGCGAACCTTTCGCCATACCACTCCCCTGGGCAGCGATCCTTTCAAACAAAGGCGGCCGTGAAAAGGGCAATAAGGGGATGCTATGGGGGCAGACGGAAGTTTCATGTCGATTTTTTTTAAGCGCCCATCACCGTCATGCCGGACTTGATCCGGCATTCAGTCAGCCCAAGGACTTGGGCTGGGAGAGTCTTTTCACCGCGTAGACACGCGGTGGCTGGATTCCGGCTCAAGGCCGGAATGACGGAAGAAGGAAACATCGCGAACAACCAGAAACATGCAGCCTGCCGCATCCATACTCACGGATGTACTCACACCCGCGGCCGCACCGGCCCGGTCGATTGCCGGATGCGCATTTCCGGCTTGATGAGGTGAATGCCATCAGGCTCATGGCTGCCCGCCAGCCTGTCCAGCAGCGCACGCGCCGCCAGGCGCCCCACCTCCGCCTGACCGTTGGAAACCGTGGTCAGAGCCGGGGTAGCAATCGCCGCTTCCTCCAGATCGTCGTAGCCGGTGACGGAAATATCCACACCCGGCACCAGACCGGCGCGCGAAATGCCGTTCATGAGACCGATGGCGACGAGATCGTTCCAGCAGACGGCGGCAGTCGGCTTCTGCGGCAGTGAGAGGAAATGCACGGCGGCCTCGAAACCGCCCTGCTTGGAGCGCGGGCCGGGAATGCGCAGGTTCGGATCGACCTCGATGCCCGCCTTGCGCAGCGCGTTGACATAACCCTGGTAACGGTCGCGCCCCGTCGAGGTCTGGTCGGTGCCACCAACCATGGCGATGGTGCGGTGGCCAAGGCTGATCAGATGGTTGGTGGCAAGCGAAATGCCGTAGCTGTCGTCACCGCGATAGGTCGGCATGTCGACGCCGTCCATGGAGCGGGCCACGAGGATGGCGGGCATGCCGTTTTCTTCGGCCAGCGTCATATCCTCGATCGGCGTGCCGATGGCCGGCGACATGATGATGCCGTCGGAACCCAGCTGCAGCAGCGTTTCGATGAAGGTGCGCTGTTTTTCCACCGAATCGTAATGGTTGGAAAGAATGAAGGTCTGGCGGCTGCGATCCAGCTCGCTTTCGATGGCTTTGAGAATTTCGCCGTAGAACGGGTTCATCACATCGTGGAACACCACGCCAACAATGCCGGAGCGCGAGGTGCGCAGGCTGGCGGCGCGGCGGTTATAGATATAACCCAGCGCCCGCGCCTGTTCCTTGATCTTGTCGCGCGTATCGGAAGCAACCAGCGGACTGTCACGCAATGCAAGGGAAATGGTAGCGGTCGAAAGACCAAGACTTTCGGCAATCGTGGACAGTTTGACCTTTTGAGCCACAGCATTCCTCCCAAACGCATGTCAGCGACGGATGTCCCTGTTTAAATTACAATTAAACAATTTAAACAAAATCCGCAACCCGTTTAAGAGATAGCCACAAAACAGAGTTTTATTTTTAAAAATTTCAACAAATTATTGAAGATTGGTATCGATTGCCTTGAGAAGTTTAACCACGGTGCGCACATCCTTGGCCGAAAGCCCCTCTATGGCCCTTGCGCCACAATCGGCTATCGAGATGTTGATGTGTTCGACGCTTTGCAGGCCCGCCTCCGTCAGCTTCACCAGTGTCACGCGGCCATCCTCGTCGTCGCCGCTGCGCTCCACGAAACCCTGGGCTTCCATGCGGCCGATGGTGCGCGTCATGGTCGGCGCCTTGACGCCGAGCTTCTGGGCGATCTGCCCCGGTGTGAGGCTGCCTTCCTGCGCCAGTGCCAGAATAACGCCGTCCTGGCCGGCATAAAGCCCGCTTTCGGCAAGGCTGTGGCTTAGCGCCGTGCGCATGGAACGGGCGGCCTGGGTGATGGATTGCGCCAGTTCTTCAGGGTTGAAATTCTCATCCCTTTTTTTGGCGTCCTTTATTTTCTTGCCGCCCTTTTCTTTCTTGGCGCCCTTGTCCTTATGCCCAGTTTTGTCCTTGCTCATATGCGAGTGCCTTTTACCCTGTGGCGGAACCGATATATGTTGCTGGAAATCCTTACCGAATGCACGCGCGGACTGCCAGATGCCAAACTCATACACGCATTATCACGACGAAAACGTAACAGACCCTCATCTTCGCGCAACAGGTGCAATTTCCGTGCTGCCGCTGGGCGCCCATGAACAGCACGGTCCGCACCTGCCCTTCGAGACAGATACGCTGATTGCCGAGGGTATCGTTGCCCGTCTTGCTGCCGCCCTGCCCTCCCATCTGCCGGTCTCTTTCCTGCCGGTGGAGCCCGTCGGATATTCCATCGAACACATGGATGTGCCGGGCACGAAGACACTGCGTTACGACGAGGCCGTTGAGCGCTGGCTCGGCATTGCTGAAGCCGAATATGAAAAAGGCGTGCGTAGATTCGTGATGCTGAACGCCCATGGCGGCAATTCGCCGCTGATGACCATCGTCGCCACCGAGGCCCGCGCCCGTTTTGGCATGCTGGCGGTTGCCACCAGTTGGACCCGTTTCGGCGTGCCCGCCGATGTGGTGAAGCCGGAAGACAAGGCGATCGACATTCATGGCGGCGATATCGAAACCTCCGTCATGCTGGCGCTCTGCCCGAACCGGGTGAGAATGGAAAAGGCAGCCGACTTCCCCTCACGCCAGAGCGATTTCGCCAGCCGCTTCCAGCATCTGCGCGCCTATGGCCCGCACGCCTTCGGCTGGCTGATGAGCGATCTCAACCCCGATGGTGTTGCCGGAAACGCCGCAGCGGCCACGGCCGAAAAGGGTGAGAGGCTCATCTCCCACGCCGTCAAAGGCCTTGTCGAGCTGCTTGAAGATGTCCACGCTTTTGACATAACGTTATTTCATAACAAAATTTGAGCCACTTGGCCGGATTCGGCCAAAATCTCTTTGAACTGCCCGGACGTCGCGCCTATATGGACGTCGACACTTCTTCCTTGAGGCCTTTACGGGCCTTGTCTCCACGCGGGGTTTTCCATGACCGAAACAGCACCAGCCAAGCCCATTCCAGTCACCGTCCTGACGGGATATCTCGGCGCCGGCAAGACGACGCTTCTCAACCGCATTCTCTCCGAGAACCACGGCAAGAAATACGCTGTCATCGTCAATGAATTCGGCGAGATCGGCATCGACAACGATCTGATCGTCGAGTCCGATGAAGAAATCTACGAAATGAACAATGGCTGCGTGTGCTGCACGGTGCGCGGCGACCTGATCCGCGTCGTGGAAGGCCTGATGCGCCGGCCCGGCCGTTTCGACGGCATCATCGTCGAGACGACAGGCCTTGCCGACCCGGTTCCCGTCGCCCAGACCTTCTTCATGGATGACGACGTGCGCGCCAAGACCGAGCTTGACGCCGTCGTTGCCCTGGTTGACGCCAAGCACCTGCCGCTGCGCCTGAAGGACAGCCGCGAGGCCGAAGACCAGATCGCCTTTGCCGATGTCGTCGTCGTCAACAAGACCGATCTTGTTTCGCCCGAGGAAGTCGCCCGCATCGAGGATATCGTGCGCGCCATCAACCCTTCCGCCCGCATCTACAAGACCACCCGCTCTGGCGTCGATCTCGCCCGGGTTCTCGATCAAGGCGCCTTCAATCTGGAACGCGCGCTCGAAAACGATCCGCATTTCCTCGAACACGGCCATGAGGATCATGTCTGCGGCCCTGATTGCGACCACAATCACGATCACGGGCATCATCATCATGATCATCACGACCATGACCATGATCACGGGCATCATCACCACGATCATGACCATGGGCATGACCATAGCCACGACCACCATGGCGCGGTTTCGCCGATCCATGACGTGACGGTGCAGTCGGTCTCACTGCGCGGCGGCGAGATGAACCCCGAGCGGTTCTTCCCGTGGATCCAGAAGGTTACCCAGACGGACGGCCCGAACATCCTGCGTCTGAAAGGCATCATCGCTTTCAAGGGCGATGCGGAGCGTTACGTGGTGCAGGGCGTGCACATGATCATCGAGGGTGATCACCAGCGCCCGTGGAAGGAAGACGAAAAGCGCGAAAGCCGCCTCGTCTTCATCGGCCGCGAACTGGACCGCGAAAAGCTGGAAAAGAGCTTCAACGCCTGCCTCGCGACGGCCTGATCCTTATCCCTCCGTGCCCCGGCCTTGCGCCGGGGTATGATCGTTATCTTCCCTCATCTCTGTGCTTGTCACAGAGATCCAGCCAGCCCAAGTCCTTGGGCTGAAGGAACTTTTCTCGCCGCGCAGACGCGCGTCGGCTGGATTCCTGTGACAAGCACAGGAATGAGGCTGAGGGGATGTAAAGCGGTTCCGCTTTTGCCGAAAATGCTCTAGAACCATGCCAGCCGGCGGGAATGACGCCCCGCCATCAGACACATAGACGAAAGACCGATGCCCCATGCCGACTGTTGCCCCGCTTGATATCGAAGGCCACGTGGTCTCGACCCATTTTCTCGGCGACATTCCCCTGTTTGCCACCGCCGCCGGCACCATTCACCGGCTGGATGGCGGCGAGAAGGTAACCGAGGCGCATGAGGGGCTTCTGACCTGCATTCGCGATCCCTACAGCGCCACGCTGCTTTCTGGTGGCGAAGACGGGCGTGTGCTGCGTATCGGCCATGACGGCAGCATCAGCGAAATCGCCAACGTACCGCGCAAATGGGTGGGCGTCGTGGCCGGCGGGCCGCAGAAGGCGGTCGCTTACGGTGTCGGCAAGTCCAGCTTCGTGCGGCTTTCAGACGGCACGGTCAAGGAATTCAAGGAAGAGCGCACGGTGGAGGCGATTGCCTTTGCGCCAAAGGGCCTGCGCATCGCAGCCGCGCGTTATAACGGCGTGACGCTGCATTGGGTGGCGAGCGCGGGTGATCCGATCGATCTCGAATGGAAGGGCGCGCATACCGGCGTCACCTTCTCGCCCGATGGCAAGTTTCTCGTCACCACCATGCAGGAAAACGCCCTGCACGGCTGGAAGATGGAAGCAACCAAGGGCGGCATGGAAGCCCGCCACATGCGCATGACGGGCTATCCTGCCAAGGTCAAATCCATTTCCTGGTCGGCAAAGGGGAAATGGCTTGCCTCTTCCGGCGCGCCGGCCGCCATCGTCTGGCCATTTGCCGGCAAGGACGGCCCGATGGGCAAGGCACCGGAAGAACTCGGCAGCCGCGCCAACATCATGGTCACCAATGTCGCCTTCCACCCGGTGGAAGACGTGCTTGCCATCGGCTTCATCGACGGCATGATCCTCGGTGTGCGTCTGGCGGATGGCAAGGAAGCCCTGCTGCGCCGCCCCGGCAAGGGCGCCATTACCAGCATGGACTGGAGCGCCACCGGCAAGCTGCTCGCCTTCGCTTCAGAGGCCGGCGACTGCGGCATTATCGATATCTCGGCCTAAGGCGGCGAAGGGCCAGACATTGTACTAGCTCTATTCCCCCTCATTCCTGCGCCTATCACGGGAATGAGGGCGAGGTTCTGTCTATTCGCTCACCTGACGCCGCGTCAGGAACAATAACAGCAGGGCAGCGCCGGCGCCCACCGAGGCAAGCCGGATCGACACACCGAAGCTGGAATATTGCGCCACGAACCCCATCAAGGGCACCGCAAACAATGCGGCAAGGAAGATGGAATTCATATAAAGCGCAGTCGCCCGCGCCGTGCGCCCGCGCGCAAAGCCCTGAATGAAGGTCAGGCTCGTGCCCGCGAAAAGGCCATAATAAGCTCCCTCCATGGCTGCGCCGAATAGCATGGCGGGCAATGTCGTGACCGAGGCGATGATGTTGAAGGCTATAATCGCCGTTACCGCCGCCCCGCTCAGCAACAGGCGGGCGCTGACCCGGCGCATGATCCTCGGCGCAAGCAGGATCAGCAGAACCTCCATGGCGCATTTGATGCTGAGCGATAGGCCCGGCGCGTAATCCGGCAACCCAACCTCGCGCACAAGAAACACCGGCAGAGCCGACGCGCACAGGGAATGGGCGAAAGACATGCAGAAACTGGCCGCCGCCGCCATAAGCAGCGGCAGGTTACGCCCTTCATCGATCTCGCCGTCCTGTCGCCGTTCCATAGGGCATGTCTGGCCTCGCGGCACGATGGCCAAGGCCAGCCCACCCCAGATGGCTGCCATCAGCATGGCGTTCATGAACACGGCTTTTGCACCGGCGAGATCAACGATCAGATAGGCGGCGGCTGGAAGCAGCATCCATGCCAGCGATACCATCATCCGCAGGAAAGCGTTGTAGGAGGTCGTATCTAGCGCCTGCACCCGGCCGTGATATCGGCCATAACTGAAAACGAGCGTACTGGCGGCGTTGGAAAGCCCCATGCCGGTGGCCGTGACCGCCACCAGCAGCGCCAGATGACCGAACGTCGCCGCCGCCGCCGCAACAAAAGCCCCGGCAACGGAAAGAAGCAGCAGGGGCCGTATGCGCACACCAGCATCGACACGTTCGCCATACATACGACTGGCTATAATCGAGGCGACCATTGCCGTAACACTGTAAATGCCGAGTGTCGCAGGCGCGTGGCCGAGCACCTGAATAATGTAAAATCCGATAAACGGCACAACAGCCGCATTGGTGCCGCCGGCAACGAAGACCAGCAGCGCGATCATATAGGCCTGACGATCAAAAGCGCCCGGCGAAGTGCTTTTCTGTAGCATGGAGAATCGACTGGATGCTGGGAGACGGGACAGGATCGCACCATCTCACCAAAACCGACCGCGGTTCAAGCTCGTAAGTCAGGAAGCGCACATTTTTGGTTTCTAACAAAGGCAACCCATTTATTTTCGCACCATCTGATCGGCGCCAACTTAAAAAGATATACAAAAAAAGGGGGCCACGAGGCCCCCTTTCAGTTGTGCGATGCGCCGTTTGTTGTTGCCGGAAGCGCCATGCGTCATACAAACGCAACTCGGATCGTTCCCGGCTTAGTCCTGCGCGCATCGTTCTCGTCGAAAATCCCTGTCGATCTTCGGTCTGGTCTTTTAGTGCCGGCGCTTCTTGCCGCCGTCATTCTTGTTGTCGATGACGTCGACAGAGGTCTTGTTGCCATTCAGGATACCGCTCAGGATACCGGTCTTGTTGCCGT
This sequence comes from Agrobacterium sp. O3.4, assembly GCF_041414895.1. Lineage (NCBI taxonomy): Bacteria > Pseudomonadati > Pseudomonadota > Alphaproteobacteria > Hyphomicrobiales > Rhizobiaceae > Agrobacterium > Agrobacterium sp. O3.4. Next base: position 57,966 of record NZ_JALPZP010000010.1, read on the forward strand.
TCAGAATCCCGTTGTTGGACAGGATGCCGTTGAGCCCCAGATCGATGCTTGGCGACACCACAACGAGCGCGCCACCCTTGTTGCTGTTTCCGGAAAGGATACCGCCCAGAAGACCGCCGGCATTGGCCTGACCAACGGAAGCGACAGTAAGAATAGCGGCTACGCAAGCAAATTTAGCAATCATTTCTCTCTCCTCTTATGTTTGATCACGCCATCTGGCGTAACTGAACTGTATATTTAGAGAATTCTAATTCAAGCAAAGGCTAATATTACAATAAACAATTAACACTAATACTTGTGAATTTAATAAAGTTTTATCTATCTTGCGCTGCGCACATCGCGCTGAACCTGATTGCTGCGAGTAATCATTTGCCGCTGCGACAGTAAAAAACCCCCGGAAACTTTATTAACCATCTAAATATAAGATATTGCTTAATTAGAGACCGGAGATGCGAATGCGACTGGGGGGATGTATCGCGCTTGTTCTTGGGCTTGCCTGTGGCTCCGGCGCACGGGCGGGTGAAAGTGCGGATGAGCACGCTGTCACCTATAAGTCGGGCGTCGCCTATGACACAAATTATTTTGCCGATACCAATCGTCTAAGCGCGATTTCGCTGCGCGCCGGCTTCGGGCTCAACGGCAAGGTCGCGCTGGAAGGGGCGGAATTGCGTTATGCGCTCGAGCATGAAGAGGTCCGTCTCCCCCGGTATGGTTTTGCCAATGAACACAACACCATTGCCTCCTTGGGGTTGACCAAGCGGTTTTCCGAAAAACTGGAATGGGCGATCGAGTTGCGTGGCACGCGCAGCGATGCCGGTGATATCTTCGTGCATCTGCCAGAAGAAGACATCGGTTATCGGCGGCTGGACCACAAGCTGGAGGCCTCTTCCCAGCTCGGCATCCTCGCTTTGGGCGGCAAGAACACGCTGACGGCAGGCCTCGCCAGCCTGATGAAAGGCAAGGCGCGTTTCAGGCCGGCCTATTTCCTGCCCACCCGGCTGGAGGCCAATGAGGCACTTTTATCCTTCAAGGCTGAGCATGAACGACCGCTGGCCGGCGGCGAAGCCGGACTGACACTCGCTTATGACCGCATCGTCGTGCCGGAAAGCCAACAGGAAAAATACGAGCGGTTCGAGGCCAATACGCTGCGCGGTTCGCTTGGCTATGGTTACAGGTTCTCCGATCGTTTCGCGGTTCTGGCGGAGGCGGGCCTCACAACCATTTCCGGCGATGAGATCAGCGACAAGGTGAAACGCATCCGGCCCTATCTGCGAACGGAGGCCGAGGTAAAAGCAACTGACCGCATCGCCTTCGGCGCCGGTTTTTCGCAGGACTATGCGCTTTTCGACCCGGATGACCCGATTGCCGAATTCCATCGGCGCTGGCAGTTGGTCGTGAAAAGCAAGCTCACGGACAAGGTGGGGCTCAACCTTGCACTGCAGCGCGTTCACAAGGACTGGATTTACTACAACTACGACACCAGCGAACGCAGGCTTGTGGCCACATTGTCAATCGATACCGGCAAGAGCAGCAAGCTTGAAGTGGAATTCAACCGCCTTCTGCATGGCGAGCGCGACACCGACTTCTCTTATAGCGGCTCCAGCGTCACCTCACGTTTCACCGGCACCTTCTGAAATATCCCATCGGTCGGCCCCGGGTCGAAATTCGGTCCCAATTTCTGCTAGACTCTGGCCTTCGAGATTCGAAGGCAGGACAGACCGGATAATGAACAGACGATTTTTGCTTCTCGCGGCTGGCCTTGCCTGTATTCCCGTCGCGGCATCGGCGCATCCACATATCTTCGCCGAAGCGCGCATGGAAATTGTCGAGGGGCCGAACGGCACCGTTCAGGAAGTGCGCAATATCTGGCGTTTTGACGAGATGTTCTCGGCAAGCGTGGTGATGGACTACGACAAGAACAGCGATCTGAAGCTGGACAAGGACGAATTGGCTGAAATCGGCACCACGGTGCTGGAGTCGCTTGCCGAATATTCCTATTACACCTTCATCACCGCCAACGGAAAACCGGTAGAATTTGCCAAACCGGACGCCATTCACGTGGATTACAAGGATCAGCAGATCCTGATGTTCTTTTCCGTAAAACCCGCCAAGCCGCTTGCGGTGAAAGGCAAGCTGAGTTTCGGCGCTTGGGATCCGACCATGTATACGGCGATCGATTTTGCCAAGGACGCCGATATTGCCACCGAGGGCAAGGATCTGAACGCCTGCAAGCACCATGTCGTTCGCCCCGACCCCGACGAGGTGATCTCGCAAAACCAGAGTTCGCTTACCGATGCGTTCTTCAATGATCCAACCGGTACCGACATGACGAAGCTCTTCGCCACCCGGCTGGAGGTGACATGCTGAGCCGCAGCGGCCGTCTGGCCGGGCCCCTGGCCATTGCGGCCATCGGCCTGCTTGCCGTTGCCGGCATGGCACATGCGCAATCGCCACTTGGCATCGGTTCGGCCGAACCGTCATTTTCCGTCGGCGGACCATTTGCGCCTTTAATGCAATGGATCAATGTACATCAGCAGATGTTCTACCGGGCGCTGACCGGCGCGTTGAAAGCCATGCGCGAGGATGGCTGGGCGCTTGGCTCGCTGATCGGCCTCTCCTTTGCTTATGGCGTTTTCCATGCCGCCGGGCCCGGCCATGGCAAGGCCGTCATTTCGTCCTACATGATCGCCAATGAAACACAGCTGAGACGCGGCATCCTGATTTCCTTCGTCTCGGCGCTCATTCAGGGCGCAGTCGCAATCGGCCTCGTTGGCGCGGCCTGGCTCGTGCTGCGTGGCACCTCGATCACCATGACCAAGGCGACACAGGCGATGGAGATCGCCAGTTTCGCCATGGTGGCGCTGTTCGGCGCCTGGCTTCTGCTGCGCAAACTCTGGTCGCTGCGCATAAAGCGTGAACCCGTCGCCGTCTTCGCTACGGCAGGCGAAACATCGGTGGGCAGAACGAGCGGCATGGGCACAGGGCTGCGGTTCCAGGGCAAGCCGGTCTTTGCTGATCACGACCATGATGGCACCGGCGACCTCTGCTCGGCCTGCGGCAAATCCCACGCACCCGATCCCATGCTTTTGAAAAGCAAGAATTTCAGCCTGCATGAGGCCTGGTCGGCCATCATTGCGGTCGGGCTGCGGCCCTGCTCGGGTGCCATCATCGTCATGAGCTTCGCGCTTCTGAACGGGCTTTATCTCGGTGGTGTGCTGTCTGTGCTGGCCATGTCGCTCGGCACCGCCATCATGGTGTCCGCTCTCGCCATCATGGCGGTATCGGCCAAAGGGCTTGCGGTGCGTTTTGCCGGCCCCGGCAGCCGCAAGGCAGCCGGCATCAGCCACGCGATCGAAATCGCCGGTGCGCTGTTCGTTTTGATCATGGGGCTGTTATTGCTCGGCGCTTCGCTTCGGCTCTAGGGCAGTTCCAGTAAAAATACTTTGCGGCTTACGTTCTGGAAATGCCTTAAAACAAAAGAGTTAGAGCACCCGTGTGCTCTAACTAACCGTCGCGGCGGCGCTGGTAACGCGCGCGCAGCCAGAACAGCAGGAAGAAACAGAGCACCGCAACTGTGCCGAATGCAGCCGCAAGCCAGGGCGAATAATCACCCAGCCACAGCATGATTTTCGGCATGACGAAGAACACCAGTCCGAAGCCGATGATGATGAGGGCGGCGGCTATAGCCGGCGACCAATCCTTCTTCTCAGCCATTGGCAAGCTCCGCACGTATATCTTCGAGCTTGCGCTTCTGCGCTCCGTCATCTGCAAAATTTTCCGGCGAAAGCCAAATTTCAAAGGCCTTGCCGATCAGCGGCCATTCGCCGTCGATCATGGAAAACCACGCGGTATCGCGGTTCTCACCTTTCGAGATCATATGTTGACGGAAAACGCCCTCGAAGGTGAAACCATAACGTTTCGCGGTGATCTTGGACGGCTCGTTTTCGTTGTGGCATTTCCACTCATAGCGGCGGTAACCCAGATCTTCGAAAACATGTTTCGCCATCAGGTAATGCGCCTCAGTGGACAAAGGCGAGCGCTTCATCTTGCCGCCATGGGCGACGGAACCGACCTCGACCACGCCATTGGCAGGATCGGGCCGCATGTAACTCGCCATGCCCACCACATCACCGCTGGCATTTTCCACGAAGACCAGCGTCACCCAGTTGAGTTTTTGCCCCGCACCGATCAGCCAGTCGCCAAAGGCCTCGGCATCGGGAAAGGCGTTTTGTGGGAAATATTTGAGAAGTGCATTCACGCCCTCACCGCCAAGTGCGGCCCAGAGCTTTGTCAGATGGCTGCCACGATCAAACGGCTCCGCCGTCACGTAACGGCCCTTCAACACCACCGGCTTTGGCGCCGGACATCCCTTGAAATCACTCAGATCGCGCATTCTCTTCCCCATTGTCTGGGACAAGGATTAGGGCAAGCGGGATGGGATGACAACCGGGAAGTGGGACATGTCGGCAGTGGTCGCGTTTCCGCTTTGGTGGGTGTGGTTCACCCCCCTCTGCCCTGCCGGGCATCTCCCCCTCAAGGGGGGAGATCAGCCAGAAGGCAACGCTCACCCACTCACAACGTTGAAAATAGCCGAAAGGCCGCCTCGGGTCGATCTCCCCCCTTGAGGGCGAGATCCCCGGCAGGGCAGAGGGGGGTGAGCCCCAACTTCGACCTAGACCTTCGCCGCCACCACGGTCGCCTCAATGTGGTCCACGAGCGCATCCGGCAACCCCAGCCGCCCGGCAAGAAGATCGAGATAACCCCGCTCCGCACGCGTATCGGCCTCGATGGCAAGCCGCGAGGCGGTATAAAGCTCCACTTTCTGCTCTTCGGTGCGAGCGGCAGCCACCAGTGCATCGATATCCAGCGGATCGGCCAGTTCCTTTTCGAGGAACCGCTCTGCCTCGGTATCGAGGCCGGAGACCTGTACCTTGTCCATGATATTGGCGCGCTCCTTCTCATCGATATGACCGTCTGCCTTGGCGGCAGCGATCATCGCCTGGATGAGTTTCAGGGCAAAATCGTTGGAAAGAGCGGGCGACTGCGGATGGAAGGCGGAATCGGCGGGGGGAGCAAGCAGTTCCGGCTCGGGTTTCGGCGCGACTTCGGGCGCCTGACCGGACTTGTAATTCTTGTAGGCGAGATAACCGAGGCCGGCGATGGCGGCGACACCGCCGATGGTGGCAACATTGCCGGCGAGCTTGCGGCCGGTCTTGGTGCCCAGAATGGCGGCGGCGAGAGCACCGGCCTTGAGGGGATTGTTCTTGGCGATATCGGCGGCCTGCCCGGCTCTGTCACGGACGCTTCCCGAAAGGCCCGGCACCTGCGAGCCGAGGAATTGTTCAAGAAGCTTCTTGGCGTCGAACATCAAAATCTCCTGTAGAGGTCAAAATCTACAGGTGAGATAGGAAGCCGCGGCGCGAATATAAATGTCAAACCCGCTCACGCCTTCGTGAACGGGTTTGAAGCAATGTCAATCAGCCGCGCAGTGCTGCGGCTTCAGCGGCGAGCTTGGTGATGCCAGCCCAATCGCCGGTCGCCACCAGTTCGCGTGGTGCAACCCAGGAGCCGCCGACGCAGACGACGTTCGGCAGAGACAGATAGTCATTGGCATTCTTCAGCGAAACGCTGCCGGTCGGGCAGAACACCGTGCCGGCGAGCGGCGACGACAGCGCCTTGAGGTAAGGCGCACCGCCAGCCTGTTCGGCGGGGAAGAATTTCAGGACCTTGTAACCCTCATCCCGCAGCGCCATGACTTCGCTGGCGGTGGCTGCGCCCGGAAGCAACGGCACGTTGGAGCCGCGCGCCGCCTCCAGCACGCTTTTATTGATGCCGGGGCTGACGATGAAGGTGGAGCCTGCTTCGGCAGCGGCTTCAAAATCCCGGGCGTTGAGAATGGTACCGGCACCGACATTGGCGCCTTCCACTTCCGCCGCAACCGCGCGGATGGCATCCAGTGCCGCCGGTGTGCGCATGGTGATCTCGATTGCCTTCAGGCCGCCTGCGACCAAAGCGCGCGCAAGTGGCACGGCGGAAGCGGCATCATCCACGATCAGCACCGGCACGACCGGCTGAAGTTTGAGGATGGAAAGAAGTTTTTCGGAGTCCTGGGCCACGATGAGCCTCCCTTGCACGATTGAAACGATTGAAACGATTGAAATCCCGTTTACCGATTAGCCTGCCCCGGCTATGATGTCGAGGCATGGCAGGGCCATTTTTTATCCAGATACTTCAATCAATTCGCTTCTTCGCGACGTCATCTTGCGATAATCTGGCGCACCAGTTTGCGGAGACAGCATGGCCAAGGAAATTGAACGGAAGTTTCTTGTTGCAGGCGGTGAATGGCGCGATGAGGTGACGCATAGCATGGCTTTCCGGCAGGCATATGTCGCTTCGCTGGAAAATCGCTCGGTCCGGGTCAGGATCGTCAATGGGCGTGATGCGACACTGACCATCAAGATCGGCGCAAGTGCACTTGTCCGGGACGAATATGAATATTCCATTCCCCTCAAGGACGCAGAAGAGCTGATGGCAAGTGCACCGGGTGTGGTGATAGAAAAGACGCGTCACACCGTTGATCATGGCGGCTTCACCTGGGAAATCGATGTTTTCGAAGGCCGGTATCAGGGGTTGGTCGTCGCCGAAGTCGAAATGAACGATGAGAACGCCAACCCGGACCTGCCCGCTTGGCTCGGGAAAGAAGTGACGGGTGACCGTCGCTTTTCCAACCAGTCGCTCGCCATGGACTGTTCGAGTGGAGACTTGCCGGATGCCCTTCAGGATTGATCCGAAAAAGCCCTTCGGCGACGAGATCCGCCGCGCCGGGCTGGAACTGATCGAGGATGCGATCACCATCCTGCGCGACCAGCCCTCGGGATCACATGAGGCGGTGCACGATGCGCGCAAGCGCTTCAAGCGGCTGCGGGCGCTCTACCGCCTGATCCGCAAGGCGGCGCCCGATTTCAGCCGCGAGGAGAATGCCCGTTTCCGCGATATCGCCCGTTCACTGGCCTTCGCGCGGGATGCGACGGCGCTGATGGAAACGGCGGAATATCTCGAGGCTTTTGCACTCTCCGATGCGCAGGGTGAGGCGTTGCGATCGATCACGGCAATGCTGCGCGAACGTCGCGACGATGCCCTCAACCACGAGGTGGATCTTGACGACGCCATAGCGGCGGCGATCGCCGGCTGCGAGGCGGGACACGAAAGGCTTGAGGCTCTCTCCCTGCCGGATGACCTGAAAAAGACGGCCAGGCTGGTGAGAAGCAGTTGGGCAAAACAACGGGTGAAGGCACGCAAAGCGCTCTCGGATTGTCGGGACCAGGCGGATGTCGAGCATTTTCACGAATTACGCAAAGCGGGGCAGACCCACTGGATGCATCTCGGCCTCATGCGCCGCCTCTGGCCCTCCGCCATGCGCGCCAAGCGTGCCGATACCAAGCGGCTGGTCGATATTCTCGGCCATGAGCATGATCTTTCGGTCCTCGCCGCCGTTGCCGACCGGGAACCGGACCGTTTCGGCAATGGCGAGCGGCTGGCGCTTCTTCTCGATGCGATCATCGTAAGGCAGCAGGCGCTGCGCGCGGAAGGCCTTGAACTGGCGGACGAGGTTTTTTCCGAGTCCCCCCGCACCGAAAGTCGTATCGTCGGCCTTTTGTGGCGGCAGGCGGCGAAATAGGCCGACGACGATGATGTTGGGAAAAGGCGTCACACCACATTCGGCGTCATCCTTGGGCTTGTCCCGAGGATCTGCAACCTGTCGGTTTATGCTCCGTGCTTAGATCCTTGGGGCAAACCCAAGGATGATGGAAGCGAGGTCTTGTCCTCTCGCCCATGCCGGATTTGAGGCACCAACCGCCTGCCATTCGCCTCTTCCCCCCTGGATATTTGACGATTTTCAAAATGCTGGCCGCAGCGGATAAATATTGCTTTGCGGCCGCCGTCGCTGTATTTCAGCGCCCATGACCGACACGACCATTCTCCCCCGCCCGGAAGTCTCTGGTGATTTCCTTGTGGCCGCACTTTACCATTTTGCCCGCCTGCCGCGGTTCGAGAGCTTGCGCGAACAGCTGTTCGAGCTCTGCCAGAAAAACGGCGTCAAGGGCACATTGCTGCTGGCCGCCGAAGGTATCAACGGCACGATTGCCGGGCCGGATGCGGGCATTCACACGGTGCTTGCCTTCCTGCGCGCACAGCCGGAATTTGCCGCGCTGGAGCACAAGGAAAGCCGCGCTTCGCACATGCCTTTCGTGCGGCTGAAGGTGAAGCTCAAGAAAGAGATCGTCACCATGGGCGTGCCGGACATCGATCCAAACCGCATCGTCGGCACCTATGTCGAGCCACAGGACTGGAATGCGCTGATTTCCGATCCGGACACCATCCTCATCGATACGCGCAACGACTACGAGACCGCCATCGGCGTCTTCAAGGGCGCGGTCGATCCGCAGACCAAGACCTTCCGCGAGTTTCCCGACTGGGTGAAGAACAATCCCGGCCTGCACAACAAGCCGAAGATCGCCATGTATTGCACCGGCGGCATTCGCTGCGAGAAGGCTACCGCCTTCATGAAGGAACAGGGTTTCGATGAGGTCTACCACCTCAAGGGCGGCATCCTGAAATATCTGGAAGAAGTGCCGGAAGAAGAAAGCCTCTGGGAAGGCGCCTGTTTCGTCTTCGACGAGCGCGTCTCGGTGGTACACGGCCTTGCCGAAGGCAACCACCAGCTCTGCCATGCCTGCCGTAACCCGATAACGCCGGAAGTACGCCTGTCACCCAAATTCGAGGAAGGCGTTTCCTGCCCGAGCTGTTTCGATGACCGCACGGAAGAGGACCGCCAGCGTTTCCGCGATCGCCAGCAGCAGATCGAGCTGGCGAAAAAGCGCGGCGAGCAGCATCTGGGACGGTAAACCATCGGCGACGGACATATGGTCCGTTTATTGATCGACCCCGCGCCATCTTCTGCTCCGGGCGGAGAGAAGATGGCGCAGTAACGTCATATCCAGTCTTACAGCTTCACCCAGCCGCCATTGTTTTTACCGGATTCGATGCAGGCAGTAACGAAGGCAACACCCTTTACCCCATCATCAACGGTCGGATAGATCACCGCCTTGTCCAGCGCTGTGCCGGTGCGGCGGGCCTCGATGGCATGCGCAGCTTCGGTATAGATGGTGGCGAAGGCTTCCAGATATCCTTCCGGATGGCCTGACGGAATGCGGGTGACGCGGGCGGCGGCGGCCCCGGCGCCAGCACCACCGCGGGTAATCAGCTGTTTCGGCTCGCCCAGCTTCGTAAACCACAGATAGTTCGGATCGGCCTGCGTCCACTCGATGCCCGCCTTGTCACCATAAACACGGATTTTCAGACCATTTTCATGGCCAACCGCAACCTGGCTGCACCAGAGCAAACCCTTGGCGGCCTGCTTGCCGTCCTTGGCCTTGAACCTAAGCATTACATGCGCATTGTCGTCCAGCCGACGGCCTTCGACGAAGGTATGTACATCCGCTGCCAGTTCATCGGCTTCCAGACCGGAAATGAAGCAACCGAGATTATAGGCATGGGTGCCGATATCGCCGGTGGAGCCACCGACGCCGGATTGGGCCGGATCGGTGCGCCAGATGGCCTGTTTCGCGCCGGTCTGTTCCACCGCTTCCGTCAGCCAGTCCTGGGGATATTCCATCTGCACCAGACGGATTGTGCCGAGTGCACCGGCCTGTACCAGTTCCCGGGCATGCCGCACCATCGGATAACCGGTATAGTTATGGGTGAGGATGAACAGCGCATCAGCCCTGTCGGCCACGTCCTTCAGCTTTTTGGCGTCTTCCAAATTGGAGGTCAGCGGCTTGTCGCAGATGACATGGATACCGCGCTCGAGAAAGGCTTTGGCGGCCGGATAATGCACATGATTGGGCGTGACGATCGCCACCGCCTCGATACCATCCTCGCGCAGCGCTTCCTTCTCGGCCATTTCCTCGAAGGAGCCATAGCAACGCTCGGGATCGAGCCCCAGCTCGCGGCCGGATGCGAGGGATTTTTCCGGCGTTGAGGACAGGGCCCCCGCCACAAGATCGAAACGATTGTCCAGCCTTGCTGCCATACGATGGACGCCGCCGATAAATGCGCCCGAGCCACCACCGACCATACCAAGACGAATCCGCTTGTTCGCCTTGTCGGTTGTCTTTCCTTCAATAGCCATAATATCTCCCCTGAAACGTTTTCAAAGCCCAAGCATACGGCGGTTGGCCGCATCGTCGGTGCCACCAGATGCGAAATCGTCAAAGGCTTTGTCCGTGACGCGGATGATATGCGCCTTGACGAATTCCGCCCCTTCGCGGGCACCGTCTTCAGGGTGCTTCAGCGCGCATTCCCATTCGACCACGGCCCAGCCGTCGAAATCATTGGCCGCCATTTTCGAGAAGACCGCACCGAAATCCACCTGCCCGTCGCCCAGCGAACGGAAGCGACCGGCGCGCTCCACCCAGCCCTGATAACCGCCATAAACGCCCTGCCGGCCCGTAGGGTTGAACTCCGCATCCTTGACGTGGAACATCTTGATACGGTCTTTGTAGATGTCGATATTGTCGAGATAATCGAGGCATTGCAGCACGTAATGCGACGGGTCGTAGAGCATGTTGGCGCGACTGTGGTTCTTTACGCGTTCCAGGAACATCTCGAAGGTCACGCCATCATGCAGGTCTTCGCCCGGATGGATTTCGTAGCAGACATCCACGCCCTGCTCATCGGCATAATCAAGGATAGGCGTCCAGCGTTTTGCCAGCTCGTCAAAGGCGGCTTCCACCAGCCCGGCCGGGCGCTGCGGCCACGGATAAACGAACGGCCAGGCAAGCGCACCGGAGAAGGTCGCATGTGCCTTGATGCCGAGGTTTTTCGAGGCTTTCAGCGCAAGCTTCACCTGCTCGACGGCCCATTGTTGCCGGGCCTTGGGGTTGCCGCGCACTTCAGGCGCTGCAAAGCCATCGAAGGCCTCGTCATAAGCGGGATGAACGGCAACCAGCTGGCCCTGCAGATGGGTGGAAAGTTCGGTTACTTCCACACCGTTCTGGCGCGCCACGCCGGCGAACTCATCGCAATAATCCTTCGATTCCGCCGCTTTTTTGAGATCGATCAGCTGCCCGGCCCATGTCGGCACCTGCACGCCGGCATAACCCTTTTCCGCCGCCCATTTGGTAATGCCATCCCAGCTGTTGAAGGGGGCAGCATCACCGGCAAACTGGCCGAGAAAAAGACCCGGTCCCTTGATCGTTCTCATAAAATAACCTCCCTGTATCGATACAGTTGAGCGGTAAAACCGCTTTGACTCCCAGCGCCAAGCTAACCGCTCGTAATTTTCAGACAAGCCCCAAAAGCGGAGGGGCGAGAGAATTTCGCTATTTCACTAAAAAAGCGAAACAGGTTTAAAGCGCCAGCCCGCTGGCCCTGTCGAACACATGCACGCGCTCATGATGCACGGTGGCGGCAAAGGGTGCGTTGACCTTCACCAGCTGCTCGCCATCCACCACGGCCGTCACCTGATCACCCGCCAGTTCAAAGACCACATGGGTCTGCGCACCGGTTGGTTCCACCAGCACGGTGCGGCCGGAAAGCGAGATATCGCCGCCAATGGTCGAGCCGATATGTTCGGGGCGAAGCCCGATTGTCACCGGCTGGCCGCGCTTGACCTTGCGTGTCGCGGCAATGCGGATCGCGGTGCCGTCCTTCAGCCGGGCGGCGGGCTGATCGCCCTCGCCATCGACCACACCTTCGATGAGGTTCATGGCCGGTGAGCCGATGAAGGCGGCAACGAAGAGATTAGCGGGCGTCTTGTAAAGTTCCAGCGGCGTGCCCTGCTGTTCGATACGTCCGTGATTAAGTACCACCACCCGGTCGGCCAGCGTCATCGCCTCGATCTGGTCATGGGTGACATAGATCGACGTCGTGCCAACTTTCTGATGCAGCGCCTTGATTTCACTGCGCATCTGCACGCGCAGCTTGGCGTCCAGATTGGAGAGCGGCTCATCAAACAGGAAGACCGCCGGGTTACGCACCACGGCGCGGCCCATGGCGACGCGCTGGCGCTGGCCACCGGAAAGCTGCGAGGGCTTGCGATCCAGAAGCTTGCCGAGATCGAGCATACGGGCGGCTTCCGCCACGCGTTCCTCTATGACGTTTTTCGGGTGGCCGGCGAGCTTCAGATTGAAGCCCATATTTTCGGCCACCGTCATATGCGGATAAAGCGCATAGGACTGGAACACCATGGCGATGTTGCGCTCGCGCGGTGTCATGCCGTTGACCACCCTGTCGCCGATGAGGATATCCCCGCCGGTGATTTCCTCCAGCCCGGCGATCATGCGCAAAAGTGTGGACTTGCCGCAACCGGAAGGGCCGACCAGCGCGATGAACTCACCATCCGCTATATCAAGCGAGATGCCGTGGATGACATCGAGCGAGGCATAGGACTTGGCGATATCCTTAAGTTCGACGGAAGCCATGTTTTGCTCCTTTCAGGTCACGATTTGACGGCACCGGCCGTCAGGCCCGCGATAATGTGTTTCTGTGCGAGGAAGAAGACGATGACGGTCGGCAGGATCGTCAGCGTGATGAAGGCGAGCACCAGCTGCCACTCGGTGCCGAATTCGCCACGATAAACCATGATGCCGAGCGGCCAGGGATATTTCGATTCCGAATTCAGCATGATCAGCGGCAGGATATAGCTGTTCCAGCTGCCAACGAAGGAAACGATGCCGACGGTAGCGACGATGGGTCGCGAAAGCGGCAGGGAAATGTGCCAGAAGAACCGCAGATAACCGCAGCCATCCACGAAAGCAGCCTGAAACAGTTCCTCCGGCAGATTGCGGAAATAATTGCGGAACAGGAGAATGCTCATGCCAAGCCCGAAGGCCACCTGCGGCAGCACCACACCCCAATAGGTGTCAAGCAGGCCGAGATCGCGGATGCGGATGAACAGCGGCAGGATGGCGGTGGCCGCCGGGAACATCAGCCCCAGCAGGAAATAATTGAGCAGGAAGGACGAGCCGAAGAACTTCACATGCGCGAAGGTGAAGGCCGCCATGGCCGAAACGGTGAGCGTCAGGAACACCGTCAACAGCGCGATGACCAGCGAATTGAAAATCTGCAGCCAGTAACGTTTGCCGAAGAGAATATCGCCGTAATTGGCCCATTGCCATTCCGCCGGAATGCCGAACGGGTTGACGCGCAGGTCTCCCAGTGTCTTGAAGCCGCCAAGTGCGGTGGTGAGCAACGGGATGAGTACGATGGCCGCGATCAGGCTCAGCGATATATAGAGATAAAGCTTGGTTTGCAGCGGCATGCGGACGGAGGTGGATGTGTCAGTCATGGCGCATGAAAATCCTTTTGTAACCGAAGGCGAGCGTCACGCAGATGACGAAAAGAACGACGCCGACCGCACTGCCAAGCCCCACCTGCATGCGCATGACGCCATAGGTGTAGAGGAACGTGACCATGGTCTGCGTGGAGTTGGACGGACCGCCGCCGGTGAGCGGCATGATCATGTCGAACAGCTGCAGTGAGCCGATAACCGCAAAGAAGACGGACAGGCGAACGGTGGAGCCGAGCATCGGCAAGGTTACATAACGGAACTTCTGCCAGCCGGAAGCGCCATCGATTTCGGCGGCTTCCAGCACGTTCTTGTCGACGGACTGAAGGCCGGCGATGAACAGCATCATGTGGAAACCGAAATATTTCCAGACGATGACGCCAAGCACGGCATAGATCGCCACATCCTTGTCGGCCAGCACGTAAGGGTTGGCGAAGCCGAAGAAATTGGAAATGGCGGCGAAGAGGCCATAATCGCCGTCATAAACAAAACGCCAGATCAGACCCGCGGCCACATCCGCCAGCACATAGGGCAGAAAGAACACCAGCCGGAAGGCGACGACGCCCGGAATGCGGTGCGCCAGCATCGTGGCGAGCCAGATGGCCAATGGAATCTGGATCAGAATGGAAATCAGGATGATGAGGCCGTTATTCAGCAGGGCCTGCGAGAAGGCGGCATTGCCGAACAGGACCTGAAAATTCCTTAAGCCGACGAAATCCGTCGGCGTGCCATAGCCGTTCCAGCGATAAAGGCTGTACCACGCCGCCTCGCCCATGGGCAGGATGACGAACAGGGTAAAGAGCAACAATGCCGGCGGCAGAAACACCAGAAGGGTCAGCGCCCGATCATGCGCAACCGAACTTTGCTTGCGCTTCGCCTTTGCCGCGCCGCGCGCCGGTATGGACGCAGAAGTCATGGAAATATCCGTCATCTCTATCCGCTTTCTTTTATGCAGATATCGCGGCGCCGCATTTTAGCGCGGCGGCCGCAATGCAGGTGACAATCAGCGAAGCTCGAAAGCGTCCTGAATTTGCTTGGCACCCTCTTCCGCGCTCATCTGGCCGGAGACGATCTCGACGGAGACATCATTGACGACGCGGCCGACGGCAGCGCCCAGCGTCTGGTCAAAGAAGTTCTGGTGCCAGGTGGAGCCGGCAAGCTGCTTGGCCGAATCCGCCAGCAGCGGGTTTTTCACCGCACCATCCGCACCCGTCGCAACGGGCAGGATCATGCCGGCGGCAGCCATCTTCTCTTCACTTTCCTTGCTGGTCAGGAATGTCGCGAAATCGATCGCTTCCTTGGAAGCGTTTTTCGTGACTGCCCAGCCGTTCAGGCCGCCCAGCGTATCGGTGGCCTTACCGGCGCCGCCTTCGACGGCGGGGAATGCGAAGCGGCCGATATTGTCGGCGGCAAGTCCTTTGCCATCACCGGCATTCTTGCGCTGGTTGGCTTCGGTGTTGTCAAAACCGAGGATCATCGCCGCCTTGCCGTCACCGAAGACGCCGAGCGCCTGCGGCCAGGTGGAGCCGAGATAACCGGGCTGGAAGGGTTCCAGCTTGCCAAATTCGGCCAGCTGCTCACCGGCCTTGATGATGGCCGGATCCATGAAACCGTCGCCCTCACCCTTGCGGGCGGCATCGAACACGGCCTGCCCGCCATTGCGCATGACGAGGTAGCTCCAGTAGAAATGGATCGGCCATTTTTCACCGCCGCCACCGGCAATCGGCACGATGCCGGCTTCCTTGATCTTCTTGACCGTGGTGCCGAGATCATCCCAGCTCTTGATGTCTTCCGCCTTCACGCCGGCCTTGGCAAACAGCTCCTTGTTATAAAAGAAGCTGACGAGGCTGACCTTGTAAGGTACGGCCCAGACCTTGCCATCGAAAGACAATCCGTCGATCGCCGAAGCATTATAGGCCTGCCGCAGCTTGCCGCCATCGGCGTCGAAAACCTCGGTCAGATCCTTCAGCGCACCGGTTTTGGACTGTTCCTCAAGAACGCCGCCGCCCCAGCTATAGAAAAAATCCGGAACGTCATTGGATTGCAGCAAAGTCGGCAATTTCGCCTTGAAGGCTTCGTTTTCCAGGAATTGCAACTGCACATCCACATCGGGGTGCTTGGTCTCGAAATCCTTGGCAATCTCCTCCCAGACGGCCACGGCTTTCGGGTCCAGTTCCACATGCATCCATTTAACCACCGTCGCGGCCGAGGCGCTGGCGGTGCCGAGCATGAGAGCAATGCTTGTCGTTGTGGCAAAGCCTGTCAGCCTGCCGCTCAGGCTTGCGCCTGCGTGCCAAATCGTCATGATGGTGATCCTCCCTCGGGGATTTCCTCATTTATTCCCCAATGCGGATTAATTCACATTAGCCCTCGCATAATGTCAAGGCGCTATGCCGATTTTTTGCGCGAACCGCTTGACACCCCCCTCCCCTAGACCGTTATTTAATCCGTAACCCGACATAAATCGGTTCTCGAACCGGCATTGATCGCAGCAGGACACCATGAAGACCGCAGACCCAGAATTGATGCGCGCGATCAACAGGCTAAGCGTGCTGGATAGCATCCGCCGCCACGGGCCGATCTCGCGGGTGGAAATCAGCGAAAGAACGCAGCTTTCCACCACCACCGTTTCGGCGATTACCGCCTCGCTGCTTGATGACGGGCTTATACTGACCCGTCATCTCGGTGATATCCGCACCGAAGGCGCACGCGGCAGGCCGCGGGTGATGCTGGAGCTGAACCCGGATGCCGCCCGCGTGGTGGGCGCCAAGATCGCCGCAAGCCGCATGGTTTTCGTTGTCACCGATTTCTGCGGCAATGTGCTTTCCACCCTCGCCCTGCCGATCCGTGTCGACCGCCAGCCGATTGGCGTCATCGCCGATCTGGTGGAGGATGGGGTTCGCCGCTGCGTGGTCGATGCCGGCCTGTCCCTGGAAGATGTCGACATGGTCTGTCTCGGCCTTCCCGGCGTCATCGAGCATCGCACCGGGAAAATCCGCAGCAGCCCGATTTTGCGCGAAGTGAACGTCAATTTCGCCGAGGAAATGACGGCGCGTCTTAGCTCGCCGACCATCATCGAAAGCGACGCTCACGCCATTACCCTTGCCCACCACTGGTTCGGCCATGCGCGCGATCTGGAAGACATGGTGCTGATTTCGCTTGAACAGACACTCGGGCTTGGCGTTTTGCATCAGAACCAGCTGTTTCGCGGTGCCGGCGGCCTCAGCCACAATCTCGGCGACCTCGTCATCGGTCTTGCCAATGAAGGCACGGTGCGGCTGGCGAGCCAGGCCGGCGAAAATGCCATTTTGGGCTCACGCCCGGTGGACGGGCGATTTGCCGAGGCGATCCGGCTCGGTCGCGGCATGCAGCATGCCCATGCGCTGATTGCGGCTGAAGATCACGATCTCATTGCGGCAGCCCTGCGCGCCGGCGCGGCGCTGGGCCTGACACTTGCCAATATCGTCACGCTGTTTGCTCCGCCACGGGTCATCATCACCGGCTCCAGCCTCGAACTTGGCGAGCCCTTCATCACCAGCATCCGCGACAGCTACAACGCTGCCGTGCCGCCTTCGCTGGCCGGCGTCGCGGAGCTGGTTTTCGACGTTGCGAGCGATGAGTTGTGGGCGCAGGGGGCTGCAGCCGTAGCACTCTACGAACTTTACGAATCACCATGGAACACGACGGGGCCGGCGCTCTAGCCATCAGGGCGGAGCGGCAGGCTTTAAGCATTTCTGATTTACGGGAGGAAATCACATGAACAGGGTCGGTATCGGCATCATCGGCTGCGGCAACATCTCCAGCGCCTATCTCAAGGCCATGGCGTCGTTTCCCATTCTCGACATTCGCGGTCTTGCGGATATGAACGAGGCGGCTGCGAAAGCCCGCGCCGATGAGTTCGGCCTTCAGGCAACCAGCATCGACGCGCTTCTCGCCGATCCTTCCGTGGAGATCATCGTCAACCTGACGATCCCCAAGGCGCATGTGGAGGTGGGGCTGCGCGCCCTTGACGCCGGCAAGCACGCCTATTCCGAAAAGCCGCTCGGCATCAATTTCGCCGAAGGCAAACGCCTTGCGGATGCCGCTAAAGCCAAGGGCCTGCGCATCGGCTCGGCCCCGGATACCTTCCTCGGCGGCGGGCACCAGACCGCACGCCGGCTGATCGACGAAGGCGTGCTGGGCCAACCGGTTGGCGGCACGGCAACCTTCATGTGCCCCGGCCATGAGCGCTGGCACCCCAACCCGGCCTTTTATTACGAGGTCGGCGGCGGGCCGATGCTGGATATGGGTCCCTATTACATCACCGATCTCGTCAACCTGTTCGGCCCGGTCGCCAAGGTTGCGGGTTTCGCCATCGCCCCGCGTAATGAACGCCTCATCACCAGCGAACCGAAGAACGGCGAAAAAATTCCCGTTCATGTTGCCACCCATGTCTCCGGCGTGCTGGCCTTCCAGAATGGCGCCGTGGTGCAGGTGGGCATGAGCTTCGATGTGGCGGGTCACAAACACGTGCCGCTGGAACTCTACGGCACAGAGGGCACGTTGATCGTGCCCGATCCCAACCATTTCGGCGGCGAAGTGCAATTGCTGAAAAAGGGTGGCCAGTTCGAGCCGCAAGCGCTGTCGTCACCCTATGCCGACGGCAATTACCGTTCCATCGGCGTCGCCGACATGGCCCATGCGATCCGCGAGAACCGCCCGCACCGCGCCAATGGCGATCTGGCCTTGCACGTACTGGAGGTCATGGAAGCCTTCCAGACGGCATCCGACAGCGGCACGACCGTTTCCATCACCACCAAGGCAGAGCGTCCTGCTCCGCTTGAAACATCGCTGGTCGACGGCCAGCTCGGCAAATAATCCGGAGGAGAAAATAAATGCGTGAAGCACTCATCGTCTGGGGCGGCTGGAGCGGCCACGAGCCGCAGGAATGCGCCACCATCGTCAAGGACATGCTGGAGGAGGACGGTTTCAAGGTCTATGTGGAGCATTCAACCGAGGCCTTCGCCGATCCTTCGGTACATGATCTGAGCCTCGTCGTGCCCATCGTCACCATGTCGAAGATCGAGAAGGAAGAGATCAAGAACCTCACGGCCGCCGTCGAAAACGGCGTCGGCATTGCCGGTTTCCATGGGGGCGCGGGCGACAGTTTCCGCGAATGCGTCGAATACCAGTTCATGATCGGCGGCCAGTGGGTCGCCCATCCCGGCAACATCATCGACTATCACGTCAACATCACCCGCCCCGATGACCCGCTGATGGAGGGGATTTCCGATTTCCCCTACACGTCGGAGCAATATTACATGCATGTCGACCCCTCCAACGAGGTGCTGGCGACGACGAAATTCACCGGCGACCATGCCTGGTGGATCGACGGCGTGGTGATGCCGGTGGTGTGGAAACGCAAATACGGCAAGGGCCGGGTTTTCTATTCGGCGCTCGGGCATCAGGCCAAGGAGTTCTCCGTGCCGCAGATGAAAACCATGTTCCGCCGCGGCGCCAACTGGGCGGCTCGGTGACACAATGGCTGGAGGTGGTCAGCTATTCTCTCCGTCATGCCGGACCTGATCCGGCATCCAGCCGCCGCGCGTCTGCGCGGCGTCAGGAACCTTTCGCGATCAAAGACTTGATCGCGCTGGCCCCCGGATCAAGTCTGGGGTGACAGAGTGTGGCTATTTGTGCCGCACTCTTTTAGCCCCGAACAATCTCTTCCGCAGCCATCGCCACACCCAGCAGGTGATCATCAGTCCCATGCAGGCCGGAAAGCAGCAGGCCGACCGGCATTTCTGCCTCGCCTGTTCCACAAGGGATCGAAACACCACAGAGATCGAAGAAATTACCGATCTGGGTGTTGCGCAGGGTTTTCGCATTCATGGCGAAAAAGGCATCGTCATCATCGATGAGCGGCGCGACCTTTGCCGCGACATGCGGCAATGTTGGCGAGACTAGAAGCTCGTGCCGGCCGACCATGCCGGAAAACGCCACCGTCATGCGTTCGCGCGCCTCGAGAATGGCGATATAGTCAGGCATGGAGATATTCGCACCAAGCTTCGTTCGGGCAACGACACGCGGGTCCATACGCGCGGCATCCGCACCTTCCAGCCGGGCTTTATGCAGGGCAAAGGCTTCCGCCGTTACCAGCGCGCCTTTTTCCCTGATAAGATCGAACAGTTCGGAGAAAATCGGGAATGCCTGCCGCCGCACCGAAGCGCCGGCACGCACCAGCCGCTCCACCGCCTGCTCGAAGGCGGCAGCAACACCATCTTCGATACCATCGAAAAACACTGTCTCCGGCACCACCAGCGACAGGCCGGAAAGAGGTGTGTGCGCCACATCAGCCGCGGCCTTGCCGCGCATGGCCGCATCCACCCAGACGGCATCCTGCACGGTGCGGGTGAGTGGACCGAGTGAATCAAGGCTTTTCGCCAGGGGATAGACGCCGCGCATCGAATAACGGCCGCGGCTTGCCTTGTAGCCCACCACGCCGTTGAAGGCGGCGGGAATGCGCACGGATCCGCCGGTATCCGTACCGATCGCCACCGGCACCAGCCCGGCGGCCACAGCCACACCCGCGCCGGAGGACGAACCGCCGGGCAACCGATGGCCATCCTGCGAGGCGGGGTTACGCGGCGTGCCATAATGCGGATTGACGCCGAGGCCGGAAAAAGCAAACTCGCTCATATTGGTGCGGCCGATTGAGATCATGCCCGCCTGTTTCAGCGCCATTACCACATCCGCGTCGCGGGACGCCGTTGTGCTCTCCGCAAGCACTGTCGATCCGGCCGTGGTCGCCATGCCCTCGAGATCGAAAAGGTCCTTCCAGGCCACAGGAATACCATCAAGTACGCCACAGGAACGGCCGTCGCGAATGCGTTTCGATGCCGCTTCCGCCTCCGCCATCGCGCGCTCGGCCGTCAGGCGGATAAAAATCGCCTGGTCGTCGTCCTGACCAATCACATCGAGCGTCTCCTCCACCAAACTACGAGGGTCGAGATGGCCGCTCTGGATGAGAACGGAAAGTTGCGCGATGTTTCTGCCCCTGTGAGCCATGATATCTTCCCTGAAACCGGCATGTTGCGCACAACATGCCGTTTCTCCGCTGCTTGGCAAGGTCAATTGTCGTCCCCCTGCAGCCGGGAATCCACCTTGAAGAACACGTAAAGCGTGTCATAAAGTCTTGGTGGTGTCGCTGCAAAATATAATCACCAGCACCCGGTTTTTTCAACTCAGGGTGCAGGTAAGCAGCGCCTTATATAAGCGACGACTATAAAAAGACGGATTAATTCTTAATCGCATCTAAACTTTGTTGAATTATTTAGCAGACAGCATTGAAATGCATGCCCTATAAAATTCCATAAAACAATCATAACGCGACATCGCGGGGGAATATCGCGAATGGAAGAGACTGCCTATCGGGGGATAGATAGACAGACTGAACCCGGCCACACGCTTGACTCAACGACGCAGCCGGAAAATGCCCGGTTTTCGCGCCGCCGTTCGCTTGCCAGCAAGATAACTCTCATATTTCTGGGCGGTGTGATCTTTTCCTACAGCATCGGTGCGCTCGTCGGCTGGTACATGTTCGTTGCCGCCGCCAGCGAGCAATGGCTCAATCAGGCCCGCGTCAATTCGCAGATCGCCAGCGCGACGCTGCGCAGCATCTACACCTATGTCAGCGTTACCGCCGACGAGAGCGGTCAGGTCAACGGCATATTGACCGACAAGCCGATCGGCGACGACGAATCCATTCTCGTTACCGGCTTCAATCCCAGCGATGTTCTCGCCCTCATCGGCGCGCAGACCAAAAATGCCGTCTGGCTTTTCCGTTATGACGAAACCGATTCCGGCTTCAGGCAGATCGCCGCAGCCTTCGACAACGCCACCGATGACGCCGAAAAACCGCTCGCGACGGACCCCATTTTCGCGAAGGATGGTGTCGCGGCGCGGTTCGCCACCGGCTTTGCCACCATCGGAGAGTCCAGCCATTACATCGGCCTGCTGCCGATCATCAGCACGGAAACAAAAAGGCCGATCGGTGCGGTCGCCGTCAGTATCGGCGGTTCGGATGCGCTTTATGGCGCGCAGCGCAAGCTGATCTACAATTCGCTCGCCGCCCTGATCGTGGTGCTGACGGTCACGGGCGTGCTTGTTACGGTGATCGCGAGGCATTTCCTGAAGCCCGTTCCGGCCCTGGTGCAGGCAACGCTGCGGATCGCCCGCGAGGAAACCGATATTGTTACCCCGTTTCAGGAACGCAGAGACGAGATTGGCGACATGGCAACCGCCATCGAAACACTGCGCGAAGCGGTTCTGGAACGCGGGCGCCTCAGGCAGATACGGGATATGGCCGAGCAGCTGGAACATATGGCGCATCACGATGCGCTGACCGGTCTTCCCAACCGCGTATTGCTGATGAAGACGCTGGAGAACCGTCTCGAACATCTTGCCGTATCCGGCCAGCCATTCAACGTCATGCTGCTCGATCTCGACCGCTTCAAGGCCGTCAACGATACGCTGGGCCACGCCGCCGGCGATGCTTTGCTGGTGGCCGTCGCTTCACGGATTTCCGCCGTGCTCGGTGAAAACGACATGGTGAGCCGGCTCGGTGGCGACGAATTCGCCATCATTCAGGCGGGAAGCAACGACTACCGGACAGATGCAGCCCAGTTGGCAAAACGGGTGGTGCACGCGGTCTCACGCAGCTTTAATCTCGAAGGCAGCGACATCAGCGTCGATACCAGCATCGGCATCGCCTGCGCACCGGACCACGGCACCTCCGCCACCCAGCTTCTGCAGCAGGCCGATCTCGGACTTTACCGCGCGAAATCCATGGGCTGCGGCCTTTTCGTATTTTACGAGCCCGGCATGGATATGGCGGCGCAGCACAAGCATGCGCTGGAAATAGACATGAAATCCGCCCTCGAAAACCACGAATTCGAGCTGCATTACCAGCCCGTGGTCAACCTGCAGAGCGGCCGCATCGTCGCGTATGAAGCGCTGGCCCGCTGGCGTCACAGCAAGCTTGGCCTCATCACGCCGGACCGCTTCATCGCAATTGCCGAAGAAAACAACTTCATCAAGCCGCTCGGCGAATGGGTTCTGGCGCAGGCCTGCATGGATGCCATGGCCTGGCCAAAGGATATCAGGCTGGCCGTCAACCTCTCCGCTGTCCAGCTCGGCAATGATGACATCGTCCCCGTTGTCGATCGCGCCCTTGAAACATCCGGCTTCCCGGCGGAACGGCTGGAACTGGAAGTGACGGAAACGGCAATGCTTGAGCGCGACAGCAGCGCAAGAGCGCTGAAGCTGTTGAAAGAAAGGGGCGTCCGTCTCGCCCTTGACGATTTCGGCACCGGCTATGCCGGTTTGAGCACGCTGACCCACGTGGCCTTCGACAAGATCAAGATCGACCGCGAATTCGTCTCCGGCCTGCCTGCCAATCCCATGTGCTCGGCGATCGTCAACACCATCATCGACATGGCTGATCAGATCGGCCTGAAGGTGACCGCCGAGGGCGTGGAAAACAGCGAACAGGTTGCCGCATTGAAACTTTGCGGCTGCGACGAGGCGCAGGGTTATTATTTCGCCGAACCGGCGCCACTTGCGCATATCCTCAAAAATCGCGCCATCATCACGCCGGCCGGGAAAGACGGGTTTGGCAGCGGAGGCGACCAGTCGCTGCGCGACACCGGGCGTCCAATGCAGGAAACCTATAACCCGCCACAAAAAGCGATTTGAGAAACCGGCCGCCGGCCAAAAGGAAATAACATGCGTCTTGCGGTATTTTGCCTTTTCGTCACATGCTTTGCCCCCATCACCCCGCTGCAGGCCGCCAGCGAAGGCGATACGCTGCAGCAGATTGCCAGGACCGCAAAAATCCGCATCGGCTACCGCGAAGCCGAGCCGCCTTTTTCCTACCAGCTGCCGGATGGAGAGGTGACGGGTTTTTCGACCGATCTCTGTCGGACGATCAGTGAGGATATCCGCAAGAAGCTAAAGCTCGACAGGCTCGAGCTCGAATATGTCAAGGCCACGCCCGCCACCCGCTTCATTCTTGTCCGCAGCGGCCAGATCGATATCGAATGCGCCGCCACTACCAACAACAGCGAACGCCGGAAAATCGTCGATTTCTCCTATCCGAACTTCATGACCGCGACGCAGTTTCTATCGCGCAGACAGGACAATCTGAAAAACCTTGCCGATCTGGCTGGCCGCTCCGTCACCTCCGCTTCCGGTACCGTCAATATCGAACAGCTGAATGCCATAAACCGGGAAAAGAACCTCAATATCTCGGTCATGCCGACGAAAACCAATGAGGAAGCCTTCGCGCTCGTCGTTTCCGGCAAGGCCTCCGCCTTCGTCATGGATGGTATCCTGCTAGCGGCCCTGGCTGCGACATCCGAAAATCCGAACCTTTATGCGCTTTCGCAGGAAACGCTGAGCGCACCGGAACCTTATGGGCTGGTTTTCCGGCGCGACGACCCAGCCTTCAAGGCGGCGGTCAACGAAAGTCTCAAGCAGATTTTCGACGGTCCTGCCATTCACGACCTCTATGAAAAATGGTTCACCAAGCCCATTCCGCCCAACGGCATGAACCTGAACCTGCCGATGGCGGCAAGTTTGAAACAGGCCTACGAACATCCGAGTGAATATCGTGACTGAGGGCGCTCCCTCCCGCCTGCATTTTATGAAGACATGTTTTGACAGATCATTTTAGCTGGAGATGCGCGATGCAGAGATCGACATTGGGGCTTGCATTCGGAATTTTAAGTCTTTTATCCACCCAGGCGGCAAGTGAAGATAGCCAGCCGCCGACCCTCGAAACCATTGCGAGGACCGGCACCATCCGGCTGGGTTATGCCGATCACAATATTCCCTTTTCCTATCTCGGCACCGGTGCAGAACCGATCGGCTACAGCATCGAGCTTTGCCTGAGGGTGGCGGATTCCATCAAGACGAAACTGGGCTTGCCGGACCTGAAGATCGACTTCGTCAAACGCACCCCCAGCAACCGCATTACGCTTCTCAATGACGGCACGATCGACATTGAGTGCGTGGCAAGTACCAATACGGAGGAAAGACGCAAGGCGGTGTGGTTTTCCTACAGCCATTTCATCACCGGCACGCGTTATGTGGCGCTGAAATCCAGCCGTTTGAACACGGTTGCCGATCTCGCTGGCCGCACCGTGGTGGTGACGACCGGAACCATCAATATCAGCCAGTTGAATGTGCTGAACCGCAAGCTGGGGCTGAATATCGCCGTTCTGCAGAATGACAGCACCGCAGGCGGTTTCGAGATGGTGACGGAAAACCGTGCCTCTGCCTTTGTCATGGACGATATTCTTCTGCGGTCCTTCGTCGCCGAGACAGGCAAGCCCGACGACTATTCCATATCGAACGAATATCTCGCCCCGCCGCAGCCCTATGGCCTGATGCTCCGCCACGGGGATACCGGTTTCCGGGATGCTGTCAATGAAGCGTTGGGGCAAATCTACAAGAGTGGAGAAATCGAAAAAATCTATGAAAAGTGGTTCAATGCGCCAATCCCGCCGAACGGCATCAACCTGAAGCGCCCAATGCCCGGCGATCTGGCCGAGGTATTCCGAAGGCCCGTTGATACGACGGCAGACAAATGAAAACGCCGCCCGTTGAAGGGCGGCGTCTTTCGCAAAATATCTTATGCAGCGCGCAGGTCCGCACTCAACGGTATCTCGACATCAATCTCCAAGATGGAGACATGCTCGTCACGATCCATCTTCACATGCACCCTATCGCTGTCGATCTGCACATGCTTGGCAATCACGGCGAGAATTTCTTCCCGCAGGACAGCGACGAGATCGGTTCCCGACGATGCCCGCTCGTGGGCCAGCAGCACCTGCAGCCGTTCACGCGCAAGCGGTGCCGACTTCTGTTTACGGAAGAGACTGAAGATGCTCATGCAGCCCTCCTTGCAAAGATCTTGGAGAAGATGCCACGCTTCTCGCCGGGGATGACGACCGGAATGTCCTCGCCGGAGAGGCGGCGAGCGGCGTCGAAATAGGCCATGGCCGGGGCGCAGCGGGCATCCGCCAGCGTTACCGGAGCGCCAACGTTGGAGGCGCGCAGCACATCCGTGCTTTCCGGAATGATGCCGAGCAGCGGAATGGAGAGGATTTCCAAAACGTCATCCACCTTCAGCATGTCGCCGCGTTCGGCGCGGGCGGAATCGTAACGCGTCAGCAGCAGATGCTTTTCCATGCGCTCGCCGCGTTCAGCCTTCAGCGTCTTGGAATCCAGGAGGCCGATGATGCGGTCGCTGTCGCGTACCGAGGAGACTTCCGGGTTGGTGACGACGACGGCCACATCCGCATGGCGCATGGCCAGCGTTGCGCCGCGTTCGATGCCGGCCGGGCTGTCGCAGATCACCCAGTCGAAATGTTTCTTCAACTCGTTGATGACCCATTCGACACCTTCCGGCGTCAGATTGTCCTTGTCGCGGGTCTGCGAGGCAGGCAGCAGGAACAGCGTCTCGAGGCGCTTGTCGCGGATCAGCGCCTGCGTCAGCTTGGCATCGCCCTGAATGACGTTGACGAGATCGTAAACCACCCGGCGTTCAGCACCCATGACGAGATCGAGGTTACGCAGGCCGACATCAAAATCGACGACCACGACCTTCTGCTTGTTCTGCGCCAGCGCGGCGCCAAGCGCTGCAGTCGAGGTGGTCTTGCCAACCCCGCCCTTGCCGGAAGTAACAACGACTACCTTCCCCATATGGCTCTCCTGTTCCAATAGTTGTTTCTCTGTTTTATCAGCCAAGTTTTTCGGCCCTGATCGTATCGTTTTCCAGCCACAGCTGAACCGGCTGGCCGCGCAGCTTTTCGTCGATGTCTTCGGCAACCTTGTAGACGCCATCGATGGCCAGAAGCTCTGCCTCGAGCTTGCGGCAGAAGATGCGCGCCGAGACGTTGCCGAGCGAACCGGCCATGGCACGCCCACGCAGGGCGCCGTAGATATGCACCGAACCGCCGGCGATGATTTCCGCACCCGAGGCGACCGAACCGATAACGGTCACATCCCCTTCGGGAAACATGATTGACTGGCCGGAGCGAACCGGCTCGTTGATGACCAGCGACTGCACCACGGCACGGATTTCGCCCGCAGCACGCGGCTTTTCTTCCGGCAATTCGGCAGCAACCGCAACCGGCTCCACCTCGACATCGGAAGCGGGCTTCCCGCCCTTCAGCGACGGCGGCATGCCCGGCTCGATCATCGAAGGGCGAACGCCCTCAATGCCCATGATGCCGACATTGCGCTCCGTCAGCGCCGAGAGAAGCGACTTCAGTCCCGCCTTGTCGAGTGACAGTTCCGACACATCCAGAACAACCGGACGCGACAGGAAGAAGCCGGCCGAGCGGGCGGCGAGATCATCAAGCCGCTCCAGCCATTGATCGACCGGAGATTCGGGGGACAGGACGACCGCGAGGAAGGAGCGGCCTTTGATACGGATCGAACGCTGGTCTGTTAGCACTTTGGTCATCTTGGTAAACAAATCGTTGACAATTAGGTACCTCGAATATGGTTAACAAATGGTTAACGACACCCTCCAGGCGACGGTCTCGTTAAGAAATTTTCGTCAGGAAAAATCTCATGCAAAACATTCAAAAACATCCATTAGCTTTTGATTTTGCGTATTTCCGTCGCTTGCGAAAACTCATGATAGCGGTCGAGCCTTGCTGCAACCTGACGCTCCGTGAGACCGCATCCGTCGCCAGCATCCCTAACCCATCTTGCCCGAGTCGGTAAGACGCGAACCGTCCGATTCCGGGACACTATCCGCCGTCGGCCAAGTGCCTGTCATGGGCTTCAAGCGGGAAAAAGCGATTTCGTTATGCCGTCCGATGCTATAGACACGGGGGCAAGCCCGGCACCTTCAACGGAAGAATGAAATGCACAGCAAAGTCCCACCGCAGAACCAGACATTTTCGCAAGACTATGCCGCTTTCCTGTTCGACATGGATGGAACTTTGCTCAATTCCATTGCTGTGGTGGAGCGGGTCTGGCGCGAATGGGCCGTGGATAATGGCATAGAGCCCAACGCCTTCCTGCAGCGCATTCACGGCATGCGCGCTTCGGAAGTGGTGCGCCGCGAGGCCGTTCCGGGTCTCGATGTCCAGGCAGAGGCCGATATGCTGCTGCAGAAGGAAATGGACGATGTCGACGGCATTCTTCAAATTCCCGAAGCGGCAGCGTTTCTCGCAAAATTGCCGGCCGGCAAATGGGCCATCGTCACCTCGGCTGCTCGCGCGCTTGCCGAACGCAGGCTGGCAGCGGCGGGCCTCACACCGCCCGCAATTATGATCTGCGCCGAAGACGTGGTGAACGGCAAGCCGGACCCGGAAGGATATAAAAAGGCGGCGGAAAAGCTCGGCGTCTCGCCGGAACGCTGTGTTGTCTTTGAAGACGCGCCCGCTGGTATTCAGGCCGGGGAAAGCATGGGCGCGACAGTGGTGGTCATCAACGCCACCCATTCCCATCCCATCGAAACGGCGCATCTTTCCATTGGCGGTTATGGTGAACTGGATGTCAGCATCAACGACGACGGCAGCTTGAAACTTACGGGCAGCAAAGGCTGAAGAGCCGACCACGGAGCGAGCGAAACACCGATTTCATTTGCGGGTAGATTCCCCGCCCGCCCCCCTATGCAACGCCACCCCAGTGCTTGTCCCGGACATAACGGAGAATGAGAGGCGCCGCGCTGTCACGTCCGTCGTCGCACGGTAGCGAGCGCGCCGCCGAATGCCTTGGCGAAACTTTCCCGATCATCCGGATTGAGAAACGAGCCGACATCGGTCGCCCGCCCCTCACCCGTCACATGCATGGAAACGATGCCGATCTCATCGTGCCGCCGCACCTTGAAGCGCGCCCAGAAGGGATTAAAGCGATGTTCCACCATGCGCCCGGCCGGAGAGAATTTGCGGATCGACAGGCTGGTGCGGGAGATGCGAACCTCTTCCCGTGCTTTTGCGGCGCGATAATTGGCGCGAAAAGCAAAGTAGAGCAGCAGAAAATCCAGCCCGAAGAACAGGCCGACCGGCCATGCCCCGGTGGCGAGGAAAAAGCCGCCATAGATCAGGCAGGCGAGCCCCGACAGGGCAAGAAGCAGCCGGAATCCCCTTCTTCCAAGCGAACGGTGCGGAACAAGTTCCGCCGCGAAAATCGGTTGGTCGTTAAGCGTATCCACGTTGCTTTCCTTCGGGCGGGCTGGCTATAGATAGACCATGACAGTCGCCAAAAAACGATCCAGCACCCAAACCTTGAAAAAGTCAAATCCGGCATCCGCGCGTAAGCCAGCGCGGGTGAAGACGGCCTATTCGAAGGACGAACTGACCGAGATCTTTCGGCGTTTTTCCATTCAGCGGCCGGAGCCGAAAGGCGAGCTGGAACACACCAATCCCTTCACCCTCCTGGTCGCGGTGGCGCTTTCGGCGCAGGCGACCGATGTCGGCGTGAACCGGGCGACACGAGCACTGTTCAAGGTGGCCGACGGGCCGGAAAAGATGCTGGCGCTCGGCGAAGAGCAGCTGATTGACCATATCAAGACCATCGGCCTTTACCGCAACAAGGCGAAAAACGTCATCGCCTTGTCGCAGATGCTGATCGACAACTTCGGCGGCGAAGTGCCAAAGACCCGCGAGGAGCTGGTGATGTTACCCGGCGTCGGCCGCAAGACGGCCAATGTGGTGATGTCGATGGCCTTCGGCGTGCCCACGCTTGCGGTGGACACGCATGTGTTCCGTATCGCCAACCGGCTCTGTCTTGCGCCGGGGAAAACCCCGGACGAAGTGGAAGACCGGCTCGTCCGCATCATTCCCGAGCAATATCTGTTCCATGCCCATCACTGGCTGATCCTGCACGGGCGTTATTGTTGCAAGGCGCGCAAGCCGGAATGCGAGCGCTGCGTGATCGCCGATATCTGCAAGTCGCCGGAAAAGACCTTCGACATTCCAGCCCCGCTGGTGGAGCTACCCGCGCAGCTGTTCGGTGCGGCCGGCAGCGAATGAGGGGTCACGCCGGCTGACGGCCTTGTGCAGATGGACCATCATCGAGGCGGCAAAAAGCGGCGTCAAAAGGTTGAGGAACGGGATGGCCAGGAAAGCGGCGATCACCAGACCGGCCATGAACACCGTCGTACGGTGTTTGGAGCGGAACAACCGTGCCTCGGCGGGCGAGCGAAAACGCATTGCCGCAAATTCGAAGAATTCCCGGCCGAGCAGATAACCGTTCACCAGGAAAAACGCGATGAGGTTGACGCCCGGCACCAGGAGCAGCAAAAGCGCAATGAGGTTGCCGGCAATAACGACACCGAAGAACTTGATCGACGACAGCACGGCCTCGCCAATGGGCATTGCCCTGCCCGGCGGATCATCTGGATAGGTTTTTTTCTCCACCACTTCGGCGACATCATCGAGAAACAGCCCGGCAATGACGGCGGTGACCGGCGAAATCAGCAATGCCAGTGCCAGCGCCAGTCCTATGCCGGCAAAAATGGCGAAAACGAAGGTCAGCCACCCCGCCCAGTCGGGTATGCCGGGAATAAGCGTATCCACCCATGGCAGGGCGAAATAGATAAAGATGGAGCGGATGGCGAACCACAGTGCCGCCAGCACGAGAAGCGTGAGCCCCAAAACCTTCCAGAACACCGACCGGGTCTCGGTCGCAAACAGATTTTGGAATGCCAGCCTCGCTGCATCAAGAATCATTCGGAACTCCCCGGGGCCTCTCGCGTTGAAATTCTCTAACCAGACGACAGATAAGAACTGGGCCTGTGCTCTGCAAGACAGGGTGAAAACCGCCAAACGTCTGAAATTAAACCGGAGATGGAATTTCCCTTGAATAAAAGGTATCTCTAAAATATAATAATCTATCTATAATATTTCGCATTCCTGTCCGGTGGAGGGCAAGGCCGGGAAAGCTACCCCCACCGTCAAATCGTGGTTCGCACGCCCGTTTCGAGCGCGCGGATGCATCATCGTTCAATAAAGATAAAAAATGAGGCGTTGGTGGAAAAGCTGCTGTTGAATCTTACCCGTGCCATGAAGGCCGGCACACCTTCCGAGCGCAAGATCGCCAAATATCTGATCGAGCATCTGGACGAGCTACCTTTCGAAACGGCGCAGACGCTGGCCGCCAAGCTCGGCCTCAGCCCGATGACGGTCGGACGTTTCTTGCGTTCGCTCGGATATCGGCAGTTCAGCGACATCCGCGCCGATCTGCGCCATGCGGAACAGACGGCTGGCCCGGATCAGCCCACGGTGATCGAAAGCGGAGAGCGCCAGTCCAACCCGTTTTCTCAACTCCTCTCGCAGCAGATACAGGCCATCCAGACCGCATTCGACATGACCGCCCAGCCAATGTGGCGTCTGGCTATGACCGAAATCACCTCGGCAACCGATGTTTTTCTGGCGACATCGCCGGAAGGTCTTGGCGCCACACGTCACTTCCACGGACGACTTCTGGAATGTCGCGGCCACGTCCATTATCTCGGCAGCGACAGTGCCGCCTATGTCGCCCTATGGGATTTCGAACCGGCACAGACGCTTCTCGTCATCATGGATTGCGGCGGCAGCCTTTCACCCCTGCAGCACCTGTCGGCAACCGCACGCAAAGGCGGCTACAGAACGCTGTTAATCACCACCCGGTTTTACGAATGGGGTCCTGAAAGCGCTGACATCTGTCTGGCCCTACCTCAAGCCCATAATGGCGGCCAAGGTCTGCTGCAGCTCGTCTCCCTGATGGAATTTACCCTCTGCAGCCTGATGGCGGAGGCCGATGAAACGCGCAAAACGCGGATGAAAAACCTCTCCGGGCTGAAGCGTTCGCTGGGCATCTGATTGGCAGTATGCTCGCAGCAGGGACCTAGAGCGAGCGCCGCTTGTTTCTTCTCCCCGCCGGGGAGAACAAACAAACCGTATCCGTCCACTCCTGATTTTGCCCCGCCATTTGCCGGCAAAAATCAGAGGTTCTCCAGTTCCTGGCGATGGCGATACATGGCGAGAAAACGGCGGTAGTCCCGTTGATAACGGGGAGTGAGGGCCGGATTTCCGGAAATTTCCGCATTGCCCGGATACATGGCCGCGCCAGCCGCCACAATACTCGCATGCACCCCACCGGCCGCGGCCGCCGTCATCGCCGTGCCGAGCAACACGGCATCGGCGGTGGCGGGAACCACGATGCGCTTGCCCGTCACATCGGCGTAAAGCTCCATCAAGAGCGGGTTCTTCACATGACCGCCGGTGACGTGCAGGCTTTCGACCGAATAACCGAAGCGCTCCATGGCATCGAGTACATGGCGCGCGCCGAGCGCAATCGCCACGGCGGTGCGCCAGTACAGGCGGCAAAGACTGTCGAAGGACGTATCCAGCGTCAGCCCGCTGATGACACCAACCGCATGCGGATCGGCAAGCGGCGAGCGGTTGCCGTGGAAATCCGGCAGCACATGCAGCCGCTCGGCAAAGGCCTCTCCCTCAAGCGCGCGCAATTCAGTGACACGGGCAACGATGCGGGCATGCAGCGCCGTATCCGGCTCACCGCCCGCCGCATGCATGCGCACGATATGATCAAGCAGCGCGCCGGTGGCTGATTGCCCACCCTCCACCAGCCAGTGACCGGGAAGGATCGCCTGCCAATAGGGACCCCAGAGGCTGTGGCCGGGCATCTGCCGCTCGGACATGGCAACGAGGCAGCTGGAAGTGCCGGCGATCAGCGCCACGTGCCGACCGACATCGTCCGAAAGGCAACCGCCCAGCGCACCGAGCGCTCCGGCATAGGCATCGATCATGCCCGCCGCCACCTGGCAGCCGGTGTCGAGACCGAGTTCCATCGCCGCCTCGGGCGAAAGTGGGCCGATGCTCTCCCCTGGCATCACCGTGGTTTCCGGAAGGCTGGCGCGCTCTTTCAGATCGGCAAGCCCCGCCAGTTCCAGATAATCCGCCTGCCAGCCGGGATTTTCCTGCGCCAGAAAATTCCACTTCGCCGTCTGCGTGCAATTTGAGCGCTTGGTTGAACCGGTTGCTTTCCATGTCAGAAAATCCGCCAGATCGAAGGCGAAGGACATGCGTCCCCAGCTTACCGGCATATGCGTCTTCAACCACATCAGCTTCGGCATCTGCATTTCCGGCGACACGCTGTTGCCGGCAAAATCCAGCACCCGATGGCCCGAGGCCGTCAGCCGGTCGGCCTCCGAGATCGCACGGTGGTCGAGCCAGACGATGGTATCGAACCTGTCCTCACCCGTCACCGAAACTGAAACCGGCTCTCCCCGCGCATCGCGAATGACCAGCGAGCAGGTGGCGTCAAAACCGATGGCGGCGATGCTTTGCGGCAGAACGCCGGCATCGGCAAGGGCTGCTTTCACGGCAATGCAGACAGCATTCCATATATCGGTGGAATCGTGCTCGGCGTGGTTTTCACGCGGCCGCTGCATCAGGATCGGGTGGGTGGAGCGGGCGAGAAGCCTGCCGGTTGGATCGAAAATGCCAGCCCGCGCGCTGGCTGTACCGACATCGACAGCGACGAGATTTTGACGCATCAAGACTGTAATTCCATCCCTTGCGCAACGACCCGACGACGGCAGGCAAAATACGCTTCAGCCTGCGTCACGTTCCACTTGGCCGTCAAAACCGCCCTTCCCCACATAGTTGCCGACAAGTTGGACCAAATCCGGCATCGCGTCAAACACGGCATCCGCACCAAGCCCGGCGATCTTCTCGCGGAATGCGGGAAAGCGCGCATGCGAGCCGCCGGTAAAGGCAAAAACGCCCATGCCCGCAGCCTTTGCGGCGGCAATACCGGCCGGGCTGTCCTCAATCACGATGCAGTGACGCGGCTCGGCGCCCATCGCCTGCGCCGCATGCAGGAAAAGATCGGGTGCCGGCTTGCCATTCTTCACCATCGTGGCGCTAAAGACATGTGGCTCGAAGCGGTCGATCAGGCCGGTCAGCCCCAGCGAGTAACGAATGCGCTCCGGCTGGCTGGAAGAGGCCACGCAGCGTCTGAGGGGCACAAGCCGGTCCAGCGTTTGCGCAATGCCGTCGATCGGCCGCAGCTCGGTGCGAAAGCGTTCAAACAGCGTCGCCCGCATATGATCGAGAAAATCAATGTCGGTTTCGACGCCGTAATCCTCAAACAGCGTCGCCGTCATGCTGGCGACGCTGCGGCCGAGAAAACGCTCATAAGCCTCTTCCTCTTCCATCGTCACACCGAGATGGGAGAGCATGTCGAGAAGCACCGAGACCGAGACCGGCTCGCTGTCGACGAGAACACCGTCGCAATCGAAAATCAGCAGAGGCCCGGTCCGGTCTTCCATTTCACGTCACTTTTCAGCCAGCTTGTCATCCAGATAAAGCTGCAAGGTCTTCGCCGTGCCTTCTTGCCACAGCGTCTTCAATGCATGGGCAAAGCGTTTACGGAAAAGTTCCGATTCGGCAACCTCCCCGAAAATATCGTCGAAGACGAGGAAAGCCGCAGGGTCATCCTTGGCCCTGATGGCGGCCGCCTGCAAACGTTCGGCGCTTGCATCGTTGAAGGTGATTTGCTTGCCGCTGTCGGACGTGCCGTAGAAATAGCGGCACCACAGGGCAGACACCAGCGAAAGGCCGACGATATCCTCGCCGCGCGCCAACCGGTCGGCGGTGGATGGCAGAATGAATTTCGGCTGGCGATTGGAGCCGTCCTGCGCCAGACGCGGAATGGTGTCGCCGATTTTCGGATTGAGGAAACGCCGTTCGATCAGCCCGAAATAGTCGGCAAGATTTGTGTCGGGAACGGGTGGAATGACCGGAATGATCTCTTCATTTTCAAGCTTTGCCAGAAACGCCCGGATCAGCGGATGCTCCATCGCCTCATGGACAAAATGAATATCGAGCAGTGCCGCCGGATAGGCAATTGCCGCATGGCCGCCATTGAGGATGCGGATTTTCATGTGCTCATAGGGCGCAACATCAGAAACGAACTGCACGCCGGCCTTTTCCAGCGCCGGGCGACCAGCGGGGAAATTATCCTCCATCACCCATTGCTTGAACTCTTCGCAAAAGACCGGCCAGTTATCCTCGATGCCGAAATCGTCGCGGGCGATAGTGCGTTCACGCTCGCCGGTAGCAGGCGTAATGCGGTCAACCATGGAATTGGGGAAAGCGACATTTTCGCCGATCCAGTTGGCGAAGGCCGGATCCGACAAGGCCGCGAGCCCAACCACGGCATTTTTCGTGACCTTGCCATTATGCGGAATGTTGTCGCAGGACATGACGGTAAAGGGTTGCAACCCCTTGTCCCGCCGCGCCTTCAGCCCGGCGACGATGAAGCCGAACACGGTTTTTGGCGCAGCCGGGTTCTTGCCGTCTTCGGCAATCGCCGGATGCTGCGGGTTGAAGGAACCGGAAGCATCAATGAAATAACCGCCCTCGGTAATCGTCATCGAGACGATGCGGATCTTCGGATCGGCAAGGGTATCGATAATCGTCTTTGTGTCGCCGACCTGCAGAATGTCGATCATCGGCCCGGTAACGCGCGCACCGGTGCGGTTATTGTCCTGTTCCACGACAGTGGTCAGGAAATCCTGCGCCGCAAGCTTTTCGCGCATCACCGCATCGGACGGCAGCACGCCCGCACCGATGATGGCGAAGTCATGGTCCGTGCCCGTATTGAACAGATCATCCAGATAGACCGCCTGATGGGCGCGATGGAAATTACCAACGCCGAAATGCACGATGCCGGCGGAGAGATCAGCACGGGAATAGGTCGGAATCGCCGCCGTTTTTTGGGCTTCGTCAAGCGTTGCGAGGGAGAGTTTGCATGTCATGTCACGATCCTCGAAAGGGGAAACGTTGTTCGTGCCGGTCACCGGGAAGCCCCGGTGGTCAGCTCATCCAGTTGCCGCCATCGACATTATAGGTCTGGGCGACGATGTATTCGGCTTCATCAGAAGCAAGGAAGACCGCCATGCCGGTCAGGTCTTCGGCACGGCCCATACGGCCGAAAGGTACCGCCTCGCCGACCAGCCGCTTCTTTTCGCCGGCCGGGCGGTTTTCATATTTCGCAAACAGCGCATCCACACCGTCCCAGTGCTCGCCATCGACCACACCGGGCGCAATCGCATTGACGTTGATGCCGTGTTTGATGAGGTCGAGACCGGCCGATTGCGTGAGGCTGATGACGGCGGCCTTGGTGGCGCAATAAACCGCCACCAAGGCCTCACCGCGCCGGCCCGCCTGGCTTGCCATGTTGATGATCTTGCCGCCTTTTCCCCGAGCAATCATTGTTTTTGCGGCGGCCTGCATCATGAACAGCGTGCCGGATACGTTAATCGAAAACAGCCGCTCGTAGCTCTCGCGTTTGATCTCGACAATCGGTGCGAGGTCAAAGAGTGCGGCATTGTTGATGAGGATATCGAGCCCGCCCGCCTGACCTTCCACGGTGCGGATGGCGGTATCGATGGAATGCTGTTTGGTCACATCGAGTTCGACGGCATAGGCGTTCTCGCCGATCTCGCGGGCGGTCTTGCTCGCCCGCTCGAAATCGATATCGGCGATGGCAACCGTCGCACCCTCGCGCAGATAGGCTTCAGCGAAGGCGCGGCCGATGCCGCGTGCCGAGCCGGTTATCAGCGCGGATTTGCCCTCCAGTCTTCCCGTCATAGTGCGATACCCTTCTCATCAAACCTGTGTATCTTGGTCTCGTCCGGGGTGATGAACACGGTATCGCCATGTTTGCATTCGAACTCACCATCGGTCCTTGCGGTGATCGGGCCGATGCCTGACACCTCGAGATGCAGGAAGGTATCCGATCCGAGATGTTCGGCAACGGTGACCTTGCCCTGCCACAGCCCGCTTTCCTTCGACAGCAGCAGATGCTCCGGCCGCACGCCGGCGGTGGTGGCGTTCTTGCTGCGGGCAAAGTCGCCGGTGATGAGGTTCATGCGCGGTGAGCCGATGAAGCCGGCGACGAAGAGGTTGGCGGGGGTGCGGTAAAGCTCCATCGGCGAACCGACCTGCTCGATATTGCCGCGGTTGAGCACCACGATCTTGTCGGCCATGGTCATGGCCTCCACCTGGTCGTGGGTGACGTAGATCATCGTTGTCTTCAACGTGTTGTGCAGCTCGGAGATTTCCAGCCGCATGGTGCCGCGCAGCGCCGCATCGAGGTTGGAAAGCGGCTCGTCGAACAGGAAGGCTTTCGGTTCGCGCACGATGGCGCGGCCGATGGCGACGCGC
>NZ_JALPZP010000011.1:0-59562 GCF_041414895.1 Agrobacterium sp. O3.4
CTCTGTTGGTCGATTGACCCGCAGAGGTTCGGCACCGAATAATGCAAAGCAAGCCGATCGGAAAACAGCGAAAATCCGCCGATCAGGCCGCGCTCCTCCGCATTACGACGACCTCGTGATTAGTCAAATTATGGCGAGGTGAGCATAACTTTACGAAGGGCCGCACATACTGCGGTGCGATCAGCTTTACCTCATGGCCATGTCTGGCCATCTCCCGAGCCCAATAGTGCGCGCTTCCGCAGGCTTCCATCACCACGGTTGCCACAGGATGGTCCGCCATGAACTTGCGGAACTGTAGCCGAGATAGCTTCCTGCGGAACTTTAGCTCCCCGGTCATTGAGGCTCCATGCACCTGGAAAACGTTCTTCGCCAGGTCGATCCCGATCATTGTCCCTATTGTCATCTTCGCCGTCCTTCCGTCCCGTTGGATTAGCCCGACGATCCTCCAACAGGAGTTGTCGGGTGGGAAGAGCGGCAACCACTCCATCTATTCAAACCTTCGGCAGCGGCTTCGCCTCTCCCGGGCGCTTGCCATGCTTTCGGATGGCTTTCCCGTGCAAACCGTCTCCCACAAGCTCGGCTACAGCACAAACTCTGCCTTCATTGCCATGTTTCAGGCGGCTACCGGGGCAACCCCCAACGCTTTTCGAGGCCTGGCGCGGGACGAAGACGAAACTTCAAACTGAGCCGCGGCTCGTCTCTTAGGTCAGCTGTGAGCTACCAGAGTAAGGCGGGGGCCGAGCCCCCGCAACATGTCAGAACTTACCGTTTTGATTCTTCCACTCGGCCTTGGCCGGAATGGTTTCGATCGTGTCCCAATGCTCAGCGATCTTGCCGTTCTGGACCCGGAACAAGTCGTAAAATGACGTCAGCTTACCGGCAAATGTGCCTTCGCTGACCGTCAAAACGAAATCGCCTTTTCCCAGAACCTTATAGACCCGGTCGTACTTCATGGTGATGCCGGCGTCTGCCATTGCCTTCAGAGCTGCACCCAGCCCCGACAGGCCGTCACCGATCTGCGGATTGTGCTGCACGTAGTTGTCGCCGTCGAAATAATCGCTCAGCTTCTGCGTACGGCCGTTGACGAGAATTTCGTCGACGAAAGACGCAACCAAGGTCTTGTTGGCCTCCGTCTTATCGAGATCCCTGGCTTCCGTGGGTCCGTCGATCATTGTACGGCCGCTCTGATTGGGGCCTGCCGTCTGCTGGAGATTGTCCCAGTGTTCAACGATTTTGCCGTCTTCGAAGCGGAAGATATCAAACCCAATCTTCGGTCCGAAGAAATCATAATCGCTATGGGCGAAAACGAAATCACCGTCCTGGAACACGCGCACTGTGCTCACTTTGGCCGCCCCCTTGGGAAGAGCAGCAAGCAGATCGCCAAAGCCTTTCAAGCCGTCGGCTGCTCCGAGATTATGCTGGATGTACTTCTCCGGATTGATCACGCCGACTGGCTCGGCCGCGCCGGTTTCGATCGCCTTGAGAAGGTCAAAGACCTGTTTTTCCTGCGTGGTCATATTGCTCTCCGTTGCATGAGTGGAGGTAACCGCCAGGTTCGCTCCGAGGGGGAGAAACGCCGCCATCGCAAGCACAACGCGGCGCGGGAGTTTGGTTTTCATGATATGTAACCATTTCTGTAACAGAAAATATGTATCTACGTCGGTTACATATAAATGTAAAGCGGTGCTGCTCTAGAAATCCGAATTTCGCTCAGCAGGCTAAATTGATCGCTAAAATATCGGTGGCGAGATCAGCGATGGTCGTGCGCGAGAGTTCGAGTTCAATCGCGGTTTGGACCTCCGCAAGGCGACCGCGCAGAACTTTGTTAATGTTCCGGCCAACCGGACATTGATGGTTCGGTTCCTGATGCAGTGGAAAAGCCACGAACTCTTCGTCGATTGCGCGATGAACGTCGAGCAACGTGATCGAGGAACCCGACCGCGCCAGCAATGCGCCCCCACCGCTTCCCATCTGAGAGGTTGTCAACCCGGCGTTGGCCAGTTGTAAAAGGAGCCGTCGGATGAGCGTCGGGTTGGTGTTGACGCTTGATGCTATGAGTTCGGAAGATGCGGGAGACCCCTGCTGGCACTGAAGAAAAGTCAGGATATGCGTGGCAACTGAGAAGCGGGTATTCATGGCGACCTCGATATGTACTTTACATAGGCACATATTGAATAGGCGAACACAATAGACAGGGCCAAAGGATCGCCAAAACGGTTGGAGCCAACTACGGCCAGTCGTGATAGTCAGACGACGTCGGGATGGTGAGCCTTTGGGCCTCGCTCACGGAGAGGGCGCGGTATCGCGCAGGCGAAAGCCCTGCATGACGCTTGAAAAAGTGGCTAAAATTGGCGGGATCTCGGAAGCCGAGCCCATAAGAAATCTCCTGCACGCTGCGGGCCGAGCGCTCGAGGCGCAGTTTGGCCTCCTGCACCACGCGGTCATGCACCAGTTGGAGCGGCGAACGCGACAGCATGCGCTGGCAGATCGCGTGTAACCGGTCGGCGCTGATTCCGAGTTCGTAGGCATAGTCGGCAATGGAACGGTGGCGGCGGAAACCGATTTCTACCGATTGTCGGAACCGCTGCAGGATCAATCCAGAACTCGCGCGGCGCTCCTCCGCGACATCGGCGCCACGCGTCAGCCGCCACGCGGCCATCAGGATGAGCCGCGTAAAGGCGGCTATCACCATTCGCGACGAACGCCCTTCCTCTGCGAGTTCTGTGACTACGCCTTCAAACAGGGGAATGATCTCTCGAACCGTTGTCGGCTGCAGGGCGTCATTGAATGAGACGCTACCGGAAAAGACGCGAAGCGCTGCGGACTCGGCATGGTCGCCGATCGCCTCACTGATGATCTCCGGCGACATGCCGACGAGATAACCGCGGCTGCCTGCGCCGATCGTGATCATTTCACCCTCGCTGGGTGGGAAGAAGGCAATGGCCGGACCTGAAATTGGCGCTGCGCCGTCATCACGCGACAGGCGGATCGAACCATTCACTAGCAACAGCGCATGGTGGAACCAGCGCTGTGGCGGCCGGCCGATGCGGATCAAGCGCGGCTGGATGGCCGCCTCGATTGCCTCGCCGCGGGCATCGTGATGGATGGCGGACTCGACGTGCATGCGTGAAATTACCACAAAATAACAAGTGTTGACCAGAAAATCACATTCTTATTTCCGGCACAAGGCGTAGCATTTTCACTATCGGCCTTTGGGAGGAGGCGGACATGGTCCTGACAAGCAATCCTGTCATCATCGAAAATCGGCGCGACCGTTCAGCGGTGGCCTCACCGCGGCTCGTGAACCTGCTGATTGGCGGTCGAGATGTCCCCGCTTCCGGTTCCGCGACTTTCGAGCGTTTCAGTCCCGTCTCCGGCGACCTTGTCGCCGTCTCGGCCGCAGCGACTCTGGAAGATTCGGTGGCCGCGGCCGATGCCGCCGCCGCAGCCTTTCCCGGCTGGTCGCAATCGAGCCCCGGCCATCGCCGCAAGCTTCTCGAACGCGCGGCTGACTTGCTGCTTGCGCGTGCGCCGGATTTCACTGCAGCCATGATGGCCGAGACCGGCGCCACGCGCGAGTGGAGCGGCTTCAATGTCGAACTGGGAGCCAGGATCTTCCAGGAGGCGGCGGCCGCAACGACGCAAGTCAGCGGCGCAATTATCCCCACCGACATTCCCGGCAAGACCTCCTTCGCCTATCGTCAGCCGGCTGGCGTTTGCCTCGCGATCGCGCCGTGGAATGCACCGGTCATCCTCGGTGTCCGCTCGATCGCAATCGCGCTTGCCTGTGGCAATACGGTGGTGCTGAAATCATCCGAACTTTGCCCGGCGACCCATCGTCTGATCGGCGACGTCCTGCAGGAGGCGGGCTTCCCGGCAGGGGTTATCAACATCATCTCCAACGCGCCGGCCGACGCCTCAGCGATCATGGAAAAGCTGATCGGTCACCCCGTCATACGCCGTATCAACTTCACCGGCTCGACCCGTGTCGGTCGGATCATCGCCCAGACGGCCGCCAAGCATCTCAAACGTTGCTTGTTGGAACTCGGCGGCAAAGCGGCCTTCATCGTCCTCGACGACGCGGACCTCGACGAGGCGGTGAAGGCCGCAGCCTTCGGTGCCTATTTCAACCAGGGCCAGATCTGCATGTCGACGGAGCGGATTATCGTCATGGACGACATCGCCGATGCCTTCGTCGAGAAATTCCTCGCCAAGGCGAGAAGCCTGCGGGCCGGCGATCCGACACGGGGTGAGTTGCCGCTCGGCAGCCTTGTCACCGCCGAATCCGCCCGCCGCGTGCGGGGCCTGATCGATGACGCTGTTGCCAAGGGAGCCTTGTTGCTGACTGGCGGCGAGAACCATGACGCGATGATGGACGCCGCCGTGATCGACCACGTCACCCGCCCGATGCGGCTCTATCGCGAAGAGAGTTTTGGGCCGGTCGCCGCGATCATCCGCGTCGGCTCGGTCGATGAGGCCGTGACGGTCGCCAACGACTGCGAATATGGCCTGTCGGGCGCCGTTTTCGGCCGAGACCTCGGCCGCGCCTTCGAGGTCGCCAAGCGCATCGAGTCGGGCATCTGCCACATCAATTCGGCCACCGTCGCCGACGAACCGCAGATCCCCTTCGGCGGGGTGAAGGCCAGCGGCTACGGCAAATTCGGGGGCCCGGCAGCACTCGACGAATTCACGGAACTCCGCTGGATCACGATATCCAGCGGCAAGGGAGAGTATCCGATCTGAGCCATGGCTCAAAACGGAGATTTCGAAAAGGGGAGGAATGGCAATGAAGAAGGGTATGACACGGCGCGAACTCATGGCGACAACAGGCGCCACAGCCGCGGCACTGGCACTCGGCGTGCGTCCGGCCTTTGCGGCCGATACGCTCAAGGTCGGGTTCATCAGCCCGCGCACCGGTCCACTTGGCAGTTTCGGAGAGACAGACGGCTACGTTCTCGAGTTGGTCCGCAAGGCGATAGGCGACGGCATCGAGATCAGCGGCAAGAAATACGCAGTGGAGATCCTCGACCAGGATACCCAGTCAGATCCATCCCGTGCCGGCCAACTCGCTAAGGACCTGATCAACAACCAGGGCATCGACATAATGCTGGCCGTCTCGACGCCCGAGACGATCAACCCGGTGGCCGATGCCTGCGAGGCCGCCGGCGTGCCGTGCCTGTCGACCGTCATGCCTTGGGAAGCCTGGTATTTCGGCCGCGGCGCCCAGCCCGGCGCACCGTCACCCTTCAAATGGAGCTACCATTTCGGCTTTGGCGTCGGTGAATTCCACAAGACCTATGTGTCGCAATGGAACCTGATCGAGACCAACAAGAAGGTCGGCGTCATGTATCCGAATGATGCCGACGGCAATGCGATCCGCGCCAATCTCGCGCCTCTGTTGCAGAAGGACGGCTTCACCATTGTCGACCCCGGCGCCTACGAGACCGGCACGACCGATTTCTCCAGCCAGATCGCGCTCTTCAAGCAGGAAGGCGTCGAGATCATCAACACCTTCCCGATTCCCCCGGACTTTGCCACCTTCTGGCGCCAGGCGGCGCAGCAGGGCCTGCATCGCCAGGTCAAGATCATTCAGGTGGCCAAGACCGGCCTCTTCCCCTCCGGCGTCGAGGCGCTCGGCAATCTCGGCGTCAATCTCGGCAGTGCCGCCTACTGGCACAAGGCCTTCCCCTACAAGTCCTCGATCGCGGGTGTCAGCGGCCCTGAACTTGCAGATGGCTACGAGGCCTCGTCGGGCAAGCAATGGACCCAGCAGCTCGGCGCGACGCTGTCGCTCTTCGATGCCGGCTTCGATGCGCTGAAGAAGACGACCGACCCGAAGAGCAAGGATGCCATCGTGAAATCCATTGCGACACTCAACACGGTCACAATCGCGGGCAAGGTCGACTTCACTTCCGGTCCGGTCCCCAATGTCTCGCCCGGCCCGATCATCGGCACGCAATGGGTCAAAGCGGCCGATGGCTCCAAATTCCCGCTCGACTATGTCGTGACGGAGAATGCGACCGATCCCAACGTCCCGGTCGTAGCCAAGCTGCTGCCCTACAACGGATAAGGGGCATGCTGGTGGAAAGCGGAAAAGGAACCAGCGAGAGTCGGTTCTCGGCGAGCGGCATCACCAAGCGCTTCGGCGCTTTACCAGTGCTGGAAAATGTCGATTTCTCGATGGACATGGGCGAGTCCGTGGGCATTGTCGGACCGAATGGCGCCGGTAAAACCACGCTGCTCGCAACACTCTCTGGTGCCTATCCGCCGAGTGCGGGATCGGTGATGTTCGCAGGACGCGACGTCACCAAGCTCCCGGCGGCCGAGCGCTGCAAGCTTGGGCTCGTGCGCACGCATCAGGTGCCCAAACCCTTCTCCGGCATGACAACATTCGAGAATGTCTATGTCGCGGCCGCGCATGGCAACGTGCAGAGTCGCGACGAGGCCTATGAGCGGGTCATCGACTCGCTGACGCTCTGCGGCATGCTCGCTGTGGCCAACCGCCGCGCCGAAACACTCGGCCTGCTCGACCGCAAGCGGTTGGAACTGGCGCGGGCGCTCGCGACCGGACCCAAAGTCATTCTGCTCGACGAGATCGGCGGCGGGCTGACCGATTCCGAGGCACAGGAGCTGGTCCATGCCATCCAGGAACTGCGCCGCCGCGGCATCGGCGTGGTCTGGATCGAGCACATCGTCCATGTGCTGCTGCAGGTGGTCGACCGGCTGATCTGCATGGATGCCGGCCGCATCATCGCGGATGGCGAACCGAAGGCTGTCATGACCGACCCGGAAGTCATTCGCGCCTATCTCGGGGGCGGCCCGAAATGAGCACGCTCATGGTAGAAAATCTCACCGCCCGCCACGGCCTGCTCGAAGCGGTGCGCGGCCTTTCCTTCTCCATCGCCAAGGGCGAGACACTGGCGCTGGTCGGCGCCAATGGCGCGGGCAAGACGACGCTGATGCGCACGCTCGCCGGCGCCCACGCCGTGCATGGCGGCCGGATCATGCTTGACGGCGAGGACGTCACCGCGCTCCCCGCCCACCAGCGCGTCAGGCGCGGCATCTCGCTCGTACCCGAAGGCCGCCGAATGTTCGCCTCGATGACCGTGTCTGAGAACCTCAAGCTCGGCGCCATGGCCGACCGCACAGGTGACTGGTCTATCGAACGGATCATCGAGATCTTCCCGAACCTCAAGAAGCGCCTCGACCACAAGACCGGCCATCTTTCCGGCGGCGAACAGCAAGCGACCGCGATCGGCCGCGCGTTGATGAGCAACCCGGACATCCTGTTACTCGACGAAGTCTCGCTCGGCCTCTCACCGCTCATCGTCGATCGCGTCTATGCCTCGCTCGAAGGGCTGATCGCATCCGGCACCACGATCATCCTGGTCGAACAGGATCTGACGCGCGCGATGAGTGTGGCAGACCGGGTGATCTGCATGCTGGAAGGCAAGGCCGTGCTCGAAGGAAGGGCGACGGATTTGACGAGGGAGCAGGTGACGGAGGCCTATTTCGGGCTCAAGCGAGCCACGGCCGGGAGGGCTCACGCATGACCAACCAGA
Organism: Agrobacterium sp. O3.4; assembly: GCF_041414895.1. Classification (NCBI taxonomy): domain Bacteria; kingdom Pseudomonadati; phylum Pseudomonadota; class Alphaproteobacteria; order Hyphomicrobiales; family Rhizobiaceae; genus Agrobacterium; species Agrobacterium sp. O3.4. The sequence goes on from NZ_JALPZP010000011.1 coordinate 7,563, forward strand.
TTCTCCAGGGCATCCTGCTCGGCGGCTATTATGCGCTGATCGCCTGCGGCCTCTCCTTCATGTTCTCCGTCATGCGCATCATCAACCTCGCACACGGCAGCCTCGCCGTCGCTGCCGCCTATCTCATCTTCCTGCTGACGGAACACACCCACCTGCCGCTTTGGGCAAGTTTTCTGATCTCAGTCGCGGTCATGGCCGTCGTCGGTTGGCTGATCCAGCGCCTGATCCTTGATCGTTGCGCCCGCGGCGGCCAGCTTCTGCCGATCCTCTCCACCTTCGGCCTTTCCATGGTCATCGACAATACACTGTTTGAACAGTTCGGCGCCGATACCCGCTCCCTCGCCAACTCCATCGGCGACCTCTCCTGGGACAGTTGGGAGCTTCCCGGCGGGCTCTATGTCGGCAAACTGCCGGTGCTGATCTTCGTCACTGCGGTGGCACTGCTCGCGGCCCTGCAAATCATGCTGACCTACACCAAACTTGGCCGAGCCATCCGTGCCACGGCGGAGGATCCGGATACTGCAGGCCTCGTCGGCATCGACGCCCGTCGGGTGAATGCCGCAGCCGCCGCGATCACGCTGGTGACCGTCACCATCGCCGGCATGTTCCTTGCCATGCGCGCCACCTTCGAACCCTATTCCGGCGCGCCGCAGCTTCTCTTTGCCTTCGAGGCGGCCGTCATCGGCGGTGCGGGCTCGCTCTGGGGTACGCTGGCCGGTGGCATCATCCTCGGCATCGCCCAGACATTCGGCGCCTCGCTCCACCCGCTCGGCTTCCTGATCGCGGGCCATGCCGTGTTCCTGATCATCGTGTTCACGAGGCTGATCTTCCCGGATCTGCTGTCGCTGCCCGCGCGCCTCCTGGCGAGGCGGACCGCTCAAGGAGGTACCGCATGAGCACCGTCGTCACACCCTCGATGGTCCATCGCTGGACCCGCGCGTCGCGGACGGCCGCCTGGCTCTCTGCCATCGTGCTTCTCGGCTTCGCCGTGCTGCCGGGGGTGCTCGGCGCCGGCGCGGTTGATCGCCTCACGGCGCTCTTCATCTATGTCATCATGGCTGCGATGTGGAATGCGCTGGCGGGTTATGGAGGCCTGGTCTCGGTCGGCCAGCAGGTCTTCTTCGGCCTCGGCGCCTACTTCACCGTCCGCCTCGCCGAATCCGATATCGATCCGTTTATGTCGATGATCCTCGCCAGCCTCGTCGTTGCAGCCGTTTCCTATCCGCTGTCGCTGGTCATGCTACGGCTCAAGGGCGGTGAGTTCGCGATCGGTATGTGGGTCGTCTCGGCGCTCACCCATCTCTGCGTCAATCTCGACAGCCTGATCCAGGGCGAAACCGGCCGCTCGCTAATCTCGCTCAATGCCTATGATGCTGGCGCCCGGCGCGACATCATCTACTGGTTGGCCCTGATCGCGATGGCCGGCCTATTGATCGGCCTCTTCACGCTGCTGCGCAGCCATATCGGAGCTGCGATCCAGGCGATTCGCGACAATGAGGATGCGGCCGGCTCGCTCGGCATCGATGTGGTCAGGACCAAGCGCATCATCTTCGTTCTTGCCGCCTTCGGCACCGGCGTCGCCGGTGCGCTCTGGCTGGCGAGCGCCACGAGCTTCCAGCCCAAGACCTATTTCTCCGTCCAGTGGACGGCCTACATGATCTTCATGGTCCTGGTCGGCGGCATCGGACGCTTCGAGGGCGCGATCCTCGGCGCAGTGATCTTCTTCGTCATCGAGACCTGGTTCGGGGCGCTCGGCGTCTGGTACCTGATTGGCCTCGGCCTTGTCGCCCTTCTCTTCTCGCTGCTCCTGCCGCGTGGCCTCTGGGGCGAGATCGAAACACGTTTCGGGATTTCGCTGATGCCAGTTGGCTATCGTTTGGAGATCCCCAACCAATCCATCAGGGAGTAAAACATGTTGCTTGGAAAAACCCTCGTCGTCACCGGCGTATCATCGGGCATAGGCGCCCGAACCGCCGAACTCGCCATCGCCCAGGGTGCCGATGTGATCGGTATCGACATCAGCGATCCGCCCACGACCCACGGCGCCTTCCTCAAGGGCGACATCTCCAACCCGGACGGCATCGCCGAAATCGTCCGGCAGTTGCCGCAGCGCTTCGATGCCTTGCTGAATGTCGCCGGCGTCTCTGGCACGGGCGGCGCGGCCATCACGCTCGCAATCAATTTCTACGGCCTCAGGCATTTCAGCGAGACGCTGGCGCCAAATATTCGCGAGGGCGGCGCTGTAGTCAATGTCGCCTCCATCGCCGGCTACGGCTGGCGCGGGAATCTCGACCGGGCGAAACGGATGGTGGGCGTCCAGGGCTTTCCTGACATCGCAAAGGTCATGGCCGATAATGAGGTGCGCGACGAGATCGGCTATCCTCTCTCCAAGGAACTGCTGATCCTCTGGACGCAGATTGCCGCGCATCAACCGCTGTTCAGGGAGCATTGCATCCGCGTCAATGCGGTGAGCCCCGGCCCGGTTGAGACGCCGATCCTTAAACAGTTCCGTGATGTCCTGGGCGACGAGAAGGTGGACTCAGACATCAGCCGCACCGGCCGCGCGGGCACCGCCTCCGATATCGCTCCCGTGATCCTCTTCGCCGCCTCCGATGCGGCGCGCTGGATCAATGGTGCCAATCTCGCCGCGGATGGCGGTCTCGAAGCGTCGATCAATGCCGACGTACTTGGATTTAAGTGAAAGAGGAATCACCAATGGATATTCAACAGATCATCGGCGGCAAATTGGTCGGGGCCATTTCGGGCAGGACGTTCGACCGTATCGATCCCTTCACCGGCAATGTGGCGACCCGCTCGCCCGCATCGGGCCTGGACGACGTCAAGGCCGCGGTCGCGGCTGCGCAGGCCGCTTTCCCGGCGTGGTCGAAGTCAGGCCCGGGCGAGCGCCGTGCGCTGCTCAACAGGGCGGCCGATGCGCTTGCCGCAAAGGTCGGCGATTTCACGGAGTTGCTGACAGCAGAAACAGGCGGCACCGGTGCATGGGCCGGCTTCAACACCATGCTGGCCGCCAGCATACTTCGTGAAGCCGCTGCTATGACGACTCAGATCCAGGGCGAGATTATCCCGTCCGACAAGCCCGGCACGCTCTCGATGGCGATCCGCCAGCCGGCCGGCGTTTGCCTCGGCATTGCACCCTGGAATGCGCCGATCATTCTCGGCGTGCGCGCACTCGCCGTGGCGCTTGCCTGCGGCAATACCGTAATTCTCAAAGCCTCGGAATCCTGCCCAGGCGTGCACGTCACCATCGGCAAGGCGTTCCTCGAAGCCGGCTTCCCCGCCGGCGTGGTCAATGTCATTACCAACGCACCGGAAGATGCCGCTGCTGTCGTCGAAGCCCTGATCTTGGCGCCGGAGGTCAAGCGCGTCAACTTCACGGGCTCGACGAAGGTCGGCCGCATCATCGGCGAACTCTGCGGCAGGAACCTCAAGCCCGCCCTTCTCGAGCTTGGCGGCAAGGCGCCGATGATCGTGCTCGACGACGCGGATATCGATGCCGCCGTCAATGGCGCGATCTTCGGCGCCTTCGCCAATATGGGCCAGATCTGCATGTCGACCGAGCGGCTGATCGTGCATGAAAAGGTTGCCGACGAATTCGTTTCCAAGCTCGCCGCCCGTGCCACCAAACTCCCGGCGGGCGATCCGCGTGGCCATGTCGTGCTTGGTTCGCTGGTCAGCCCGGTCGCTGCCGAGAAGATGGATGCCTTCATTTCAGACGCGACGGGCAAGGGTGCCAAAGTGGCTGCTGGCGGCAAGCGAACCGGCAGTGTGGTTGAGGCCACGGTGCTGGACAATGTGAAGCCGGGCATGCGTGCTTACGACGAAGAGAGCTTTGGCCCGGTCAAGCCCGTCATCCGTGTGCGCGATGAGGACGAGGCGGTCCGCATCGCCAACGACACCGAATATGGCCTCTCCGCCTCTGTCTACAGCCGCGACGTTCAGCGGGCGATGGCGGTGGCTGCGCGCATCGAAAGCGGCATCTGCCACATCAACGGCCCGACGGTGCATGATGAAGCTCAGATGCCCTTCGGCGGGGTCAAAGGTTCCGGCTATGGCCGCTTCGGTGGCAAGGCGGCGATTGCTGAATTCACCGATCTTCGCTGGATCACCATCGAAGACCCACATCAGCACTATCCATTTTGAAGGTTGACGACCGGGATGCTGCGTGCATCCCGGTCGATCGATCTGATGGGCCATCACTTGCTCACAGCGATCTCACAAGTGAGGACGTCGACGTTTCGAACTTTCCCAAAAAGACCTGCTCGAACCCTACGCGGCAATTGGCACGGACGGTAAATCGAGGTGACGAAGGCGATGCACACTCAGGTAGGCATCGTTAGATTTGTATCGCCAGATCAGTACCTCGACTATATGCCGACCAATGAGCATCCGCGCCGAAGCGATGGAGCGCGCATGGTTGGCCTACTCGAAGAGGCTGATGCCGTAGCGTGCATGCACCCGAGCCGGACTTGCCATGACGCGTCGGCATTCTCCTCCAGTCAACGCCCACGCTTCGATTTCAAATAGCTGAGCGGGGGCCGTCATGATCTACGGCCAGACGGAGGAGGTAAGATTGGATCAATCACGGCTCCGAATTATGTACCTATCCCGCGAGGCCAATGCGATAACACTCAGGACCGGTGACATAGATCATCTCGCCGGCATCTCGTAGCCCCCAACCCGGTCGTGCAACAACTGAGCAAAGCGCAGAGTCGTGCGATCGTCAAGGAAATCGCCGACAACTTGGACGCCAGCAGGCAAGCCGCCGATAAAGCGTCGTGTAGGAATGACGGTGGATGGAAGGCTTGCCACGGTGATCAAGCCCGGCCACTTGAGATTGTCAAGATAGGGTCGCTTTTCGCCGCTGATATCGATTGTACGCGCGAGCTGTGCAACATGGTCTGCTCCGTGATGGTCATGCGGAAAGGCAACGGTCGACATGACAGGGCAGATCAGAACATCGCAGTCGCGGAAAAAGGCACCCCAGATCGTTCTCAATTGCTCTCGATGCTCAAGATGACCTTGCCAAGCCCTTAGATCCTGCACCGTTGCGGCGGCAATCCATTCGCCATAGCGACCGTTGTTGCCGCCGACCGCCTCGCGCGCGGTCTTGCTGTCAACATACATTTTCTGTGGCGCACTTGCGCAGAACTCGCCAAACAGCATGTTGAAGTAGGTGTTCGCGGACGCGTCGGTATCAACATCGGGCCGCGCGGCCCGGACGTTCACACCCAGCCGTTCAAGATCCTTTATCAATCCCTCAATCGCGTCCGCATATGCGGTATCAACCGGATAGGTTCTTTCGTCGAGCCAAACCCCGACACGGAAATCTTCGAGCCGCTGGTGTCGGGGTTCCGGAAGGGGCCAATGGCTGGCAGTTCGCGAACGTTCCGCCGGTCGCGAGATGACGTCGAACAGAAGGTCCAGATCGTAGGGATCGCGTGCCATCGGTCCTGCGACCAGCATTTCGGCTTTGCGCAGAGTATTTGGGCCAGGCGGCACGTGGCCTTGCACGGGCACCACGCCGTAACTGGATTTGTGACCGTAGACGCCGCAGAAATGCGCTGGGCATCGTATCGAGCCGCCGACGTCGCTGCCGATCTCAAGAGGCGTCATGCCCGCAGCAAGCGCGGCTGCGGCCCCGCCTGACGATCCACCGGGCGTTCTGGAAAGATTCCAAGGATTGTTGGTGGTGCCATAGATCGGATTGTAGGACTGATGATCACCCGCGCCTTCCGGCACGTTCGACTTACCGAATATGACAGCGCCAGCGTTGCGAAGAGCGGTGACGACCTCCGAGTCACTCTCTGGCATGTAGCCAGACAGATGCGGCAGACCTCCGGTTACGGGCATACCAGCGACGCTGAATACGTCCTTTATTGTCATAGGCAGTCCTTGAAGGATGCCCTTGTCCTCGCCACGTCCGCGCGCCTCGTCTGCCAATCTCGCCTCGAGCCTAGCTCTTTCCTCGTCGATGGCCACGATGGCATTGATCTCGGGGTTCACGGCACGCACCTGATCGAGATGCTGGTCGAGCAATTCGACCGCGCTTATCGCTCCGCTGCGCATTTGGCTCAGCATCTCGGTCGCTGTTTGGAATACACCCGATCTTGTTCCGGCACCGATGGGATTCACGTTAAGCTCCATTTCTTTTCAAGATTCAGACGACGAGGAGGTCCGTCAGCCGGTTATCTGCCAAAAGCTCTGAGGAGTTGCCCGAGATCGCCAGACGACCATGATCCAAAACCATGACCCGCCTGCAGATGCTCATGGCCAGTTTCGGATTTTGATCGACGAGAAGAAGGGCTATGCCCTGCTGGGCCGAGACCGAGACAAGCACCTCGACAAGCAGCTCGACAATTGATGGCTGCAGTCCCTGCGTGAGTTCGTCGATAATGATCAGCCGGGCACCCGTCATCAATGCGCGGGAAATCGCAACCTGCTGCTGGAGGCCGCCAGAAAGTGTCCCAGCGAGCTGATCGGACCGCCGCACCAGGTCAGGAAAGTAGGAGAAGACGTCTAGCATGCAGGGCCGATATGCGTTCATCCTGGCCAAGCGAAGGTTCTCGCCGACAGTCAAGCGTGGAAAGACGCCGCGGGTGTCTGGGATGAACGTGACTCCGGCCCTGGCCAAGCTTGCGGGCGACCGTGGTGGCAAAGGAACGCCGTCAATTGAGATAGTTCCGCGGCTTCGGTCGGCGAGACCCATAATCGTCCTGAGGAGTGTCGTTTTGCCTGTTCCGTTGCGCCCGAGCAGCGCAAGAGTTTCGCCTTCGCGCAACGTGAACGACACCTCACTGACAATCTCTATGTCCTTATAGCCTCCTGAGAGACCCTTGATATCGAGCAACATTGTCACCTCTGTCCGAGATAGGAGCGCCGAACTTCAGGATCTGCGGCAACCTGGTCCATTGTGCCCTCTTTCAATATCCGGCCCTGGTGCAGACAGATGACCCTGTCTGCAAGCTTCCGCACCAGTTCCATGTCGTGTTCGACGCAAACAATCGCGCAGCCGGTTTTTTGTCGTAGCTCTTTCAGGTCGTCGACGACCAGTTCGGATTCATTGCGAGCGAGCCCGGCCGCCGGCTCATCAAGCAGAAGCACATCTGGTCGTCTTGCCAAAGCCATGGCGATTTCGAGCATACGGCGTTCGCCAAGGGACAGCTTTCCCACCGGCACGTCCCAACGGGTTTTCTCCAGTCTCCGGTAACGCTCCGGCTGCACCTCGCTCGCGCCTCCCTCTTGCCGCGCAAGGATCATGTGGTCACCTACGGTGAGTTCCGGAAACAAGCTTGGCACCTGAAATGTGCGTGACAGCCCGAGTCGAACTCTGGTGCTCGACGACGTTTCAGTCACGTTCCTGTCCTTCAACAGGATCGAACCGCCGCTCGATGGCAGGAGCCCGGAGACAGCATTGAGCATGGTACTCTTGCCTGCGCCGTTCGGACCGATAACGCAAACGATCTCGGAAGCCCGGATAGAAAGGTCGAGTTTGTTGATGATGGTCGATCCACCCAGAGAGACAACAAGATCGCGCGTCTCAAGGCTAATACCGGCTGTACCCGTGTCCTTAGCTAACCCGGGCTTGCCCATGTCTTGTGGCTTGACCGGAGCGACATGCTCGCCTTTTTCAAACAAGCCGACGATCCCGCGTGGCATGAACAGGACGCTGAGCACGAAAAGGACGCCGAGGATGAGGAGATAATAGTCCCCAACGGAACCCGCCAGGGCGTCCTGGCCGTAGACCGCAAGAAGAGCGCCAGCGAAGGGTCCAACCAAGGTTCCCCTGCCGCCCAGTGCCACCCAAACGAGTGCCTGCGTCGACAACAGGATGCCGACTCTGTCGGGAGTGATGGTGGTGATGAGAGGGGCTGCCATCGCTCCTGCAAGCGCCGCAATGGCGGCGCCGGTCACGAAGGCGATAACGCGAGTCGAATGAATCTCGATACCCAGATGTTCGGCGCGCTGCTCGTTAAGCCTGATCGCGGTAAGGCGGTTGCCAAGCCTGCGGTCGAGGATGCATGACTTGGTGAGGAGAACCACCGACGCGATGACCCCAAGCGTACTCCAATAATACATATTTGTGTCACTGGGTGGGGCGACGAACAGACCGTTGCTACCACCTGTCACGCCAACCCAGGTTATGGCTGCCTTCTCGGCGAGCAAAGCCAATGCCAGCGTCAGCACGGCCATTGTCGAGGGGCTGGAAGCGCGCCGCAACCCGGCTCCTCCCACGGCGGCTGCAATGACGCAGGACACCGAAATCGCGCCGACAAAGCCCCAACCAGTCCAGATGCCAAACTTGGCTGCCAACCCGACACCATAGGCGCCGCAACCGAAGAAGATCGCTTGACCGATGGATACGATGCCTGCTCGCCCCCATGCGATGTCAAGTCCGAAAGCAAAAAGACCGTACAACAACGCCAAGGCCACGAGCTCGACCTGAAATGGGCCCATTAGAAAAGGGACCAAGGCAAGCATCGAAGCCCCAAGCACGGCAGCATAGCCCCCGTTGGACATTAGTTTAGGCATCATGGTGACCAATTCATCTACCCGATTACACTCGAACGACCGGCAATTGACTGGGTGGGATATCGCACTGATGTGCGTCCGAACCGGCTCGCACAATTCACTGAATTCCTTTGCCGATCAGCAGGTCAGCCCTGAAGGCAGCACGCCCGCACTCTCAGCGATCTTCCAAGTTCCCCCCGGGAGGATTTCGCAGACATACATGGGGTAGTCGACCGCCCGAGATGCTGGGGCAGCCTTGAGCGCATCCTCGCTGAGGATCGACTGCACCTCGAGGTCGTCAAATGCGCTAAGAACCTTATCTGCATCAAATGATCCGGCGCGTTGAACTGCCGCTCTGATAAAGTTCCAGCAGTCGAACGCTGCTGACGCGACCGACGGTATTGGCCCATCGCCGTGGGCCTTCTTATACTCCCGGATGAACTCGGCATTACGTTCGTTGTTGATTTCGGGTGTATATCTCGCCACCGTGAACTGGCCATCAACGGCACTGCCCAGTGCCGGATAAAATTCGGGCTGCAGTGAAATTCCAGTAATCTTTGTCTTGGCTAGAAGGCCTAGGCTATCTGCAGCCTTGATGAAGGCGATCGCATCGCCGCCGACAACGCTGGAGAGCACGACGTCGGGCGCGGCCGCCTTGAGCTTCGATACGACGCTCGACCAGTCTGCGGTACCCAATGGAGCAAATTCTTCTGCCACGACCATGCCACCGGCTGCGACGAGCTTCACCTTGGCATAATCCGTATAGTCCCGCGGGAACTGATAGTCGCTGCCCACGAAGGCCCACTTCTTACCGAAGCGACTAGTCATAAACGGGATGATTGGATCGACCATCTGCGGCACGGTTTCGCCAAGCGGAATCATGCTTCCGCCGCAGCTGTCTGCCTTGTTGCCGGCAGCTGCATAGTTACCCGCCTCTAACTGAACGAAGGGTGTGCCATAAATCGAGGCGATCCCTCGGACCGCGGTAGTCTCATCGTAGGTTACCGTGCCAACAATCAGATCTACCTTTTCTTGCTGAATGAACTTCTTGGCGAGCATGCTGGCCATGGACGGCTGGGACTGGTTATCTTGGGTGACCATCTCGACCGGCTTCCCGCCCAAACCGCCCAAAGCATTGATCTTGGCCAGCCCGAGTTCCAGTCCACGCCGCATCGCCTCACCTTCGGGAGAAATCGGACCAGTGAGCGGGGCGATAAAGCCAATCTTGAAAGAGCGGTCTGCCGTGAACCCGCTGGCGAGGGACGGTCCCGTCCATGCTCCTCCAATGCCCGCCGTCACAGCGGCGCCGAAAGCTCCCTTCAACAGTCCACGCCGAGAGAGAGTTCTCGAGCCCATCATATCAAGTTTGCTGAGTTCCATGTGATGTTCCCCTTTTTTTGAATTTCCATGCTATTCCGCGCGGCCAGACGGTCACGATGATCACAAGCAGCGCAAAAAGGATTCCGTCTGCGATCGTCACCTGGAATTGCCATCTCAGAATGATGAGCAGCAATTGAACAATGGAGGCTCCGATGATTGGGCCGAGGATGGACCCCTCCCGTGCGATCAAGACGCTAAAGAATGCCGGAGCGATGAAGCTCAATCCCATTGTGGGGGTGATCGAAAGCGTTGGAGCAACCAGAGCACCCGCAAGCAGCGCCATGGCCGACGCGATCGCGAAGACGAGCGTGAAAACATGTTGCGGCGCTATCCCGAAAACCGACGCCATTTCCACATTGTCGATGGAGGCGCGAATCCGCAGTCCGATATTTGTCTTATAGACCAGAAGAATGACAAGACCGACTATCGTCAGCATCCCCGCGCCGGCAAGCAAACGATAGAGCGGATAGGTGACACCTAGAACCTCGACCGACGTCGTGACCGGCATGTCGACGCCCTTCTGGGATATGGAGAAGGCGACTGAAACAAGTTGCTGCAGGACCAGCCCGATCCCCCACGTCGCAAGCAACGTTGCGATGAAGCCTTGGTGATAGACCCAACGCAGCACAAAGCGTTCAAGGATAAAGCCCAGGCAGAGGCCAATGACGACGGTCGACCCGAGCGCCGCCAAGAACGGCATGTCGCGCATCGCGTACATGCAATACGCGCCGACCATTACCATGTCCCCTTGGGCGATGTTGACAATTTTGAGCTCCCCCATAATCAGCCCGAGGCTTAGGGAGATGAGCGCCAGCGCCGAGAATGCCCAAAAAAAATCCAGTATCAACTGCAGCAACACGTGCTCCACCCCACCAGCAAACCATCCCTCTTGCCGTGCTCAAAACGCTATCACCGTTAGAAAGGGCTATCCCCCCCTCGAATGGGGGGGTGAGATGAGGTAATAGGTGACGTGAGGTAGACGCGCCCTGAAACAACGGACCACGGTGCGCGGGGGGATCTAGATCAGGCGCTAGAGACGCCTACAAGCGAAGTGGGAGGTAATGATGACGGCGGTTCCTCACACGAAACTGGCACCGCGCGCGATCAACTTCAAAGAGATGGCGCGCCCGCGGCTAAAGCAGTTCCTGACGACGGCATCCAGCACGCGCGTCACAATCGTCACTGCGCCCGCTGGCTACGGAAAAACCGTCACATTACGGCAATGGCGTGAAGTCCTGCTAACTCAGGGAGAACGTGTCGCCTGGATGGAGCTTGACCAGCGCGACAATGATCCATCGTCGCTCTCTCGCTTGTTGCAACAGGCAATCCTCGGTGAAGAGCTTGCCGACCCGCGTTCTTGGCGCGCGAGCCTCGATGCGTTGATCGAGAGAATGTCGCTCCTGCCGGAACGGGTTTGGCTCATGTTCGACAATTACAGTCTCGACAGCGGTGAAGGGGTGGATGAAGTGATTTCCCACCTCATCGATAATGGGCCGGATCACCTGCGCACCGTCATTTCCGGCCGAAGGCGTCCCCGGATACCGATTGCCAATCTACGTGTCGCAAACCAACTGCTCGAACTTTCCCATGAGCAACTGCGCTACGATCCGGAAGAATTGGTGCGATTTCTGCATACTAAACATCCGGCTGCGATAGATCTCGTTGACCATGAATTCATTACCGCCATCACGCGCGGTTGGCCGGCCGGGTTGAGAATGACCGCGACGATGCTTGGTCGCTACAAACGAACTAAGGACGCCTTGGCAGCCCTTGCACAATTGCCCGCAGAGTTTGCAGAGTTTTTTGCGGAATGCGTGGAAACTGACCTTACACCGCAACAGCTAGCTCTATTGGCCCGCACATCCATGCTCGATGAACTGAGCTTACCTGTGTGTAGGACCGTGGCCGGCGCTGCAGGCATCGAAGATCTCTTTCGCCGGCTGCGGTCTGGTGAACTATTCGCGAATTGCATCGATGAAGGCGGCACGCGGTTCGTGCTTCATCCACAGTTTCGCCAGTACTTGCGGACCTATTTGGACGAAAGGCTAAACGAAGACGGAAAGCTGCGGAATGCCCACGCCAGCGCGTGGTTCGCGCAAAACGGTAACTGGCAACTCGCCGTACAGCATGCCTTCTCAGCCGGAAATACACTTCAGGCGCTGGAATGGGCTCGACGATGCGCGCTCGAAGAAGTCGCGAAAGGCAATCTTTCCATGGTGCTCGGCTGGCTGGGGCAGATTTCTGTGGGCCAACTGATGGGAGATGGCGCGTTGCTGGCAGCCGCGGGCACGGCTTATGCTCTCAGCTTGAGACTGGACGACGCGAGGTCGATCGCAGGCATGATCGAAAATCTGCTTGCGGCGTCACCGTCCGATCCCGCTATCGACGAGCTATCCGACTATCGGAAAAGCCTGTTGATCTTCATCGCTTATATGTCGGATGACGGCACCACGTTACTGGCTCTCGCTGATGAATTTCGTAATTCCGTTTCACAGGCTTGGTCTGTTCTTGTGGTGGGCAATGCCACGATTCATGGGCACTTGATGGGCGGCAACATCGCTCTCGCCCGCGATTCTCTGCAGCCATTGCCCAGCGAAGCTGACCAACCGGCGCTGTCCTTCTCAGTCGTTTGCAGAACCTGCCTGCTGGCTCTGTGCGACGTGGCCGAGAATAGGCTCGACGAGGCAGAACCACGGCTCCGGCAGGCGCTTGACCTGGCGCAGAGGGTCACTGGGAGCGATACCGCGCCTGCTGTACTGGCAGCCAGCCTGCTGGCCTTCGTGCGCTACCAGCGCAACGATCTATTCGAAGCGGAGTCGCTGCTTTCAGGTCACCTCGATCTCATTGAGCAAACATGCTTTGTTGAAGGTCTGATCGCCTGCTATCTGACTTTGGTACGCATCATGGTCTCGCGCGGCGACTGGAAATCGGCATCTCAACTTCTTGAACGCGGGGACGCGGTAGGTCGAAAGCGAGACTGGCTGCGCCTTAGAACCGTTTGCATCGCTGAACAGATAAGGCTCAATTTACTCCAATCTCGACTAGCACAAGCCCGTACTCTCATGACGGGTTTCCGAGGTATGGTTCAGGCCCGGCCACCGACGGACAGGTCGCCGACATCTTACGGCTGGCGACTGCTAAGAATGTGCGAGGCTCGGCTCCTCATCGCTGAGAACAAGCCTCATCAGGCAGCTGAAATTTTCCAGCTTCAGATGCATAGCTTCGCTTGGGACAAGCCAGCCGAGTTGGAAGCGGGGATCGAGTACGCCGTTTCGTTACTAGCGATAGGCAGACGTGGCGTGGCAATGGAATTGATGACCAGCCTTCTTGCGCAAAGCGAGATTGGAGATGTCATCCGCCCGTTCATTGACTGCGGTGCAGGGGCAATCACACTGACGCAATCAGTAATCGCCTTCTTGCAGAACCATAACAGCAAGCGAGTTTCGACGGATTATCTCCACAGGCTGGCAGCTGCTCTGGCAACGGTTCAGGTCGAGCGCCAACATGGATACAATGAACCGTTCGGGACATCATCCTTGACACTGCGGGAACGCGAGGTGGTTAGTCGTGTGCAGCACGGTATGACCAACAAGGAAATCGCATCGGATCTCAAAATTGGCCTCGAAACCGTGAAGTGGCATCTAAAGACGGTCTTCAAGAAATTGAAGGTCAGGAATCGGACCGAAGTTGTCTCGGTAAGTCAGGCGGCGCTCGGTCATCCTGGACCTCGGGACGACGCTGGTCGCCCCGAGACCGAGGATGTTTTTCATTAAGCGGCTTCTTCGAGGTAGTCGTAGCAGCAATATGGCTTGAGGCGTTCGGTATCGACGTCCGCGCCGAGGCCCGGATCGGATCCGACTTCCAGTAAGCCGTTTTTGATGCGGTCTTCGGGAGCATTCTTCAGAACCTGAACGTAGCCCTGGGACTCCGGCAGGTAAGGATAGATTTCGAGGTCCATTGCATTGGCGCAAGCGGCCCAGACCTGAAGCGTAGCGGCCGTACAGAGAGACGACGCGCAGTTATGAGGAGACATTCGTGCGTTGTATGCCTCTGCCATCGCTGCGATCTGGACCAGTTCGAACACGCCCCCGCAATTGCCAACGTCCGGCATGACAACGTCGATAGCGCCGGAATCCAGGAGGTTCTTGAAACCGTTGCGGGTATAGACGCGTTCGCCGGCGGCGATCGGGAACTTGTATCGAGCGGCCAAGTTTTTGAGGCCCGCGAGGTTGAATGCGTCAAGGGGCTCCTCGACCCAGGAGACCTTGAGCTCTTCGCAGACGTCGAGGATTCGAACCAGTTGGTCGTTATTGACGCCACCTGAAAGATCGATGAGCAGTTCGGCCTGATCACCGACGACATCCTTGAGAAGGCGAATACGATCGATAGCGCGCTTGAACTCGTCGGCGGAAAGCGAGCGGCGCTGGACGTGGGTCAGCGTACGGCCCGGCTGTTGCGTTGCAAGAGGATAGCTCTTGAGCATCTTGTAGCCATCCTTGAGCGGGCGCTCGGCGGCCTTGGCCCACTCGGTGGCGTCATTGCAATGGTAGTTCCAGCCGTTCGCATAGACCGGTGCGGTGTCCTGGAAGCGGCCTCCGAAGAAGTCATAGACTGGGACGCCTGCAGCCTTGCCCTTGATATCCCAAAGCGCCTGGTCGATCGCGCTTACCGCAGCGAAGGCGATCGCGCCGCCGCCCTTGGTCCAGAAAGAGTTGTCGTAGATCGCGTGATAGACATGGCGGGGATAGTTCGGGTCCGCACCGATAACGCGCGCGGCATAGTCGGCGACCATGCCGGCTGCACCGCGAGCACCGAGGCCGTATGCCACGGCAGCTTCGCCCCAACCGGAAACTCCCTCATCCGTTACGACTTCGACAAGCACCGGGCGCACACCGCCGGTCGGGATCCGGTACGCCCGGATATTAGTTACACGCATGGCTGCACTCCTTCGTGCAAGGTATCGAGATACCTTGGCTTGGATACTGAGATTTAATCGGAACGCTCATGTCCAGAAGAGGCTTTCGCCCCTGTCTGCTCGCCTGCTCCGGCGGCAACCAATTCATCACCCAACATCGGAACTTTCGCAAAATTGAAGTTCTTATGGGGATATCAGCGGCACTTATGGGGATCACGTCCGGAGTGTAACCGACGATCTTACCGTCCTGGACGAAATCGAACGGCGCGTCGGCCGTTTCAGTCGCGACCGTGAAGACGCCTTTCTCCTGGATCGATGAAAGGGCAGGCCGAGGCGGAGAAGGACACGCCGACGGACATCGCAGCGGAGAGTGCCGCCGACGCTATGTGTTTAAAGATTTTCATGGTTGTTGCCCAGATGGTGACTGTGTCCGAATCCCGGCCCGTCAACGAGTTTTGTGGGGCAGCGAGGCTCTTGCTGCGTCAATCCGCACAAGTGCGCCGCCGAGCGCACTACAGTCATCCCGCATTGCGAAATCGACAGCAAAACCGAAGGTTTTATGCCTCCATGAGTGAAGCTTATGACCAGGCGCGCGGAGAGCTTTAGGTCCGATCGGGTCGGGAGATGTCCTCGTATGACAGCAAGGCCGTCTTGAGGCTGCCGTAGCATTTGTCCGCCACTTTCGACCTCGGTCGATATTTCGGACGGATCAGATAGTAGTGGGACGGAGATGCGTCGGATATCCGGTGGTATACGACATCCAGGCTCCCGTTGGTGAGTGCTCTCATAGCGCCGCACGTGATATTGTCGACCACCGCAACGCCGCCGTTCGAAATGGCAAAACATGCCATCGGGAAGAAGTTGGAAAATTCCACCTTGGGGGGCGCGATTTTCGACCGAATCTGTCGACTGGATCGATTCTCCTCGTAAAGCGTACAGACGTTGTAGCCTTTGATCTCCTCAGTCAGCAGGGTATCGCCTTGCGTCGAGATCAGACCGCGTGGCGAGACGGCGTAAACGGGAATGTTGAAGACCTCGACCTCGAACAGCGGTGAATTCGTCAACACTTCGAACGCCCCCTCATCGGTCAACGCGATGTCGTGAAGTTGGTTTTCCATCTCCGATACGATGGAGGCAGAGGTCCCGATCATGAGACGAAACTGCTGTCCCCCAGCCGCAATCTTGGAAATTGCGGTTGGAACAAGGTGGGTTCCCGCATTCCCGGAGGATATGATCGATATCCTTGGTACCTCGATTGAGGTAAGGCGGCCGAAATGGTGACGTATGTCGTTCAATTGAGCCATCACCGGGCTCACCTGCTGGAATAGCACCTCTGCCTCGGCGCGCGGTGATATTCGTCCTGCGTGTCGGTCAAACAGCGTGGTTGTCAGCTGCTCTTCAAGTGTCGCTATCGTCATACTCACGGCAGGTTGAGTGCGACCGAGATTCTTCGCGGCCTTCGAGATGCTGCCAGTCAACATCACTTGGTAGAATGCCTCGATCTGGTGATATTTCATTTTTTGCGGCCCCGTGCCGTAATCTCATCCCCCAGCGAGATTTTTCTTTTCCGCAGAACCTCCCTGGCCATCACCACGTCCAGATCGATCTGCTGGACCATTGCCTCAAGACCGTCGAACTTTGTCTCGGGACGCAAATACTCGATGAATGTCACCTGACATGTCTGGCCGTAAAGATCGCCGGCGTAATCGAGGACATACGTCTCCAATAGCAACTCGCCGTCGTCGACGACTGTCGGCCGCCGGCCAAAGCTGGCGACACCATTGCGAACGGTTCCGAAGCCATCCCGAAATCGCACCGCATAAATCCCTGGCGCGAGCCTACAGCATCCGCCCAGCTTCATGTTCGCCGTCGGGAAGCCGATTGCACGTCCGAGCTTAGCGCCATGAACGACCACACCTCGAACTTCCACCTGTTCTGCGAGGGTGGTTGCGTATCCATGGTGGTGGGCGCATTCTTCGGGAACCAGCAAGTCCGTTTCTTCAAGTGCAAGCATGTTCGCCTCCTTCGAACGCGCGGGGCGGTAGACACCCGGCCCGCGCGACGGTTCATTCGACGGGGTCGGCCCCTATAGCCGCAAGAGCAGCCCTGCCGACTTCGATGTCCTGATCTCCAGTGCCGGAGCCCACTCCTATTGCACCCGCCAGCTTGCCGCTGAACTTGATCGGCAGACCGCCGGGCAGATTTGTGACGCCGCCGCCAGTGGCAATTCCGGCGGCAATGCTGAATTCGGGTGTCATGCCGCCTGTCTTATTGCGGATGGACGCCGATGTGCGGGCCTTAGCCTTCGCTGTCTGCATGCTTAGGTATTTTGCTCCGTCCATACGGAGACTGGCGATCGTCTCGCCGCTGGCGTCAACGATACAAATGCACTGCGGAACCGAGATTTCCGCGGCTTTCGAAACCGCCGCAGCCAAAGCGTCCAACGCACCTGCGTGCGATAGGACAAGTGCTTCGAGATAGGAATCGGTCATCATATTCTCCTAGGGGTTAGTATCCTGCGGTCGCATCGACACGATTCCGTAAGGGTTCGCCACGCAGGTCCCTGCCAATGTTGTCAGCGAAGATCGAAAGGCAACGGTCGACGTATCCGTCGGCGTCGTCACAGGAAATATGCGGGAAGATGATCAGGTTGGGTACATCCCACAGCTGACTGTCGGCCGACAGGGGTTCCTCGTCGAAGACGTCCAGCGCAGCACCGCTCAGACGGCCATCGACGAGCGCCCTGATGAGGGGCCCCGTATCGACGAGAGGACCTCGCGCGATGTTGAACAAAGACGCGCCTGGTTTCATCAGGGCCAGTTGCTTTTCACCGATGAGCCCCTTGGTCGAGGCAGTGAGAGGGCAGCTGACGACAAGGCAGTCGGCCAGGGTAAGCGCCTGGTCAAGATCTGCGACGGTGAATACCTCATCGGCCGATGGACTGGTCTTACCTGAACGGGTGACTGCTACAATCCGCGGGCCGAACGGGCGCAAACGGTCCGCAATCGCGGTGCCGAGCGCTCCAAAACCTACGAAGACTATGGTCTTCGTATCGATCCCCGTCGCGAGGCGATTGTCCCAGCGATGGAGCCGCTGATTTTGAATGTGTCGCGGCACGCCCTCGCACAACATGAGAACGGTCATTAAGCCGAAAGCGCCGCCCTTCTTCGCGTGTACGCCGCTGCTGTTTGTCAGGACCGCTCCGTTCGGAAGCCAGTCGAGCGGCATATACTTCTCGACGCCAGCACTTGTGCAATGAACCACACGCAGGCGCTTGCCGTGGACTTTGAGGCGCGCGGTATCGAATCCGGAGCCGACGAAATAGTCTGCGGCTTCTAGCGCCTGGTAGTCGGGAAATTGAGCGTTGAATGATCGCACTTCTGCAAATCCCGCTACCGCTCCTAAAGCCTTGAGAACAGCGGGTTCCGAGACGAAGTAGGGGGACCCGGGCGGCACGGCGTTTTCCACGTATACGGAAAAATCACGCATAATCAATCCTTTAAGGTTATTTGTTATGTAGATGCAATTTGTGTGCCAATTTAATAATTTCCGATACGAAGGACTTGCGCAAGATCCAAACATGTGAGTACCCTAAGGGTGTTCGAAGGCCGTGCAGGAGAGATGGCACCGACGCCACGCCGAAGGAGCAACCCCCCAGGAAACTCTCAGGCAACCAAGACTGCACAGTTTGAACGATCTGGAGAGAGGCGCTCGCGTCCACCGAAGGGGACCCCCGTGGGGAAAAGCTCTCAGGTAAAAAGACAGATTGGGGGCTATGGGGCTGGCGAAGCCCCGGCACCAACTGTTGGAGACAAAAGTGCCCCATATCGCTGTATTAGGCGCCGGTATTACCGGCGTGACAACTGCTTACGCGCTTTCACGCCGCGGTTTCGACGTTACCGTTATCGACCGCAATCGTTATCCCGCGATGGAGACCTCGTTTGCCAATGGCGGACAGCTTTCTGCAAGCAATGCTGAGGTCTGGAATCATTGGTCTACGGTCTTGAAAGGCATCAAATGGATGCTCAAAAGCGACGCGCCGCTTCTCATGAACCCTACCCCGAGCTGGCACAAATATTCCTGGATGGGGGAATTTGTGGGGGGCATAGGCGGATATCGCACCAATACGATCGAGACTACGCGGCTCGCAATCGCTGCGCGTCAGCACATGTTCGAAATAGCCGATCGCGAGAAGATTGAGTTCGACCTCGAAAAGCGGGGCATCCTCCATGTCTACTATGACAAACCGAGCTTTGATTATGCCGGCAAGGTGAACGCGATGCTGACCGAGGGCGGCCTGGACCGGAGATCCGTATCGCAAGAGGAAATCAAGGCGATCGAACCCGCGTTGGTCGGTAATTTCTACGGCGGCTTCTTTACGCCGTCGGATTCCACAGGAGACATCCACAAATTCACGCGCGGCCTTGCCAAGGCATGTATGAAACGCGGCGTGAATTTCCTTTTCGACACGGAAATCCAACGGGTAGAATCCGGAGAAAGCACGACTGTTTACTGGAAGCCTGCCGAAAACCCTGGAAGCTCAAGCAACGTCCTGACGGCTGACGGCGTGGTTGTATGTGCTGGCGTCGGCAGCAGGAAAATCGCTGGGATGCTCGGCGATCGAATAAATGTCTATCCGGTAAAAGGCTACTCGATCACGGTTCATCTCGATGACGAGCGAAGCCAGAACGGCGCTCCCTGGGTCAGCCTACTCGACGACCGGGCAAAGATCGTCACGAGCCGTCTTGGAAACGACCGGTTCCGAGTCGCCGGTACGGCGGAGTTCAACGGTATCAATCGCGATATTAGACATGATCGCATCAAACCCTTGGTAGATTGGGTGCGCACGCTCTTTCCAGAGGCCTCGACATCCCGCGTCGTGCCTTGGGCGGGCCTTCGCCCCATGATGCCGAACATGATGCCACGGATAAAAAAGGGCTGCCGTCCCAACGTTTTCTACAACACCGGACACGGTCATCTTGGTTGGACGCTGTCAGCGGCGACGGCGGAACTCGTTGCGGAATTGGTTCAGCAGACGCCGACCTCCAGCGGTCGCAGGACAGCTTGAACAAACCGGGGCCTGGCGTATGTCGGGCCCCGTTATTTCGTCCGTAAGACTGTCTCAAGACTAAGCGCTCTCAATATTGAAACTCAAACCTGAGACCGCACTGGAAAAGTGAGACTCGTCAGGTTTGTTCGTTAACGTACTGATTCCGCAGCTATTTCCAGCGTGGCATATCGCTTGCTCATGAATATGCGAGGATCGGACAGGCCGATCTCAATTCTAGAGGAGATACCAAATGGACCTCGGTCTATTTATGATGCCCCTGCACGATCAGCGGCGCAACTTCACTGAACTCCTGAAACAGGATCGTGAAGCAGTGATCCTCGCCGACCGTCTCGGCTTCTCGGAAGTTTGGGTTGGCGAGCACATTAGCTGCTCCTGCGAACCGATTGCCGACCCGCTTCAATTTTTCGGTACGCTGATCCATGCGACGAAGCAGATCAAGTTCGCCACGGGGGTCCTGAACCTACCGCAGCACCATCCGGCACGTCTCGCCGGCCAGATCGCACAATTCGACCATCTCTCGGAAGGCCGTTTCATCATGGGCGTTGGCCCGGGCGGTCTCGTGACCGATATGGAACTGTTCGGCACGCAGGAAAAGAACCGCGCCGAAATGACCACCGAATCCATCAAGATCATGCACCAGATCTGGTCGCAGAACCCGCCCTACAACATCAAGGGCAAATACTGGGACGTGGTTATCGAGAATACGCTCATTCCCAGCCTCGGTTTCGGTCCGATGCTTAAGCCGTATCAGCAGCCGTTCCCCGAGCTGGCGATCTCGGTGATGAGCCCATCTTCAAGCAGCGCGCGCCAGGCGGGCGAAAACGGCTGGAGCATCGTCTCTGCCAACTTTACCCCGGTCGCCAACGTCAAAACCCATTGGGAACAGTACGTCGTGGGCTGCGAAAAGGCCGGCCGTCGCCCTGACCGCAACAAGTGGCGTATCGCACGTTCGCTGCTCGTGACCGACAGCGATCAGGAAGCGGCCGACTACCTCGCCGAGGGCACGTCTTCCTACCGCTGGTACTACGAGTACATCGTGGAAGATATGAAGGCGTTCAAGCTCCTCGGCGTGCTCAAGCCTTCGATGAACACGTTGGACAGCGACATCACGGTGCAGAACTGCCTCGACTGGATGGTGCTCTCGGGCTCTCCGAAAACAGTTCTCGACAAGCTCGTTGCCTTCGTCGACGAAGTTGGCGGTCCGTTTGGCTCTCTCATGATGACCCAGAAGGACTGGGACCGCCCCGCCATCCACAAGCGCTCCATGGAACTCCTCTCGACCGACGTCATGCCAAAGCTGCGTCAACACGTGGGCACGCTCGCTGCAGCCGAGTAACGCGTCCTGCAGTCCAGCCACGCGGCCCGGGCCGCGTGGCCACTAATAAGAAAATTTCACGGGAATATTCACTCTTCACCTATTCGAACTGGGAGCCCTGTTATGAAGCATGAAGACCACAACAAGAAAGAAATCACGTCCGCCCGAACCGCAGATCTTTTTAACGAGGTAATGCTCGCCCGCCGCAGCTTCATGCTGGGTACGGCTGCCATTGCAGCCGGTGCCACGCTTGGAGCCTGGGTACCCCAGGCACGTGCCGCCGTCGGTGGCAACCTCGAAGTGATGGCCTGGGAAGGCTATACGCTCGAGACCGAGACCGCGGAATGGCGCAAGGCTAACAACATCACCATGCGCGCTGCCATCATGAGCAACCAAGATGACGTCACCGCAAAGATCGTCGGAAGCAACGCCGTTCGCCTCGACCTCGCCGAGTACTCCAACGGCTACAACGCGATCTACAATGAGCTGGGTGTCCTTACGGAGCTGGATGTCTCCAAGATCCCCAACTACAATAAGGACGACATCTACGCCCCGTTCTACGAGGGTGACATGTGGTACTGGGATGGCAAGAACTGGGCCATGCCTTGGGTCTGGGGTCTGGACACGATCGTCGTCAATCCGGAACTGACCGGCTTCGAAGTGAAAAGCTACGAGGACCTCCTCCGTCCGGAACTCACCGGGAAACTTGCGTTTCTCGACAATCCGCTCACCGTTTGGCCCCAGATCGCGAAGGTCACCGGCTACGGAGAAAAGTTCCCGAACTTGACGAAGGACGAGCTTGGCGATTGCTTCGAGAAGCTAAAGCCCTACCGCGATCAGACGAAGGTTTTCGCCTCGTCGAACGGCGACGTCATCTCGCTTTTCGCCTCCGGTGAAATCGCCGCATGCTTCTGTGTCTGGAGCGCCGTTCCGCTCGAAACGGCCAAACAGAACGTCAAGACGGTTGCGGTCTACCCGAAGGAGGGCGCAGCCGTTTGGGCGGACGCTTGGTTTATTCCCAAGACCGCCGAGAACATCGAGACCGCCCACGCCTTCATCAATGAGGCACTTGAGCCGGAAATCCAGGCATCCATTTCGAAGACCGCCGTCGCAGCAGCTGTTTCCAAAAAGGCGCCCGCCTTGATGGACGCGGGTACGAAAGCTCTTTTCGACTACGACAACTTCGACCAACAGTTCAAGACGATGAAGGTGTACGGTCAACCGCCGCGGACCTCTACAGAGTTCGCGACATACGACGACTGGCTGCAGGTCTGGGCCGACTTCCGCGCGGGCTTTTGATGTCCCGGGCCAGCGGGACAATTACCGCTGGCCCGCTCATCAGTGCGCTATGATATCTTTCTTACATAACAGGATGTACGCTCATGGCGACTGCCGCTGACTACGTCGAGAAGCACAATGCGGTCACCCCGCGATCGTCCGGGTTCAGCCTCGCGCCGGGTTTCGCACTCGCAGGTCTGCCGTTCGGATTTCTGCTCGTTTTCTTCATCTTACCGGTGGTCCTCCTATTCGTGACGAGCTTTTTCACGGCTCGTTCCTTTGTGATCGAACCCGTTTGGAATCTCGACAACTATGCCAGGATTTTGTCTGCGGCTGGCTTCTGGCAAGCGACTTGGGTCGGAATGAAGAACGGCTTCTTCACCGCGACTTTCTCCGTGATCCTCAGCTTTCCGGTGGCTTACTTCCTTGTCTACAGGACCAGAAGCAACATCATCATGTATCTGGTGCTGCTGTCCTGGTTTTCCAGCTATCTGGTCCGCGTCTATGCTTGGCGGACGATTCTCGGCACAAACGGCGTGATCAACTCGCTGCTCATGGGTAGCGGGATAATTTCGCAGCCGCTCGAGGTCATCCTCTTCAGCCCGTTTGCGTCGGTCCTGACGCTGATCCACATCATGCTGCCGTTCTCTCTCCTCATACTCGTCGCGTCCCTACGCGACGTCAAACAGGACTACTTGGATGCTGCTCGCGATCTCGGCGCCACGAAGGCTGGGGTGTTCGTGAAGGTCATCATGCCCATGGCTTACAAAGGGATCGTCGGCTCGTTCATGTTCACGTTTATCCTTGCCGCTGGCGACTACATCACTCCGCAGCTACTTGGCGGCAGAGACGGTGTAACCAGCGGTCTCCTCATTGCCAATCAGTTCCGCAGCGCCGGAAACTGGCCGCTGGGATCAGCCATGGCCTTCACGCTCTTGGCAACCTTCATCGGCGTCTACATCGTGTTCACTATGACGCTGAAGATTCTAAAGCTCGCGCCTGGCCGGCGCTATCACGGGTGATCGATATGCTACGGGCTTATCTCTCTGCTTACCTATTCTTCCTGTTCGCCCCGATCGCGATCATCATCCTGTTCAGCTTTCACGCGAGTCCCGCCCTGACATTCCCCCTGCAGGGGCTTAGTCTGCGGTGGTACGAACTACTGGTTTCGAAGCCTGACTTCGTGGCATCGCTTCTCAACAGTCTAAAGGTAGGGTTCTTTACCGCCGCCGTGACCACGATACTAGGAACGATGGCGGCCTTAGCGCTCATCCGGATGAGGCGTAACCACAAATCCGCATTCGAGTGGCTGAATTTCGCCCCGATCGGTCTACCGGGTCTCTTTATTGGTATCGCGCTCGTAACGCTGTTTGCTCAGATCGGGCTCGCGCGGTCGCTCATTACGGTCACGATCGCTCACGTTCTCTGCACACTGCCGTTCTTCGTGGAGACTATGCGCTCGCGCGTCAACTATTTCGACCAGTCGCTGGAAGAAGCTGCTCGCGATCTCGGAGCCTCGCAGTTCCAGACCTTCCGAATGGTGACCATTCCAATCCTCGCGCCCACCATTGCCGGAGCGGCCATCCTCTCGTTCGCCCTTTCGTTCGACGAGTTCATTGTCACGGTTTTCGTGAGCGGCAATGACACGACGCTTCCGCTTTACATCTGGTCGATGATGCGGCGCACCGTCGATCCCTCGATCAATGCTGCCAGCGTTATCGCGTTGGCACTTTCAATTGCCGTTCTGGCAGCGGGCGGTTTCACTCTCTGGCTTCAAAGAAAACGAGCTGTCGCCGCGCGCGACACGAATGAATAAGGGGATCGTCATGTCTCAGAACATTGTCGAGTTGAACAATATCACCAAGTCCTTCGGCATCTTTACAGCTTTAGAAAACATAAACCTGACCGTAAAAAAGGGGGAAATCCTCACCTTGCTTGGGCCGAGCGGCTGCGGAAAGTCGACCCTCATGAGGATCGTTGCGGGTTTCGAGGACGCGACATCTGGCGACGTTGTGATTTCCGGACGAGATGTAACGCGAGTGCCGCCCGAGAAACGGCCAGTCAACATGGTTTTCCAGCGCTACGCGCTTTTCCCCCACCTTGATGTCTTCGACAACGTCGCTTTTGGCCTTCGCCTGAAAGGCGTTCCCAAGTCGCAGGTGAACGACCAGGTGACGGCCATGTTGAAGCTGGTACAGCTCGAGGAGTTCTCCAGCAGGTGGATCGGCGAGATAAGCGGTGGTCAAGCCCAGCGCGTGGCGTTGGCGCGTGCGCTGGTGAACAAGCCCTCGGTTCTCTTGCTTGATGAACCTCTTGCGGCGCTCGACCTCAAGATTCGCCATCACATGCTCGACGAGCTCAAGCGTATTCACACCGAAACCGGGACTACGTTCATCTACGTTACGCACGACCAGGATGAGGCGATGATCCTGTCGGACCGCGTAGTGCTCATGAACAAGGGTACCATCGAGCAAATCGGAACGCCGGACGAGATGTATGGCGCGCCCAAGACGTTGTTCTGCGCGAAGTTCTTCGGGGACACCAATCTTCTCGATGGGAAGGTCAAGTCGTCGGACGCGTCCGGCGCTCTGGTCGAACTGCCAATCGGGGCCGCGCAGGTTGCAGCGAGCAGCCTGCGCGCGGGCACACCCGTGCACGTCTCTATCCGGCCGGAGGCGATCAGCATCGCCGCATCCGACGGGCATTCCGAAACGGTGAACCGGGTGGAAGGCAATGTGGAAGATGTCGTCTTCATCGGCAGCCGGGTTGTGTACAAGGTCCGTCACGAGACGGGGGCACTACTGAAATGTCAGGAGCATCGCGCAGCAGCCGGAATTCGTTTCGGCGTCGGTAGCCCGGTGTCCTTGCGTTGGGACCCGGCGTCGGTCGTCGTTCTCGCGAGCTGAAGCAGAAATTTATAGGATCTCAAAATGTACGATTATATTGTCGTCGGTGGCGGCTCGGCGGGTTGTACTATCGCGTCACGGCTTAGCGAAGACTTTGACAGCAAGGTTTTGCTTCTCGAGCAGGGCGACCGCGACTGGAGCCCTTATATTCATCTTCCGGTGACGTATTATAAGACTTCGAAGAGTAACATGCTCACCCGCTACAAGCTCGAACCGCAGCATCATCAGGGCGGGGTTACTCCCGAGTTTGTGCAGGGGCGGGTTCTGGGTGGCGGAAGCTCTGTCAACGCAATGGTCTACATGCGCGGAATTCCCAGCGACTACAATCAGTGGGAAGCCGACGGCTGCACGGGCTGGGGCTACGACGACGTGCTTCCGTATTTCAAGAAGGCGGAAAGCAACGAGCGATTTTCCGGAGATGTCCACGGGACCGAAGGTCCGCTCAGTGTATCCGACCAACGCCACACGCATTACCTCACGAAGGCATGGGTGCGGGCGGCACAGGAACTAGGCATCAACTTCAATCCCGACTTCAACTCTGGTGACCAGGCCGGTGTCGGTTTCTACCAGGTCACGATGAAGGACGGACTCCGTTGCAGCGCCGCTGCGGCGTACCTCAAGCCCGCGCGCAAGCGTAAAAACCTCACGGTTCAAACCAAGACCAAGGCCCTCCGGATCATTATCGAGAACAACCGCGCCGTCGGCGTCGAGTACTTTCATAAAGGTCAGGTGACGCGGGCGATGGCCTCACAGGAGGTAGTGGTATGCTCCGGTGCCATTGGTTCGCCACATCTGTTGCTTCTTTCGGGCATTGGCCCAGCCGATCATCTCAAGGAGATCGGCGTTGACGTGAAGCATGACCTTCCGGGTGTCGGCCAGAACCTTCAGGACCATTTCGACATGTTCCTGATCTACGAGTTGACGGGTGCTCATAGCTACGACAAATACAAAAAACTACGCTGGCAGGCCTGGGCGGGGCTGCAATACGCCTTGTTCCGGAACGGTCCCGTCACGTCAAACGTCTGCGAAGGGGGGCTTTGCTGGTACGGAGCGGAAGACGACAAGCTGCCGACCCTCCAGTACCACTTCCTGCCGGGAGCGGGCGTCGAAGAAGGGTCCGACTCCACTCCGAGTGGCAACGGATGCACGACGAACGTCTACCAGTCGCGTCCTCGGTCGCGGGGCTTCGTCAAGCTCCGCAGCGCTGATCCGAACGTCTTTCCGGCTGTCGATCCCCGCTACTGCGCCGAGGAGTATGATGTGGAATGCCTCGCGGAAGGTGTTCGCATCGGCCAGGAAATCCTCCAGCAAAGGTCACTTTCTAAGTACGTGTCACACCCGTTCCGCCCTGGAGGCATTCTGAAGACGAAGGCCGAGCGTATGGA
Organism: Agrobacterium sp. O3.4; assembly: GCF_041414895.1. NCBI lineage: Bacteria > Pseudomonadati > Pseudomonadota > Alphaproteobacteria > Hyphomicrobiales > Rhizobiaceae > Agrobacterium > Agrobacterium sp. O3.4. The sequence goes on from NZ_JALPZP010000011.1 coordinate 34,342, forward strand.
GTTCGTCCGAGCAACGGGGCAAGGCGCTCTTCACCCATCGGGCGCGTGCAAGATGGGGACTGATGACATGGCCGTCGTAGACACCCAGCTCCGAGTTCGCGGCATCGAGGGGCTGCGCGTTGCAGACACTTCGATCCTCCCCCGCGTTCCGTCTGGAAACCTGAACGCGCCGGCGATCATGGTGGGTGAGCGGGCAGCGGATTTCATCCGTGGCAACAAGTTTTCGGCCGCTTGAGAGCTGGAGTTTGGTCATGGACTTGCTGGCAGCAGTTCGCTCAGATGTTGAGCGGGAGTTCTCGTGGTGGCAGAAGGACGTCCGCAGTCTTTTCGGTACGCCAAGGCAACCGCCGCTGACATCGAGGATGGACGTCGATGTCGCCATCGTTGGAGGCGGTTTTACTGGCCTCTGGACGGCGCTCATATTGAAAGAGCGAAATCCTCAGCTTCGGGTCGCCATCCTCGACGCATATCGATGCGGCGATGGGGCGAGCTCTCGAAATGGGGGCAACGTCCATGGATACTGGGGGGCGCTCCCTACCCTTTTACCGATCTTCGGCGCCGACAAGAGCATCGAAGCTGCGCGTCTGGGTACCGTGGCTCAGGGTCGTCTTCGAAAATTCGCCACGGCACATAGACGGGACGTATGGTGGGTCGAAGAGGGGTATCTACGCGTCGCCACCTCGCCCGCTCAGGTAAAGAAAATCCGCGAGTTTGTCCGCACCGCACGAGACCTGGGCTTGGGTGACACTCTCCGTCAATTGCCGCAAGGGGAACTCAGAGAACTCTGTAACTCGCCGAGGTTCCTAGAAGGGCTGTTGTTTACAGAAGGCGCAACGGTAAACCCGGGACGATTGGTCCATGAGTTGCGTCAGGCTGCGTTGGACGCAGGAATATCGATTTTCGAGAATTCCCCCGTACGGCGTGTCCAAAAGGGATCCGTGAATTTCGTTGAAACGGACCGCGGTGCAGTGACCGCGCGCGATGTTGTACTCGCCACGTATACTGGAACGATGGGACTGAGCCCGGTTGCCAAGTCAACCACGCTTTTCTCCAGCTTTCCAGTGATGTCTGATCCCGATCCCGAATATTTAGAAAGCATCAATTATCGAAAGGCGCGCGGGCTCGCGGACCTCCGCATGTTCACGCACTATTTCCGACGGACGAACGACGGGCGGGTTCTTATGGGATCGGGTTCTGGACCGCTTGAATGGGGAAGCGCGCACAACTCGGAGAAGTTACGCAATGACGGGGCAAGCGCTCGACGGGCAGCTATCGGGCTCCAACGGTTCTTTCCCGGTATGAGTGGCGGCGTGGCCACGAGTTGGGGATATCCGATTGAAGTCACTTCGGACCGCCTCCCCTATTTCGGCACGTTGCAGGGAAGCCGGATCCACTACGGTTCCGGTTACTCGGGGCATGGCGTCAATGCCACGGTTATCGCCGGGGAATGCCTTTCGTCCCTCATCTTGAACCAGAAAGACGAATGGACGACGTCGGCTTTCTGCTCGCGAAATCGGATGACCTTCCCGATCGAGCCATTCCGCTTTGTGGGCGGCACGATGGTGCGCGATGCCATCGTCCGTTGTGAAGACGCCGAGGACGCTGGTCGCCGCCAGCCGCTTATCGCCCAAGCGATCTCGAACTTGCCACGCGTCATGGGAATGCGTGTCGGGACCCGTTGATACAGAATTGGAGAGCACTATGACCATTCACCGCTTTGAACCCAACGGCAAACGTCTGAGCCACGTGCTCGTCCACAATGGCATTGCGTATGTCACCGGGCAGGTCCCGACTGACCGCTCCCAGGGTATCGAAGGGCAGACCCTGCAGTTGCTAGACCGGATCGACCACCTGCTCGGTGTTGCTGGCACCGACAAGTCGAAGATACTCTTTGCCCAGATCTGGCTCCGGAACATCAAGCGCGACTTTGCGCCGATGAATGCACTCTGGGAATCCTGGATACCGGAAGACGCGCTTCCTGCCCGGGCTACGGTCGAGTCCAATCTCGCCGCCGACGAAATATTGATCGAGATCGCGCTTCAGGCTGCCGTTTGAAATTGGCGCTGCTGGCCGCGAGGCCAGCGCCGCACCTCACGGATCCTCGTGCTCACCGAGAACCAGGCCATGCTGCTTGAGTTTTCGGTAGAACGTGGCCCTGCTGATACCGAGTGCTTCCATGCACGCTATGGGATCGCGGCCAAACCGTTCCATGGCAGTTGCGAGCGCGACCTTCTCGGCTTCGGCCGCCGCCGCCTTGTACGGCGTCATTTGCCGCTTTCGTCCGGCTAGCGGCGACGTCGGACGTCGTACTCGCACTTCCCTCACTTCTCCGGACGAAGTGACCGCTGTGGGCATTGACGAAGGCGGGGGAACGGCCGAGACGGGAGTGGGCACAAGCATCAGGTCGTTCGGTTCTATCAGGCCGCGGGTGGCCAGCTTGGCCGCGCGCGTGAGGACGTTGCGCAACTCGCGAATATTACCTGGCCAGGAGTGGGCCAGCAAAATCTTCATAGCGCGGTCCGATAACGAAATCTCGACATCCTCGGAAAACTGTTCCATCAAATTGCCGATGATTGTTTCGAGGTCTTCTCGATCACGCAGCGCGGGCAATGTCACTATGGTCCCTGCGAGGCGATAGAAGAGGTCCTGTCGGAATGTGCCCGCAGCAACCTTCGAGTTAAGATCCTGGTGGGTCGCTGCGACAACCTGGACATCGACGGTGCGCGCACGGCCGGAGCCCAGCGGCATGACCTCCTGAGTTTCAAGGAACCGCAGGAGTCGTGTCTGCAGAGGGAGCGGCATATCCCCAATTTCATCGAGGAAAAGTGTACCCTTATCCGCTTCTACAATCCGCCCGACATTTCCCTCCTTGCTTGCCCCGGTGAACGCGCCGCCGCTGTATCCGAAAAGCTCGCTATCTATGAGCGTCTCCGGGACAGCGGAGCAGTTGAACGCAACGAAGGGGCCCGTAGCCCGTTCGCTCTCGTAGTGCAGGGCACGGGTAAGCGTGTCTTTTCCAACCCCCGTTTCGCCGAGGAGCAGCATGTGCAGCCCGCTGCCGAATACCTTCCTCAGGACATCGATGTTCCGCTTCATATTGCGGTCGTTGCCCGCACACTCGGCTAGCGAGGTAATCTTCTTCCCGAGCTTCGGCTTAGCAATCTTGGTTGTCGCGCCGGCGGCAAGCGACGTGATCGAAGCCGGCAGAACCGATAGCGGTCGCCTGAGGTTCACGTCGATGACCTTTCCGCTACCCAGCGGCCGGAGTTCGCGTAGATTGTCGCACAGATAGTCGAGCGGGGGATTTCCTTTGATCTTTTCAAAAACGGCCCAGAGCGTTCGCGTTCCGATCGCAGATTCCTCCAGCTTGAAGAGGCGTCTGGCATTCCGTGTCGCGCCTACGATACGGCAGTCGCTGTCGACGGCGAAGATGGTCGGCGATCGTTGTTCGGTACTGACAGCTAGTGTGTAGTATTTCCGGAACGCGTTCCGAAAATATGTGGTCTCGAGCCGATCCGCAGTGATCTGGGCGACGCCAAATACCACACGATGCGCCAACTGGGGTACGCCCGGATTGTACGTCGAAAGGTTGACGACGCCGAGTATGTTGCCGTCCGGCCCAAAGAAGGGAGCTGTCGCGCACGCTTGACCGGTTAGATCGGCATAAAAGTGATCCGAGAGGTAGACCGCGGTCGGTTCTAAATTTTTTAGCGCCGTCCCAATACCGTTTGTACCGCCGACCTCCTCACTCCACACCGCGCCGATCCGGTCCGTGCTGCAATAGAACGCGGCATCTCTGCTGCGACGCTCAGATATAATCACTCCGTTGCGGTTGGCTATGTGGGCACTGTAGCCACCGCCCTCGATCATCATCAACGTTGCTTCGAGCTCGTTTGTCGCCAGTGCCACGTCCGCGTCGAAAGTGTCCTGCTCTTCGCGCAGCTCTCTATTGGTGAGATCGACCAGTTTGGGGCGCGAGGGATCCAGCTTGTAGTCCTGAAGACAGCGCGCCCACGAGGCCGTCCGCCACTCGCCTCTTCCGGCAGTCGTCAGCACAGCCTCCTCAATCACACGGAAGTGATCGTCTGGTCCAAGCATTTTGGTGTTCCCTTATTTGCTCGAATTAGTGATCCAAAATTGCGTCAAGTCAAGGACGAGAGTACGTCCTTGTGCGTCTCATGTTTGAGACAAAATTGAGACGTTTGAGCGGGAGGTCATCTAAGCTCCAAGTTGCCTTGTAATTCAGCCGGTTAGGTGAGTGGCACGCGGCTTGCTCCTCCAAGGTAGGCCCAATGGCACTGCGAAAAGGAGACTTACATGGCTTATCCGAATACCAAACTGTACATTGGCGGAGAGTGGAGCGACGCCTCCGGGGGCAAGACGCTGGATGTCGTAAACCCGATCAACGGAGAGGTAATCGGAAACGTAGCCCACGCATCGCGGACGGATCTCGAAAGAGCGGTCCAGGCCGTCGCCTCGGGGTTTAAAACGTGGAGCGCCACGTCTGCTTTCGAACGTTATAAGGTCATCCGCCGCGCGGCATCCCTGCTCCGTGATCGTCTCGAGGACGCCGCCCGTCTTCTGACCACGGACGAAGGAAAGCCACTTTCCGAATCGCGTCTAGAAGTAAACTCCTGCGCGGACCTGCTTGACTGGTTCGCAGAAGAAGGCCGCCGGACATATGGTCGGGTCATCCCTTCTCGTGGCGTTAGCATCCAGCAGTATGCGGTCAAGGACCCGGTTGGCCCGGCTGTAGGTTTCACCCCGTGGAACTTTCCGATGAGCCAAATCGTCCGGAAACTTGGCCCCGCGATCTCGGCAGGCTGCTCGATCATCATAAAGGGTCCGGAAGAAGCTCCTGCCGCACCGGCGGTACTTTTCCAGTGCCTCCACGACGCGGGTGTTCCCGCAGGTGTTGTGAACCTTGTCTTCGGGACACCGTCGGAGATTTCCGAATTCCTCGTTCCGCATCCAGTAATCCGCAAGGTGTCGTTTACGGGTTCGGTTCAAGTTGGCAAGCACCTTGCCTCGTTGGCGGGCCTGCATATGAAGCGGGTGACGATGGAGCTTGGCGGACACGCCCCCGTCATCGTGGCAGACGACGCCAATATCGATGCGGCGACGACAGCTTTGGTTGCCGCAAAATTTAGGAATGGAGGCCAGGTCTGTATCTCCCCAACACGCTTCCTAATCCAGACCAACGTGCATGACGAGTTCGTTGATTCCTTCGTGAAAAAGACGAAGGCTCTTAAGGTCGGCGACGGCCTGGCCGATGGCGTCCAGGTCGGCCCGTTGATCAACGAACGCCGTAGGGCCGCCGTCGAGTCGCTGATCGAGGACGCAGTTAGCAAGGGAGCGAAAATCGAGACGGGAGGACACCGCATCGGAAACAGCGGTTTCTTCTTTGAGCCTACCGTGCTTACGGGTGTGACGACCGAGATGAGGGCGATGAACGAAGAGCCGTTTGGCCCGGTAGCTCTGGTGAAGTCCTTTTCCGATCTCGGCGAGGCAATCGAGGAAGCTGGCCGACTGCCGTTCGGTCTCGGATCCTACGCCTGGACGTCAAGCGCCTCTAATGCGCGACGGCTCGCGCAAGGGGTTCAGGCGGGCATGTTGTCTATCAACCACATCGGGCTTGGGCTGCCCGAAACGCCTTACGGCGGCGTCCGGGACTCCGGATATGGCTACGAAGGCGGCAGTGAGGCACTAGAGGCCTACATGAACACCCGTTTCATCACTCACGACGCCAACTAGGGAACTGCCCTGCCATGATCAGTACCGAGGATTTTCGCGAGGCCATGCAGCGGTTCGCAGGCCCCGTCACAGCAATAACCTCGATCAAAGACGGTGTTCCTTGCGGACTGATGGCCACGGCTGTGTGTAGCCTGTCCGCCGATCCGCCGTCCTTGATTGTCTGTATCAACAAAAGCGCCTCCGCTCACGATACCATCATCGATCAGGGTTTCCTCGGCGTGTCGGTCTTGACCGACTCGATGCTGGCGTTTGCCGACCACTTCGCACGCGCCAAGGGCCCCGATCGCTTCGAAGGCGCATTGTGGAATTTCCAGGAGACGGGAGCCCCGTTGCTAGCCGGGGCCTCTGTTGCGTTCGATTGTCGTATAGCCAAGACGCATGACGGATACAGCCACACGATCGTAATCGCGAAGATCCACGACATCCTTCTTCCTAACCAAGATGCCGATCGTTGCCTCTTGTGGCACCGCCAGGGCTTCGTCAGCCTCGCGGCGAAGCAGGCCGCGGAAGCACTCAAGAAATGACTTCTGTGCGACAGACATTATGGAGACGCCCATGACCATCGCTTTCGATCCGAAAGGACAAAAGATCGCCGTTATCCGTGCCCGATGGCATTCGGACATCGTTGACAGATGCGTCGAATCGTTCGTCGACGAGTGGGAGAAGCTCGGAGGCAACCGCGAGGAAGTCGAGATCGTCGATGTGCCCGGCGCGCTCGAAATCCCATTGCATGCACAGACGCTGATCAGGACCGACCGATATGCCGCGGTCGTTGGGACGGCGTTCGTCGTCGATGGCGGCATCTACCGTCACGATTTCGTCGCCCGGACCGTTCTGGACGCCATGATGCGTGTCAGTCTCGATACTGGCGTGCCCGTCCTGTCCACCGTGCTCACGCCGCATACCTTCCAGGAGAATGAACATCAAATCGCGTTCTTCAGGGATCACTTCGTGCACAAGGGCCGGGAGGCTGCAAACGCAACCCGGAAGCTCTTGGCTGAGCGGGCGAAGGTGGCGCTTCTTCAAACACTTTAACCCGCATGCGGCTACGGATTTACTGCGCTTCGACTGAAGCTCGTTTTGCGATGCAATGGAAAATGAAGTCGTCTTACCGGCCTCTTGCTCCGGCCAGAACGGCGGTTTTACGGCACGCCAACAGCGATCTTGATACCGCATCCCGGAATGCGGTCTCAAAGAAGAGACGAGTTCAGCGACCGTCTAGGAAGCGCTTTTCTAGCGACCGCAATGGCTCTAAGCGGCAACCTACGGCTTGCTTAGACGTACGCGATCGCTGTCATGACATCAAAGGTGCTGTCGAATATGGAAGATCTAATACATCACATGCGGGCGAACGAGATCGTCGTTCACAGGACGTCGTCTTCCAAAATGCCAACTCGCTTCGGGGACTTCCAGGCAACCACGTTTGTTTGCAAACGCACGGGCGTTGAGCATGTCGCTCTTACGTGCGGCGATCTATTCGGCCGCCAAAAGGTACCGGTGCGGGTGCACTCCGAGTGCCTGACGGGCGAAAGTTTCGGATCTTTGCGATGTGATTGCGGTGAGCAGCTTTCGCACGCCTTGGAATTTTTTCAACAAGCCAGGCTCGGGTGCCTCATCTACATGCGCGGGCATGAAGGTCGCGGAATCGGCATCGGAAACAAGATCGCCGCCTACGCACTTCAGGATCGTGGTTACGACACGATGGACGCAAATCTGGAACTCGGCTTTCCAGTTGACGGCCGAGACTACGCGGCCGCGGCTTCGATTCTGCGATTGCTCGGCGTATCGAGCATTGTCCTGCTGACCAACAATCCCGCCAAGCTCGAGGCACTCCGCGCTGAGAAAATTGACGTGGTGGAGCGCAGAAGCCTAATCGTGGCCGCCCAGTCGCATAGTGTCGACTATCTTCGGACCAAGCGCGAAAAGTTCGGGCACTTCCTGCACGAGGTCTAGGCATGTCCGAACGGCAAAGGCGATCTTCCGATCATCGTTCAGGAGAACGACATGTTTAAACACACCGCCATGATCTTCGTCCGGGAAGTGAAGGCGGTCGTGCGGTTCGTCGGTGGTCTGTTTCGCGACGAGCCTCGATGCCATACGTGTCCTTTTCAATTTCAATCGATGCCGCGTGGAAACGCCTGCAATCGAGGCGATAGTGTTGATCGATCGGAAAGCGCTCGCTGGGCCTGTGGTCTCTGCACCGTGTTTCTCTTGTAGCCCGCGGCGAGCCGAACACTATAGAAAACATAGTCCAGGGGATATCCGATTTGAGAAAGAGCCTGGGGTGTACTGCGGAAGAGGTCTTGATCGCGCGCGGCCTGACAGTCGAGGAAATCACCAGATAGAAGTCATGGTCGCCGGCGCGACGAAATCATCTGGCGCGTCTCTCGATCGAAGGGGCCTTAATCAGCCTGCGTCACAATCGCAGGGGTCGTAGTCTTATGGGTCAGCGCCTGACCCCCTCCGCTGCCAGGCTTGCATGCTGGGAGGAGAATGACTTTTAGCAATGAACATGTTGGCGATCGTTGCCGTCGGGCGGCTCACCCCGCTGTCGTACCGCCGTCGATGCTCAGCATGCTCCCTGTGGCGAACCTCATATTTGCTGCCACGTAAACTGCAAACTCCGCAATTTCCTCTGGGCTGGAAAATCGCTTTAGCGGAACAGCGGCAACGGCCACGGCCCGCACTTCGTCAGAGCCACCGAACCACCCAAGCTCGGAATCCATCATCGGGGTATCGATTGGACCAGGACAAACGCAGTTTACCCGGACGCTCGGTGCGAGTTCAAGCGCCAGGGCCTTCGTGAGTCCTGCCAGTCCCGCTTTCGACGCGCAGTAGTGTGCGTAGTTCGCGAGCCCTTTGAACGAAAGGTCGGAAGCAATCGATACGATGCTCCCTTCACCTCGCTGTCTCATTTTCATCGCCACCGTTCTCAGGACGTTATAGGAGCCCGTGAGGTTGATATCGATGTGCTGCTTCCAAACCGCCGGGGTCAGATCGGCCATTGCCGCTGGCGTGACGATCCCGGCGGCGTGGATGACATAATCTATATGCCCGAGTTCCTGCCAGGAATGGTCAATCGCGTTGTCAACGCTTCCAGCGTCGGCTACGTCGGTCTGGACAACGATGAAACTGTCAGGCGCTTCTGATGCGATATGGCGAAGAATATCGACCCGACGGGCTGAAATCGCCACCCGAGCTCCCTGGTCGACCAGATGGCGAGCCGCAGCGAGGCCGACGCCCGACGATGCGCCGGTTACGAATGCTGTTCGTCCCGAAAGCTTTGCCATGTACCGCTCTCCTCAAAAGCCCATGGGCCCCTCGGCCTCTGAGCGGACCGCGCTCATGCAGGCCGCCGACCAGCAAGCTTTCTGAAAATATGAAAGATGCGCGAGCGCGGCAAAGAGGATTTTCTTCTACCTTCATAAGACCTGCTGATGCCCGGCGCCGGTTCGTGACATATGAGGCGGGCCGATACAGTTTAGCGTCAGCCCGTCGGGCACTTGTTTCCTTGTAGCCTTCAGGTGACATGCGACCGGTCTTCCGCCACCACGGTTCGAAGGTCCGCTGGGTGCCCTATCCCGCGCTGTTGCCACCATCGACGGCAAGCGTAGCTCCCGTAATGAAGGACGCGCCGTCGGACGCAAGAAAACAAACGCTGCGCGCAATTTCTTCCGGGCGAGCAACTCGCCCTAAAGGGATAGCCCCTCCCAAACGCTGAAGCCGCGTCTCGTGATCGGTATCAGGCAGCGCGCTCTGGAGCATGGCGGTGTCGGTGTCGCCCGGACAGATCGCGTTCACGCGAATGCCATCGCGTGCATGATCAAGTGCCATGGAACGAGTCAATTGCACGACAGCTCCCTTGCTTGCGCCATAAGCTACAGCTCCCTGCGCGCCCACAAGCCCCCAGTCGGATGCAATATTGACAATCACACCGGCCTTCTTCTCGAGCATTACTCGCACCGCGGCACGCGACATCCGAAAGGTTGCGGTGACGTTGGTCTCAAACGTGCGGAGCCACTCCTCGTCGGTGCAGTCGAGTGAGGTCCCGCGAAATAGAATGCCGGCATTGTTGACGAGAACATCAAGCTTTCCAAAGGTGGCGATTACCTCGGCGACGATGCGATCCGCCTCGCCAGCCCCAGTGATGTCGGCCGCGATGAATGACACTTCTGTGCCGAGCGGAGAGAGGGAACTTCGCAGCTTTTCGCCGGCATCGACGTTGCGACCTGTCAGCACCGTCGAGGCGCCCAGTGCGGCGAAGGCGGTCGCGATCGCTGCACCGATTCCGGATGTAGCACCTGTGACCAGAACAACTTTTCCCAAAAATTCTCTCGACATATCAGTATTCCTTTATGACCAACATTCGCCTGCTGCGGGCATGCGCGGTTTCCGCAATGGGTCGCCATCTTCATTCAATTGCGCAAAAAGCCCAGTGGCTGTTTCGGAGCTGATGTCTGTAGAGCGATGTGCTCGCGTCGCCGCTGCACTCCAGCACGCCACGGTGCTACGTTCGTATCCTTGGGCAGATCCTATTAAACGATGTCTCCACTGTAGGCGCGAGTCTCCTCGAACCGACTTCGAGTCGGCTCCGCGGCGGCAAAGCGGGCCGCCGTACCCCGCCTTGGACGCTCAGCGCGTTGTCGGTTCGCCGGAAAACCTCTTGACAGCAACGCCGGGTATGATCTCATATACGTGATACGGTATTTGTTATAACACGGAGGAGCAATCGTGCAACCGTCACTCTTCGCACGGATAATGACGCATCTCATTCTGGGAGTTTGCGCCCTCTTCGTTGTCCTCCCTCTCCTCTGGGTGCTGCGGACGTCATTCGCCGACAAGGTGATCGCCTATCAGCTGCCGCCTGCGCTGTTTTTTACGCCGACTCTCGATAACTACAGAACGATCATCTTCGAGATGAACTTTGGCGCCTTCTTTCTAAACAGCCTGATCATCGCGCTAACGTCCACGGCGCTCGCGGTCGTCATCGGCGCGTTTGCCGCCTATGCTATCGATCGCTACAAGGCCGGCGGCAACGCGATGCCGATCGTCATCCTCGCCACGCAGATGATGCCGCCCATTGTCCTGGTCATCCCTTTTTTCTTGATCTTCAAGAATATCGGCCTGACCGACTCGCGCACCGGCTTGATCGTCACATACCTCGCCTTCAACCTACCTTATGTCGTTTGGCTTCTGATGAGCTTTATGAAGCGCGTCCCCCGCGAACTGGACGAGGCAGCGCTGATTGACGGCTGCACACCTATGACGGCGTTCATCCGCATCATTGTTCCAGCGCTACTGCCGGGCATCGGTGCAGCCGCAATTCTCAGCTTTGTACTGAGCTGGAACGAGTTTCTCTTTGCTTTGATGTTATCGGGCAATGAGTCAAAAACGCTACCCGTCGCAATTTCCAGTCTGGTTACCCAGCAGGGTACAGCTGTGGGAGCGGTAAGCGCGGCCACCATTCTCGCCATGTTGCCGATGGCAATTCTGTATTTCGCTATGCGCCGTTTCCTCGTCTCGGGGCTGAACCTCGGAGCGGTCAAAGGCTGACCAACTGACAAACGGGACGACGGTCCAATCCTGCATTCAACACGCAAAAAGGAGATCGAAGCATGCCCCGAATGATCACAACCAGGCTTGGCGTGATGGCCGCCTCGCTGCTTGCCGCCTCGACAGCGCTCGCTGATCCTGCCGCCGTCTGCAAGGGAAAAACACTCAACCTCTTGCTCGAAACCGTCCCCGATACCACCGCGCTGATTGCGGTAGGCCCAGAGTTTGAGAAGCTCTCGGGTGCGAAGCTCAACATCGAAGCGGTCAACTACACTCTGATGCATGAGAAGCTCGTGCCCTCCTTGACCGCCTCCTCAGGCTCCTACGATGTGCTTGCGGTGGATAGCTATTGGGCGGGCGAATTCGTTACCGCCAAGTGGATCCAGCCCCTCGACGAACGCATCGCCGCCGACAAGATCGACACATCGGTGTACTATCCCGCGCTGATGGAAATTAATGGCAAGGTCAAGGGTACCACCTACATGTTGCCGTTCTGGCAATATGCGATGGGCATGCTCTACCGGAAGGACATCGTCGAGGACCCGGCGTTCCAGGCCGCGTATAAGGAGAAGTTTGGCCGCGACTGGCGCCTTCCCGAGACGCTCCAGGAATTTGCGGACGTTGCAAAGTGGGCGGGTCAGCAAACCGGCAAGGTAGGCATCGCAATGGCCGGCCAGCGCGCCGACCCGGTCGTAATGGAAGCGACAAACTACGTCTTTTCGCTTGGGGGTGACTTCTACAACCGCGAGTCTTGGGAGCCCTCTCTGAACTCCCCAGAAGGCATCGAGGCGGTGAAAATCTACGCTGACCTACTCTCGAATGCCGCGCAGCCGGGCGCGCTTGGCGCGAATTTCGATGACGTTGCCAATGCGTTGAAGCAGGACAAGGCCGTCTTCGCGATCTCCTACCTGTTTCTGATGCCCACCCTGCAGGACCCAAAGGAATCCAAGGTGGTCGACAAAGTGGGTTTTGCGCGTATGCCTGGCCAGGACAGCCTGCTTGGCGCTTGGGGCTGGGCGATCCCTACCAATGCCGCGAATGCAGATTGTTCCTGGGAGTTCATCAAATGGGTGGAATCCAAAGACATCGCGAAAAAGCGCGCTTTGGCCGGCGGTCAGGCGACCCAGACCTGGATCTATGACGACGCGGAATACCTCAAGCGTTGGCCTCAGATGGCTGCGGTCGGCGATGCGCTCGCTCACGCCAAGGGCCTGCCGGTGATGTCGCGCGCCACCCAGCTCGTAGAGGTCTTCGCCGAGGTGATGGGTGACGTCCTCGCCAACGGCACTGACGCGGCCACGGCCGTCGCCAATGCTGAGGACAAGTTTGCCCGCCTGACTAAAGGCGATCCGCTGCTGAAGTGAACGTCGCCTCATACGAAATAGCTGCGGCTGGACGTTTCGTCGGCCGCAGCGCTTACTCCTCAAGTTTCACGGATGCCAAATCATGACAAGCGCCAGCCAGATCGCAGGCCAAACCTCCTCGGCCCCGGCCCGTAAGTCGGACGGGTTCTCGACGGGATTTTACAAACTGCTGTTCATGACGCCGACAATCATTGTGTTGGCATTAGTGGTGGCGGGACCGCTTCTCTATTCATTTTGGCTCAGCCTGCACGAGTACATTATCACCTACGGCATGGGAGACCTTGTCTGGTTCGAGAACTACGCTGTCATCATGACGCGTGAGTTTGCCAGCGTCTCCTGGGTCACGATGAAACTTATGGTGACCGTCGTTGTCCTTGAATTCCTGCTCGCTTTCGGCCTTGCCCTCCTCCTGAACCAATCCTGGCTGAAGTTCCGCGAATTCTATCTCATGGTGTTGATGCTGCCGATCCTCATGACTCCGGTGGCTGTCGCGCTGATGTTCCGACTGATGTTCAATCCAAACCTTGGGATCATCAATTGGCTACTGTCGCTGGTCGGCGTCCCGGGCCAGGGCTGGTTCGGTGATCCCAATCTCGCCCTTGCCACTGTGGTGTTTGTCGATGTCTGGACTGAGACTTCGCTTATGCTGATCATGCTCTATGCCGGGCTGAAATCGTTGCCGCAGGACCCAGTTGAGGCAGCACGCATTGACGGTGCGAACGCGTTTCAAATTCTCCGCCACGTCACGCTTCCGATGCTCAAGCCCGTCATCCTCGTAACGCTTCTCATCCGCATGATCACTGCGTTGAAGAGCTATGACCTCATCTACATGCTGACACAGGGTGGCCCGGGCAAGGTTACCGAGACGATCAGCTTCTACGCCTATCGCCTCGGCTTTCGCTTTCTCGATATCGGCCAGGCAGCCGCCGTTTCGTTCATTCTTCTCGCGGCGGTGATTGTCCTGACGGTCATTCTGTTGCGCATCATGCGGGAGAACTGATGTGACGCACGATCATCAACAGCGCTGGAAGCGCATTCAAGAATGGGACAAGCGCCCCCTTCGCCTCGACAGCTTTTCCGAGGAAAGCCCAGAGAACGGGTTTGCCGTGTTTCACTCGCCTTGGGACCCTGAACCCGGGCTGGTACTCGGACCAGATGGCGAGATCCTTGAGATGGACGGACGCAAAGCCGCCGATTTCGACATTCTCGACGCGTTCATTGCCGCACACCACATCGACCGAACTGTCGCGGCGGAAGCCATGGCGCTGGACAGCACAGCTGTTGCACGGATGCTTGTCGACGTGAACGTACCCCGCGGGGAGCTGGAGCGGCTAGCGCGCGGCATGACCCCCGCCAAGCTGGCGCAAGTGGTAGGTGACCTTTCCGCGCTGGAAGCTACTTTCGCCTATTCCAAGATGCGTCAGCGGCACAGCCCAGGCAACCAGGCGCACGTCACAAATGCAAAGGACGATCCACTTCAACTGGCGGCGGACTCCGCCACTGCGGTCGCGCTGGGTTTTGACGAGATTGAAACCACAATGCGCGTGGCAGGCAACGCCTGGGCCAATGCGCTCGCCTGCACGGTGGGCGCCGCTACCGGCCGCGGCAGCACGTTGTTTCAATGCTCAATCGAGGAGGCCGAGGAACTCAAGATCGGTCTCGCTGGGCTTGCCACTTATGCGGAGACCGTTTCCGTATATGGCAGCGAACGGACGTTCATTGATGGCGACGATACGCCATGGTCGAAAACGTTTCTGGCCGCCGCTTATGCCTCACGTGGCATCAAGGCGCGCTGCACCTCCGGTGCTGGGGCCGAACTACTGATGGGCTTTCATGAAAAATGCTCGGTGCTCTACCTTGAGGCTCGGTGTCTTTGTCTCCAGCGTGCTATGGGCGTCCAGGGCACTCAGAACGGCGGCGTCGACGGCGCGCCTTTGACGGCTTCGATGCCTGGCGGCGTTCGCGAGTTGATGGCGGAGAATCTGCTTGCGGTATGGCTAGGTCTAGAATGCGCCTCCGGCAATGACACGAAAACTTCGGAATCCGAGATCCGGATCGGCGCGAAGATTACACCTTATCTGCTCGCCGGGTCGGACCTCATCACCTCAGGCTTCGGCTCTATTCGCGCCTATGACAATTCCTTCAACCCGTCGCTTATCAATGCCGAGGAGATGGAAGACTACCTCGTCCTGCAGCGAGATTTTGAAGTGGATGGCGGGCTTGCTCCGCTAGCCGAGGAGGACGCACTTAATGTGCGGCGTCAGGCGGTAGACGCGCTTGACGATGTGCTGGATGAGCTCGGTCTCGCGAAAACCGAGCCTAACATGAAAGACAGCGTTATCCACGCGTCCGGGTCCAACGACACGGTCACCTTTGCCCCGGTCCGCACCCTGGAGATCAGCCGCGATATAGCCGCGCGCGGCCTGACGGCGCTCGACGTGGTGCGGGCACTGGCGCTGCGCGGCCATCGCCAAATGGCGGAGAACCTGATGAACATGCTGCGCCAGCGCATCAGCGGCGATTACCTTCAGACCTCTGCTATTTTGCGCGACGGCAAGGTCGTCAGCGCCGTGAACGAGCCGAACCATTATTCAGGGCCGGGCACCGGCTACCGGATGAACGAGGCGCGATGGAATCGCGTGAAAGCAGTCAGGGGCACGATCAATCGCGATCATGTCCTCAGCGCGGAAGGCAGCCATGAGCCTCCAACTGGGTCGGCCCAGTTCTATGCGATCGGCAAGGCAGAGAAGGGCGTAGACCCCCACGAGGTGGTGATCGGCATCTCTCCGGCCTTCGGCGAACGCCTTCACCGCACGACAGCGGGCCATGCCGTAGCCGACGTGCTGGAAGCACTGACGCGGGGCGTGCTGGAAGGTGGTGGCATGCCGCGCGTAGTGCGGATTCGCCATACGGCGGACACGTCATTCCTTGGCCTTAGCGCTGCACATCTCGCGGGCTCGGGCTATGGCATCGGAATACAGGCAAAGGGAACCGCGATAATTCACCATCGCGACCGGCTGCCGCATATGAACCTGGAACTGTTTTCCAACGCACCGCTGGTGTCACTGGAGCAATACCGCGCTATGGGCCGGAACGCCGGGCGCATGACCTGGGGCGAAACGCCCGAACCAATTATCGTGACCAATGATGGGCAAGCGCTTGGGGCGCGGTTCCACCCGCGCGTGGCGCTACTTTACGCAATCGAAACGGAAATGACCCAACCCGGCGCCGAGCCGGAAGAGATGTTCTTTAATAGCGCGGAGCGAAACTCATGAGCACCGATGCACGCGAACTCTACCCGCTCTCCGAAAAAGCGCCGCATCTGGTGCGC
Source organism: Agrobacterium sp. O3.4 (assembly GCF_041414895.1). Taxonomy (NCBI): domain Bacteria; kingdom Pseudomonadati; phylum Pseudomonadota; class Alphaproteobacteria; order Hyphomicrobiales; family Rhizobiaceae; genus Agrobacterium; species Agrobacterium sp. O3.4. Next base: position 50,344 of record NZ_JALPZP010000011.1, read on the forward strand.
AGTAAGACTGGGCTGGGCCTCGAGGATTTCACGGTCGACGCCGTCCTGGAAGGCAGGATCACCGCCCAAGATCTGGCGATCACGCCCGACGCGCTGCGTTTGCAGGCCGATGTGGCGCGCGCCACCAACCGCGACCGTCTGGCCGAGAATTTCGAGCGCGCCGCCGAGCTGGTGGCTGTCCCGCAGGACATGCTGCTCGATACTTACGAACTGCTACGTCCCGGCCGCGCAAAATCCGCCACTGAGCTGCGCGAGCGCGCCGTGCTTATGCGGCGCGACTATGGCGCAACCCGCATAGCCGACCTGATTGAAGAGGCTGCCGATGTCTGTGAACGACGCGGCCTTTTTTCAAAGAGATTCTAGAAGAGGAAATTTCGCATGGCCCAGGTAGAAGTGGTTCGGCTTGCTAAGAGCTTTGGCACCGTCGATATCATACGCGATCTCGATTTGAGCATCGCCAACGGAGAATTCGTCGTGTTGGTCGGGCCTTCAGGTTGCGGCAAGACCACATTGCTGCGCATGATAGCCGGGCTGGAAACTACCACTGCCGGTGCGATCCGCATCGGCGACAGAGACGTAACAAATCTTTCGCCGCGCAATCGTGACATCGCAATGGTCTTCCAGTCCTATGCGCTCTACCCGCACATGACCGCTGCGGAGAACATGGGCTTCAGCCTAAAGCTAGCCAAGGTCCCGCAAGCAGAAATCAACGAGCAGGTTAACCGAGCGGCAAAGATGCTGCATATCGAACACCTGCTAGCACGCAAGCCCCGGGACCTCTCCGGTGGCCAGCGTCAGCGTGTCGCCATGGGCCGCGCGATGGTGCGCGAGCCAGCGGTTTATCTCTTTGACGAGCCTCTCTCCAATCTCGACGCGCAGCTCCGTACCACGATGCGAGCCGAGATCAAGCGCATGCATCTGGAAGAGAAGCAGACCGTGATTTACGTTACTCATGACCAGATTGAAGCTATGACGCTTGCTGATCGGATTGTCGCCATGCGGGGCGGCAGCATTGAGCAGATCGGCTCGCCCGATGATCTCTACAATCGCCCAGCCACCACCTTTGTTGCAAAATTCATCGGCTCCCCAGCCATGAACCTCCTGCCCGCGAAGATCAAAGATGGCCTCATCTCAGTCGACGGTGCCCTCTCCTTCCCTCTTCCGGCAGCCTTCGCTAACCTGAAGGAGGAACGCGGTCGAGAGGTGTTGCTCGGCGTCAGGCCAGAAGCGTTCCACCTGGAGGCGCGGCGTTCCGATTGGCCGACCTTCACCATCACAGCGTCGCTGATCGAACCGTGCGGCGCCGAGGTCTACGTCATCGGTGATCTCGCCGACCGGGAAGTCACGTTGCGTCTCCAACCAGGCACCGCGCCTGAACGCGGCGAAGTGCGTAGCTTCTATATCGACATCGGGGCCGTGCACCTGTTTGACGCGAAGACCGAGCGCAGCTTGCGCCATGTCGGAGACACTCCATGAGCGAAAAGATCCTCAGCGGCAGAACCGCGCTCGTGACCGCAGCGGGCTCCGGTATCGGGCGGCAATCCGCCTTTATCCTTGGGGCCAACGGTGCCTTCGTGATGGTGACCGACCGAGACGAGGCACTGGCCGAGGAGACTGCGCAGGCCATCCTCGCCGCCGGCGGCCTGGCCGCGTCCTCCGTGATGGATGTAGCGGACGATTCCGCCGTCACCGAGGTATTCGCCAAGCTCGTCCGCGAACACGGCGCTCTCAATATCCTGCACAATCACGCCGGGATCCAAATCGGAGGCGCGCTGGAAGCGATAAATGCCGACGACATGCGCAAAAGCTACGAGATCAACGTCGTAGCGCAGTTCACGGCCTGCAAGGCGGCGCTGCCGCACATGCGGGCACAGGGCGGCGGCGTTATCCTCAATACCGCCTCGAATGCCGGCGTGTTCCTCGACAAAGGGATGCTTGCCTATATCACCACCAAGTCGGCCGTTATAACCATGACGAAGCAGATCGCACTGGACTACGCCCGCGATGGCATCCGGGTGAATGCACTTTGCCCCGGCTGGGTCGATACGCCGTTCAATGGTCCGTACGAGGCCCAGCTCGGCGGCCGCGCGGCTTTGGAAAACGTCGTGCGCGATCTCGTGCCAATGGGCCGCTTCGGTCGGCCGGAGGAGATCGCCGAAGCTGTCCTCTTTCTCTGCTCGGACCGCTCGTCCTTTATCACCGGTCATGCGCTGGTGGTTGATGGTGGCGAGTGCCTTGCCGGCGGCAGTAACTCTTCGGTCTGACGTGCGGCCCGATACATAACCAAAGGATACAACCGTGGTCATTAATCCTCGAGCGGGCGGAGCTGGCGTCTCCTCTGAGCTGCCGCCATTTATTGTTTCGACCGATTGCTTCTCCTCATTTCCGACCGGAAACGCCGATGAGAGTTCGCTTCTGTCGGTTGCGCCACCAGGGATCTCCCCGGAAGAAGCAAGCGATATTGCCAAGCGCGTATTTGGCGTTTCCGGCGAGATAAGGATGCTATCATCGGAACGAGATTCCAACTTCTACGTCCGCCTAACAAGCGGCGAGCAGGCGTTGCTCAAGATCACAAACGTGGCGGAAGATCGCGATGTCACTGCCATGCAGACCGCGGCTCTTGCGCATATCGCAGCCGTCGATCCTTCACTGCCCGTGCAGCGGATATGCCAAACCCTGTCCGGCGAACCTTGGGAGATTATCCAGGGACCATCTGGGCAAGAACACGTCGCGCGGTTGCTGACCTTTATCGATGGCACGATGTTACATGCAGCCAATCCGAGGTCCACGGTTTACCGGGAGATTGGCGTCCTGCTTGCACAGTTGACAAAGGCGTTGCGCGGCTTTTTTCATCCGGCAGCGGGCCACGCCCTGCAATGGGACATCAAGCATGCTGGAAGACTGCGTCCCATGCTGGAAGCCATCGAAAATGGCCAGCTCCGCACGCGGTTAGCCTTGCTACTCGACCGTTTCGACGCTGAAATCGCTCCACAGCTTCCGCACTTTCGCACCCAGATCGTTCACAATGACTTTAACCCCCACAACCTGGTGGTTGACCAAGTGGATGCGTCCCGTCTGACCGGGATCATTGATTTCGGCGATATGGTACACACACCGATCATTTGTGACTTAGCTGTCGCTTGCTCCTATCACATTACGGATGACGCGGAACCTTTGCGTCGTGCAGCTGATATGGTTGGCGGCTACGTCAGCGTGCTGCCGCTTGATGAGGACGAACTATCGCTGTTGCCGGATTTAATCCGGCTGCGTCATCTTACAACGCTCGCCATCACCTCGTGGCGCGCAAGGCGTTATCCTGAAAATGCGAGCTACATTATGCGAAACGCCGCCGCATCACTGCGCGGGCTCGACGTTATCGACGAAATTGGCGTCGTCCCGACCGCGCGCGCGTTACGCGCCGCCGCCCTTTCCGCCACACAGGAGTATGTACAATGACCATGGTCAATGCGTTTGATCCCAATACCCTGTCGGCTCTCGACGCCGAGGACGTGGCTTTGATCGAGCATCGAAACCAAGTTCTTGGACCTGCCTATCGTCTGTTTTACGAGCAGCCCCTTCATCTTGTCCGCGGCGAAGGCGTCTGGCTCTATGACAACAAGGGGAAAGCCTATCTCGATGCCTACAATAACGTGACATCCGTGGGGCACTGCCACCCCAAGGTCGTTGAGGCGGTCACACGCCAGCTCGGCATCCTCAATACCCATACCCGATATCTACATGATGGCGTGGTCGCCTATGCGGACAGGTTGCTCAGATCCATGCCTGACGCGCTCGGCCACATGATGTTCACCTGTACCGGCTCGGAGGCAAATGACCTCGCACTGAGGATCGCGCGGTCGTACACTGGGCGACAGGGCGTCATCGTGACGAACCGCGCCTATCACGGCGTGACCGAGGCGGTTTCGGAAATATCCCCTGCCTTAGGTGAATTCGTCCATCGTGGACCGAGGGTTCGACTGATCCCCGCGCCAGATTCGTACCGCGTCCCACCGGAGGAACAGGGAGCGCTACTCGCTCGCGACCTCGCCGCAGCCATCGCCGAAATGCGCCGCGACGGCATCGAGCCTGCTGCGTTCGTCGTTGATACAATCTTCTCCAGCGATGGGCTCTATGTTGATCCTCCGGGTTTCCTCAAACCCGCCGTTGAGCTCATTCGAGCTGAGGGGGGACTCTTTATCGCGGATGAAGTGCAACCAGGTTTCGCCCGAACAGGCGAGACTTTTTGGGGATTTCAGCGCCACGACGTTGTTCCAGATATGGTAAGTCTGGGTAAACCGATGGGAAATGGCTTTCCGGTAGCCGGGCTCGCACTACGACCTGAGCTCGTCGAAGAGTTTGGGACAAAGGCACGATACTTCAACACTTTCGGCGGCAGCCCGGTGGCTTGTGCAGCCGGAATGGCTGTACTCGACGTTATTGAGCAGGAAGGCCTACAGGAAAATTCGCGCACCGTCGGAGATTTCCTCCTCAAGAGCTTTAGTGAGGTAACCGCCGGGCGTGATGATGTCGCACAAGTGCGTGGCGCGGGGCTGTTCCTTGCTGTGGAATGCATCGATGGCGATAAGGCCAACGCCGGACTTGCGAGCCACGTGGTAAACCATCTCCGTCAAAACGGGGCCCTGATAAGCGCAATCGGACCGGGGGCAAATATTCTGAAAATTCGGCCCCCTCTAGTCCTTGGCCGCAGCGACGCGGAGCGGCTCGTAGAATCCATCAAAGCGGCTTTCAATGCCTATTGACCGACGAGCATTAGTGGGAAATCCCGGCCATGTGCTCGTCTACTCCGAATGCCAAGGAGTGGCCACGTTCGCATTGCGCGGACGGCTTCTTTTGGCAGCCCAAACTTGGAAGAGCAAATGGAGTTCACTCAGTTAACGTCGGAGCCGTTGCACGAACAGGCGTACGTTGCGTTGCGCAACGCGCTACTGACCGGCAGGCTCGCGCCTGGGCAGCCTTTAACCATCCGCGGCATTGGCTCGAGCTTAGGTATCTCGTCGACACCGGTGCGGGAGGCCTTGCAACGGCTTATCGCAGAGGGCGCTCTGCAGCTGGCGGCCAATCGTAGCATCCAGGTCCCGGTGATGACCCGCGACCGGTTCGTCGAAGTTACCGACATACGTCTTCGACTAGAACGCCTAGCTGTCGAAGCGGCGGCGACTCGTGCAGGGGAAGAACTCTGTGACCGACTTCATGCGTTGTCGGCACGGATGCAAGTGGCAATAAACAATCGTTCGTTCCCAGATTACCTTGCAGACAATCAAACGTTTCATTTTACAATTTATGAAGCGTCCAACCTGCCCTATCTGCAACAGTTGATTGGCCTATGCTGGCTTAGAACCGGTCCTTGGCTCAATGGCCTAGCGCAAGAAGGCCGATACCATTCAATTGCCAACGACGAGCACGAGAAGATGATAAACGCCCTTAGGCGAAAGGACGCATGCGCGGCATCGGAGGCAACTGGCCGTGACATAAGCGAGGCAGCTTCAGTGCTAATAGAATTGCTTCCGTGAGTAGTATCGCCGTTTCCACCTGGCGGCGATGGCATGGGTTTGCAAGCTGATCACCAACACCGCGGTGGTCGTCGACGCAACCGTTTCCAAACCGCCGCCTGACACAACGGCGCGCTGTCGAAGAACTTCCATGTCATTGTCCGTCCATTGCCGGCTCCGGCTCTTCAATCCGCACGGCGCTGCCGATGGACCGGGTCGCTGACCTCTTCTCCAAGCTCATTAACGAGACCCGGCGTTATGGCAGGTTTATCGTCGCGGGCGGCGACAGCGGCTCGATCATCTCGATGTCGCTGGCTCAGCATCATCCGAGCAGCTGCTCGGCTACCACTTGACCGATGTCGGCCGCCCCGACGGGTCACCGACTTTGCCTTGCTTACCCCGCCCGAGCAGGCCTATGCCGCGGCCATCCAGCAGTGGTTCTTCGCTCATGGCGCCTTAAATCTGCGCGCTACCAAGCCGCAAAGTCTGTCTTTGCCATGAACCACTCGCCAGTCGGCCTCGCCGCCTGGATCATGAGCTTCATGGCGGGCATGGGCGGCGGAAGAGACCGACGCACGCTTTGGTCGCGACGGGCTGATCACAGACATCATGACCTACTGGCTCACCGGGACGATCGTCGTTCGGGCTATAGTCAAAAGGCCATGCAGCCGCCGAGCTCAAGGGCGCCAATACGGCTAGCTTCGACGCGGGGGCTCAAACAGAATGCCGCCGACACTGCGGCGGCATTCTGGTTGGCTGAACCAGGGGAGGTAGCTGGTCCCATGCCAACTATCTAATTAATTGCGCTTCTCGAACATGCTTGGCCGCCGCCGAGCGCAAGGTACCTCAACGTGCTTGTGTCCGTATAATCATGAGCGTTTGCTACGAAGACGCGGTAGGAACACGGCTAGAACGCCAACAACTGGCAGGAATGAACAAACGCTGTACACCCCTTCGATCCCAACGCGATCAGCCAATGATCCCAGCAAAGCAGCGGCGACGCCACCAATCGCGAAGTTCAAGCCGTAAAAGAGACCGCCTATGAGCCCTATACGGCTAGGTACCAGTTCCATGGCGTAGATCATGATCGAAGCGAACGCGCTTGCCATCAGAAGGTTGATCACCACGGTTAACACGCCAGTCCAAAAGAAATCTGCAAAGGGCAGAAGTAGAGTGAACGGCAGTGGACCGAGTATCGAGATCCAGATGATCTGATACCTCCCGATCCTATCGCCCACTAATCCGCCCAGCAGAACGCCAACGGCTGAAGATATGAAAAATACAAAAAGCATCAATTGGGATGTTTCGACGGACACGTTGAAGCGGTCGATCAAGTAAAAGGTGTAGAAAGAGCGGAACCCTTCGAGATAGGAGAGCTTAGAGGCCATTAGAACGGTCAAAATGCCCATCCCAATAATGACGGCTCGGCGCGGATAAATGCTGCCAGCTTCGCCCGCGGCCTTTTTGTAAGCCTCAAAGTGCGATTTGATCTGATCGGACTGACGGGCGGTCCAGACAAGCAGAAAAATCGCGATTACAACCAGGATTGTGAATACGGCGACGCTTTGTCGACCGTTCGACACAATCAAGAACGCAGCGGCTAGTGGTCCCAACGCGCCGCCAATCTGTCCACCGACTTGGAAGATTCCTTGCGCCAGGCCCTGCCTTCCCCCGGACGCGTAGCGGGCAGCGCGGGTTGCCTCGGGATGAAAGATTGATGATCCAATTCCGATCAAAGTGACAGCAATTAGCACTAGCGGATAGGAGGAGGCGTAAGCCAGCGCAGCAAGGCCAGCCATAGTGAAGATCATGCCGAAAGCCGCGGAGTACGGGAGCGGATGACGATCTGTGTAGAGGCCTATCGCCGGTTGGAAAAGGGCTCCCGCAATCTGGAACACAAGTGTAATTATGCCGATCTGCATAAAATCGAGGGAAAACTCTGCCTTTACAAGTGGATATACGGCTGGGATGATGGACTGTATCGTGTCGTTGCATAGGTGGGAAACACCCAACGCGAATAGCACGGCAATATGTACTTGCTTGGTGGAAGGCAGATGTACATCACTTGTGGACTGAGCGGAAGAAGTGGACATGAAGTCATAGGTCCTTCGAAACGTTTGCAAAATTGCGGCTAGCTTTCGCAGAGCCATACTGTCAGCCGCGCGAACCAAAATCCCCGCCATCTGTTGGGAGCAAGGGGTGGCGCTCAGATGCAGCATCTACCCGCGATACCGCCTAGTCGAAACCTCTATCCCCACTTTCGAGTTGGCATCGGCTCAAGTGAGCCACTAGGCAAGGTCTTCGGGGCACCGCTATTGGCTATGCAGCTTCCGACCCGTTCGAACCTAGGCAAGAACAAACTAAAGATAAATCATCCAAAATGAAAAACTCCGCGGAGGAAAAGTTGGTAATAAGGTCGAATGTCGAGAGCGTTGCAGCCCTAAGAGCGTTTGTCGCAGCGGCCGAGCTCCGCAGTTTCAAGGGTGCGGGCTTCGCTCTCGGGATTACGTCCTCTGCGATAGGCAAATCGATCTCAGGGTTGGAGATGCAGCTTGGGTGTGCACTTTTTCATCGTACGACGCGGAGTCTGTCGTTAACCGAGGCGGGCAGCATCTATCTCGGTCGCGTGCGCAATATTCTTGAGGAATTGAAAGCTGCCGAGGACGAGGTCGCGGAGGTCTCGCAGGAACCCCGTGGACATCTACGAGTCGGCCTTCCACTCGGGGGAGAGCTCCTCACTTCTGTTATGGCGCGGTTCACCGCGCTTCACCCCGGTATCGTTTTGGAGCTCGATTACAGTGATCGCCTGGTCGATGTTATCGAGGAGGGTTACGACGTGGTGATAAGGACTGGCGAGCTTTCAACTTCAAGGCTCATTCATCGAAAACTCGGTAGCTTCGACTGGGTCCTCGCTGCGTCGCCAGCCTACCTCCAGGCGCACGGAGAACCGCGCAGCCCCGCAGACCTTCTCACGCACACCTGCCTTCGGCAAAAATTCTGGAATGGGCGGCTTGTACCGTGGCCCTTCCCAAGCGAACCAGATTTTGAAGCGCCCATTAGCCTTACCTCTACAATCAATGCACCTCTCTTTGACATGGCGCTCGCCGGCGGAGGTATCGCAGCATTTCCGAGTTTCATTCTAACGACCAGTTTGGCTAACACATCGCTGAAGACCGTGCTTGATGGGCAGATGGAACGTCGAGGCACGTACAATATCCTCTGGCCTCCAAATCGCTATCGCGTCCCCAAAGTTCGTGCGTTTGTTGACTTTTTTTGCGAGTGGCTGCCTCCGCGCATCGCGCAAACTGAGTGAGGACTTGCGGGGAAAAGACGCAATTTCGACTAGCGACGCCTGCTGTCAGCCGTGATTTTCTCTCGTCTTTCACATAATGCCAGCCCCTAGCGCCTGAGAATGCATCTCCGCCGGTTAACGCGCGGCGATCGATACTGGCGGAGCCACATGCTCCGCTCCCTCGCCTACACGATTACCTCCGAGTGACGGCATCCAATGCATGACGTGCGTAGATCGAGGCCTCCCGAGATTAGACGCGAAGACCGAGCTTGGCTGCTCCACGGTCTTGCTGGAGTTGCCCCCAAAAGACCGGACATGCTCAGGTGTGAGATTTCGAGCTGATGAACTCGCGCGGTGACTGATATCCTAAAGCACTGTGAGGGTGAAGATTGTTGTAATGCTCGAACCAGAACGGCA
>NZ_JALPZP010000014.1:0-15739 GCF_041414895.1 Agrobacterium sp. O3.4
TTCGAACTGCATACCGGCCCCGTGGCGCAGGCCACGATCAGAGGCCTGACACACGACCGATAGAAGCAACATGCTGCAAAAGAAATCGGAAGAAAACCCTTGCAAAGTCGGGGGCATCCACACACGCCCCACCCCGATCAGTGCCACAGATCTGAAAGCTTCGTTTGGCGAGGTCAATTGCCAAAATATGCACGTTAGACATGGTCTCCTCCTTCAAATGCGCCACCCTGGCGCGGATGACATCATACGATGCCAGGCGAAGGGGCATCCACCGCATCAGTTCAGTATCGCTTCTGCCATCCTCGCGGGAATCAATCGGCGCTCCAAAACTCAGTTTAGCGGATTAGGGCAACAGTGCTTGACTAGATCGTAATATGTCTTATCAATTGCAAAAAACAAACGGGAATGACCGCATGAAATTTTTGGGAGTTACGGCATGAAAAGCCAGAATATACGAGAGTTTCAGTCCTTTCTGTCGATTCGATCGGTAGCAAAGACGTATGACGGACAAAGCTACGTCCTTCGGGATGTGGAGGCTGAAATCAAGCAGGGGGAGTTTTTTACTCTCCTCGGCCCGTCTGGTTCTGGCAAGACGACGCTTCTGATGATTATTGCGGGTTTCGAAGACGCCAGCGGTGGACGGTTGAGCTTTAAGGGCGGCGACCTGGGTTCCGTCCCAGCATATCGACGCAACTTCGGCATGGTGTTTCAGAATTATGCGCTGTTTCCGCATATGACGGTTGCGCAGAACATCGCTTATCCGCTGCGTCAGCGAGGTTTGAACCGACATGAGATCGGCGAGAAAGTTCGCGACGCGATGGCGATGGTGAAACTGGAAGCTCTTGGCGACCGCAATCCTCGGCAACTTTCCGGGGGCCAGCAACAGCGTGTAGCGCTTGCCCGCGCCCTTGTCTTTTCTCCGGAAGTTGTCTTGTTCGACGAGCCTTTGGGCGCTTTGGACCGGCGGTTACGGGAACACATGCAGTTGGAGATCCGACGTCTTCATCAAGAACTCGGCATCACGATGATCTACGTGACGCACGATCAGGAGGAAGCCTTAGTGTTGTCGGACCGGATTGCCGTGTTCAATCAAGGCAAGATCCAGCAGGTGGACCATCCGAGCGCAATCTACGAGCGACCGACCAGTTCCTTCGTCGCCAACTTTATCGGTGAAAACAACCGGTTGGATGGCGTTGTCGTGCAGATTTCCGGCAGCGAGTGCGCTGTCGACTTAAGCGACGGGACCCGTCTGATAGCGCAATGCGTGGCGGATCTTGCTCCGGGCAGGGCGACGAGCGTGGCCGTCCGCCCGGAGCAGATACGTATTTCTGCCCCAGGCGCGGCGGCAACCGCGGGGCGCAACGCGTATAAGGCGGATATCCTAGAGATGATCTACGTCGGTTCGAGAATAAGATTGCAGTGCCGGCTGGCTGGCGGCGATGTCGTTACCGCAGAAGCGCTACCAGACGACATTTCCGGGCTATCTCCGGGAATGGGCGTTGACCTCAGTTGGCGTGCAATTGATTGCCGGGCGCTGGACCCTATCGAGACTGGGATCGGTGGGGGACAGGCATGAACGCGATCAGCCTTTCGGCCAACGCCGATCAGTCCCGCGAACTTAAGACATCGTTGAGGGCGGCACAACGCCGGGTGCAATGGCGTGCCACTTTTCTAATTCTTCCGCTATTTCTGTTCATGGTGGTGGCGTTCGTGATGCCGCTCGGCATGCTGCTGTTCACGAGCGTTTACAGTCCGGAAGTGCGGGATGGTTTGCCGCGGACCACGATCGCGCTTTCCCAATGGCGCGGGAAAGAGCTTCCCGACGATGCCACCTATCAAGCTTTGGTCGACGATCTCACGCACGTCGCTAATAAGGAGGTGATGACGGCCGTCGCCGCGCTCAACCTTCGCAAATCCGGATTCCGGTCACTGCTGCTGAAAACTAAAAACACGACGCAACTGCAGTCCGTAGCCGGTACTAGGGACGATCTTGTTGCGATCGACAAACGATGGGGAGATGTATCCTACTGGCAGACAATCAGCGACATGACGGGGGCATTTACGTCCGCGCAGCTTCTCGCAACCGTGGATTTGAGCTACGGCGACAAGGGGGACATCGTAGCTGCGGATGAGGCGGTTTACGGGCCTTTGATTGCGCGCACGGTTTGGATCGCCTTTATCGTGCTCTCCTGGTGCGTGCTACTGGGCTATCCCATCTCATGGACCATCGCTCAGGTGCCGGATCGATATAAGAATCTTCTGTTGCTTCTCGTTCTCGTGCCATTGTGGACCTCATTGTTGGCACGCACCGCCGCTTGGCTTCTTCTTTTTCAGAAAGACGGAAAACTCAATGAGGTACTTGTAGGTCTTGGGATCTTCGACGCCGCTCAGCAACTGCTATACACGCGCGGTGCCGTTTATGTCGCAATGGTGCATATTATGCTGCCTCTGATGGTGCTGCCAATCTATGCCATCATGAAGACAATCGGGCCCGAGCAGGTCCGGGCGGCGAAGTCACTGGGCGCGAGTCCATCAGCGGCATTCTTCCAGGTCTATCTGCCCCAGACGCTCCCTGGTGTTACAGCCGGCAGCGTGGTCGTCTTCGTCATGTCGCTGGGTTTCTATATTACCCCAACATTGATCGGTGGCGGAAGGGACGTCATGTTGAGCACAGTGATAGCCCAATTGGCTCTGAAGAGCGCGGATTGGCCGCTCGCGAGCGCCTTGGCGCTCGTCATGCTGATCGGCGTTGCTGCGATACTCATGGCCTTCAGGATCATCTTCAAGACTAGGAGCGTGTTCAATGCTTGATCACGGCAAGGAAATCATTGGGAAAAGCGGTCGCCTCTTGGCCTGGACAGTGAGCCTCGGCGGGTTCTTGTTCTTGATTGGTCCAATTCTCTTCATTATACCGCTATCCTTTAGCAGTTCTCCAAGCTTGAAGTATCCGGTCGAGGGCTTCACGTTCGATTGGTACAGAACGGTGCTCCAGCCTCACCCTTGGATGTCGTCGCTCAAGAACAGTCTGCTGATTGCCATTCCCGTCACGCTGATATCCAGCACGCTTGGGACAGCCGCGGCTTACGGACTGCATCTTTCGAAATCCAGGTCTGTGGTTCTTTATACCGGGATATTCCTGGCTCCGCTGGTTGTGCCTTCGGTCATTATTGCCCTTGCTCTCTATTTCTTGATGTCCAAGGCAGGTCTCATCGGTACGTTCCTCGGCGTCATTATCGGCCACGTTGTGGTCTGCGTGCCCTTTGTTGTGCTGATGGTTTCCGTTTCAATCAGAAATCTCGATCCGGTGCTCGTCCGAGCCGCGCTCAATCTCGGCGCTTCTCCGTGGAATGCGTTTCGCACAATAACATTGCCACTGATCTCTCCCGGACTGGTGGCCGGAGCGCTCCTGGCGTTTATCCATTCTTTCGACGAGGTAATCCTGGCCGTGTTCCTGGCCGGGCCATCCCAATACACGCTGCCCAGGCAGCTCTTTTCGGCACTCGAGTATCAACTCGATCCGTCAGTCATCGCAGTCTCGACCCTGCTCGTATTAGTCACCGGCTTGCTATTCGGTGCTGTTGAGTGGCTCCGAGCGCGACAGCGCAGATAGATAATTTCACGTCTTATGAATTCTTGAGGCTATCTTCCGGTTAGGCTGGAAAGCCCTTGTTGCAACGAGTAAGTTGACACAAAAATAGAACGACGTATGATGATTATACCGGATCAAACGCCTCTTTTTTACAACTGATGAGGACTAATGATGAGCGCGCAATCCATGGACAATGGACGACAGAGCCCTCCGCTTAAGGGTTTTTGGTCCCAAAGCGATGAGTTGCCCGAGACAGCCGATGTCGTTGTGATTGGCGCCGGTATCGTTGGCGTCTCGCTCGCGCTTTTCTTGGCGAAGAGTGGATGTACGACTGTTCTGCTCGAGAAGGGGCGCATAGGCGGCGAGCAATCTGGGCGAAATCTCGGCTGGTGCAGGGCTAGCGGCAGGTCGGACGCAGAGACTCCCCTCGGAGTCCTAAGTATGAGCCTATGGGACGATTTTGCCACAACGCTTGAAAGCGACACCGGATTTCGGAGGTGCGGCCGCCTGTTCCTATGCAGGAGTGCTGAAGAAATTGCCGAACAGGATCGTAGAGCTGAGATCACCCGCAGGTACGGTATCTACACGGCCCGGCTCGTTTCGTCAGAGCTCAAACAATTTCTGCCGAATGCATCTCGTAGTTGGCCAGCCGCCTATTACGTGCCGGAGGACGGAAAGGCCGAGCCGGAGCTGACGGTTCCGGTCATCGCTGCGGGGGCGCAGACCGCCGGTGCAAAAGTCTATCCTTGGTGCGCGGTCCGGAAGTTGGAGATCGCGGGTGGGCGCGTTACAGGCGTAATCACCGAGAAGGGCAGGATCTCCTGCAGCAGAGCGGTGGTAACCGCCGGTGCATGGTCAAGCCTTTTTCTGCGGTCTGCGGGCCTTCGGTTGCCGATCATACAAATCGCGGCAAGCGTGCTGCGAACAGCGCCGGTCGAAGGGGCAAGCGGCCCGTGCATCGGGACAGCCGATTTCGGGTTTCGCAGCCATCTGGACGGTTCGTACAGTGTCTCGCCGTTTGGCGGCGCGGTCTCACTTACGCCTGATACGCTTCGTTTCGCTTGGAAATTTTTGCCCGCTCTCCGACAACGAGGAGGTGCGGTAAGTTTCAGGTTCGACCGGGGGGCTCGCGAGGCCTGGTTGCGGGCCATTCCGGGCAGTCGTCGACGCCAACTCTGGTACGAACAGGAACGGGAAATCGACCGTGATCCGTCCGACGGCAGGCTATCGCAGGCGTTCCAAAGCTTTCTGGAAGCGAGGCCAGACTGTGCGGGCGCATCGGTCATTCATCGATGGGCAGGGGTCATCGATGCCAGTCCGGATTCCGTGCCGACCATAGATGCCGCGCCAGAGATCACCGGACTGTGGTTTGCCACAGGATTTTCGGGACATGGGTTCGGTTTGGGGCCGGGGGCCGGACGGCTATTGGCAGACATGGTGACGGATGCAAAGCCTTCTGTCGATCCGGCGCCGTTCAGATTTAGGCGCTGAAGGTCGGAACTCAGAAATAGCTGCCCAAAGGCATCCCCGGCATTGCCGGGGGTAGGCAGTAATTAGTCCAGGCCGCGGCGGAGAGCGTCTCGAAAGCATAGGAGGCACATCACTAAACACGACTTCTAACGGCAAGGCAGTAAATCCAATGGGAACCAACAAACAAGGGAGTATGTACATGACACGCTTTGTAACGGCAATTTTGCTCGGTGGAGCCCTCGCGGGCTTCCCGGCCAACGGTTTTTCGCGAGATTTCACCGTCAACACCGCTGGCGGTGTTTATTCGGACATGCTGCACAAGCACTTCTTCGAACCCTTCGGCCAACAGAACGGCCTTTCGAAAGTGCTCGACAACAAGGGTGAAGCGCGTTGGGGCGGTCTCAAGGCGATGATTGACACCAACCAGCGTCCTTATGACGTCGTCGAAACCGAGATCTATGAGCAGATGCGCGCGTGTGACGAGGGGCTCTTCGTCAAGCTCGATTTGGTCAAACTTGGTATCGCCGACAAACTCAATCCCGACAGCATCTTCCCGTGTGGCGTTGGCGTCGGCATAACGGCCGTCACCGTTGTTTCGAGGGAAGGAACATTTCCGGAAAAGCCGAAAACTATCGAGGATTTCTTCAACCTTGCAAAATTTCCTGGAAAGCGGGGCCTCCGGGCTACGGCTCAGTTTTCCTTGGAGCTGGCCTTATTGGCGGACGGCGTCGAACCCAGCGAGCTGTACGCTGTGATGGCCACTACTGAAGGTCTGGATCGGGCGTTCGCGAAACTCGGTACGATCAAGCAACAACTGGTCTTTTGGGAATCCGGAGCCCAGTCAGTTCAGTTGTTGACTGGGGGGGATGTGGCCATGTCGACAGGCTACAGCCACCGCGTGGCGGCGGCAAACCTGAACGGCGAGAAGCTCGATATGACCTGGGACCGAGCTTTTCTCAACCATGACGCGTTCGCTATTCTAGACGGGGCAGAACACGCCGACCTCGCAGTGAAATTCCTGCAGTTTTATGCGGATCCGAAGCGTGAGGCGGAATTCATCAAGGAAATGCCGATGGGACCTGCCATGAAGGAGACGATCAACTACCTTTCGCCCGACCTGATCAAGCTTCTCCCGGTTGGTGACAACATCAAGACCGCGCTCGATGCCAGCAGTCCCGAGGCACTTGCTTTCTGGCTGGACAACGGCGACCGCATCACCAGGCGCTGGACCGCCTGGAAGACAAGCAAGTAACGCAAAAACGACCGTTGGCTGGCATCCTTGCCGGTGCCGGCCAACGCGTGATTCCGGTAATGGAGACTATCCAAATGAATGACATACCGTTTTCTCATAACCCGAGCCTCAATGCTAACGCATCGCGTTTCTGGCACCCGATGCAAAGCCCCTTTGAGCTCGCGGAACAGCCTCCTCTCGAGATCGTTGAAGGTCAGGGAGTCCACGTGGTCGATTCAAGGGGGAGACGCCTGCTGGATGCGACGGCCGGCGGATTGTCTAACGTCACACTCGGCTACAGCGCCGCTCCGATTAAGGAGGCAATTGCCAGACAACTTGAGAAGCTGCCATATTTCTCGTCATTTCGAGGGAACACGAACAAGCCCGCGGAGGAGTTAGCAGGCAAGCTGATTGACGAGTGGTTCCGTGACGACGGCATGGCGCGCGTCTTCTTCACCTCGGGAGGATCCGACGCGGTAGATACCGCCATGCGGCTCAGCAGGCAATATTGGAAGATCACGGGAGCGGGCGACCGCTACAAATTCATCGCAATGCGTAACGGATACCATGGAACTCACTTTGGTGGTGCTTCCCTCAACAGCAGGCCGGCGATTCGCCGCGCCTATGAGCCGCTTCTGGCAGGCTGCTTCCACATTCCGGTACCACTACCCTTCAGGAACCCTTTCGGGGAGGCAGATCCAGAGAGACTAACCACCCTTTGCATCTCCATGCTAGAAGAAGAGATTCAGTTCCAGGGAGGCGATACGGTAGCGGCAATCATCGTCGAACCCGTCTCCGGTGCCGGCGGCCTAGTCGTTCCTCCACCACGGTTCTGGCCCGAGCTTCGGCGCGTGTGCGACAAGTACGGCATTCTGCTAGTTGCCGACGAGGTGATTACCGGATTCGGAAGGACGGGTGACGATAGTGGATCGCGGGGATGGGGGGTCAAGCCGGACATCATGTGCTTGGCAAAGGCGATCTCGAGCGGCTATTTCCCGCTTGGCGCCGCGCTCGTCAACGACCGTATCGCCTCTGCCTTCGAGCAGGACAATGGTCCGATCGGCATCGTCGGTCACGGCTACACGTATTCAGGCTCTCCGGTTGGTTGCGCGGCTGCCATTGCGACGCTCGACATGTATAGGAACCTCGGAACCACACAGCTTTCCCGCGAAAATGGGCAAGCCTTGGTCGCCGGCCTAGAGGCTCTAAAGCCCGTCTGCCCTTGGATTGGGGATGTGCGAGGAAAGGGACTGATGGCCTGTGTCGAAATGGTTGCTGAGCCTGGAACAAATATGAACGCTAATCCGCACATGATGATGGCGATTGGCGATGCGACTGCTGAAGCCGGCGTGCTCATCCGCGTAAATGGGTCCCAGTTGCTTATAACGCCTCCGCTTATCGTCACACGAGAAGAGGTCGAAACTATCGTCGACGCCGTCCGCCAAGCGCTGGCGCAAATCTCCAACTGATCGTCCAGCTTCGCGCGGCCAAATTCTCGATCTACGAAGAGACGCCTGACAGACCTCTGAAAAACATCCCGGCACATCAGCGTCTTGCTGCAATTTTCACGTTTGGCTTTCGATGAGGCAGCAGGCGTCACGGTTCATGAAAGAAGACCCATGTCGAACACAGTAATAAACATATCGGCTCTAGATCCCAGACTCCTGATCAACGGGGAGTGGTTCGGAACAGAGGGGCGCCAGTCGACGGTCATGATCAACCCGGCTACCGGCGAGGAGATTGCGAGGCTTCCGCACGCGACCCCAGCCGATCTGGACGCCGCTCTAAATGCGGCACAGCGCGCTTACCGCCCGTGGCGAGATACACATCCTAAGGAGCGTGGTCGAATCCTCAAGAAGGCCGCAGACCTGCTGCGTGCGCGTGTGGAGGAAATTGCTCCCATAATGACGATCGAGATGGGCAAGCCCCTCGCTGAAGCCCGCATCGAAGTTGCAGCCGCCGCCGACGAGTTGGAATGGTATGCCGAAGAAGGACGCCGCGTTTATGGTCGGGTCATTCCGGGTCGAGTGGGCAACACGCGCTTTCAGGTCGTCAGGGAGCCGGTCGGCCCGAGTGCTGCATTTGCTGCCTGGAATTTCCCGATCGTCAACGCGGTGAGAAAGGTCGGCGCATCGCTCGCCGCTGGCTGCCCCTGCATCTACAAGCCCGGCGAAGAGGTCGCTTCGAGTTCCCTCTCTGTCGCGCGTGCATTGCTAGATGCAGGTCTTCCCCCAGGCCTGATCGCCTTTGTCTTCGGCGTTCCGAGCGACATTTCGAGCTATCTGATCGCTTCACCAGTTATCCGCAAAATTTCTTTCACCGGCTCGGTCAGCGTCGGCAAACATCTCACCAAGCTCGCTGCCGAAAGCTTGAAGCGGACGACGATGGAACTTGGCGGCCACGCGCCGGTCCTCGTGTTTAAGGATGCTCCCCTCGAGCAGACGCTCGATCTCTCGGTGCAACGGAAGTTCCGCAATGCCGGGCAGGTTTGCGTATCACCGACGCGGTTTTACGTCGAGGATAGCGTTTATGACGACTTCTGCGCGGGCTTCGCTCAAAGAGCCAAGGCCATCAAGGTCGGCAACGGCTTGCAGGACGGTGTTCAGATGGGGCCGCTGGTCCATCGTCGACGACTGGAAGTCGTCGAGCGTTTCGTCCAGGACGCGGTCGCACACGGTGGCCGTATTCTGGCAGGTGGCGAGCGCATCGGTAACGAGGGGAATTTTTGGGCTCCAACGGTGATCGCCGATGTTCCTGAGACAGCAATGGCAATGAACGAGGAACCGTTCGGACCGATCGCGCTTATCAACCGCTTTTCCACCGCCGAAGAAGCGCTGGAGAAGGCCAATCGCCTGCCTTTCGGTTTGGCGGCCTATGCTTTCACCACCTCGTCATCTGCCGCAATGCGTGTCGCTGACGAATTGCAGGCCGGCATGGTAGCGATCAATTCGTTCAACGTGGCGACGCCCGAGGCGCCTTTTGGAGGGATTAAGGAAAGCGGCAACGGCTCTGAACTCGGTACTGAAGGGCTGGATGCCTACTTCGAAACGAAGATGATCAGCCTCACCTGAGGCGAACCGATCGCTGCGTCGTGTCCGCCCTATAGGACGGACACGACGCGTGGCAGAAAGACGTATGGAGTTTCGCATGGCCGCGCGTGACGCTCAATCGCCGATGCTCCCGCTGGTGGTTCCGCTAGCCTCCTGCACGTGCTGGGCCCTGCAGACCGAACTCTTCTTGCTTACTCCGAAATAAAATAGTTTTTCCTGAGTCTTTTGCGGACGTCCCACACCCCTACGAAACCCTTGGGAAGAGCAAATGAGTCCCCCGGCCCGAAAACCTGCTCATTGCCGTTGGCATCCGTCACCAGTAACTCGCCAGCAGTGATGGTGCAGTATTCGTCGTAAGGATGGCTCTTGATGGCGAAAGGGCCGGTCTCGCCTTCCCATATACCTGCCCGAACATTGTCCCTCCTGTAGAATTCTATGATGCGGATCTGTCTTCCAGAGGCGCCCTGCTGCCACTCGGCCTCGTCTAGCGCGGAATTGTCAAAAATGAGCAGCGACTGGTTATTGGCTTCCGATTTCATGAGATTGTTTTCCTTTTTTCAAATTGGAACTCGCCGGGACACATCCGGGAGTCTCTAATCATGGCGGCCGATCGGCTTTCGAGGCGATGCCGGTGCTATTCGATCAACCCGCCAGGCGGATCATGGTCGCACAACGCTCTAGCCGCAGGTGAGCGGACAGTCGCGGAGGACAACGATGTTCCTGATAAATATGATCATACGTCTGCGTAATAAGCAAGTCCGATTACGACGTTGTTTCCGGGCTACGCTTATCTAAATTCAGGTTTCCGCCAGAGTTCACGCCTATCCGGCACGACGTCGATGCGCAGCATGAATGATCCAGCGTCAGCACTTCAAGACCTAATACGCCGCCTCGCTGACCTCGACTCTTTGGCCTTCCCAAAGCGCGGTGAATCTGAATCTCTGGTGCAAACCGGAGGTCTGCGATGCGATCAGGGATTTTATTACGGGCGGATTTTGATGGAGACGATCTGCGGCGGCTGGCGCGGCAGACGAAGGATGCCGCTCAGGCGCGCCGTCTGTTGGCACTCGCCTCGATCTACGATGGAGGCTCGCGTTCCGATGCCGCGCGCCTCGGCAACGTCACGCTCCAAATTGTCCGGGACTGGGTCATGCGGTTCAACGAACACGGTCCCCAAGGCCTGATCAATGGCAAGGCTCCTGGTCCGCAGTCGCGGTTGAACGATCAGCAGCGTGCGGCCTTGGCGCAAGCAATCGAGCGTGGGCCGACACCCTATCTCGACGGCGTTGTTCGTTGGCGTCTGTGCGATCTGGCACAATGGCTTTGGGAAGAGTTTCGCGTTTCGGTGAGCGAGCAAACGTTGAGCCGTGAAGTACGGGCCATGGGCTATCGCAAGCTGGCTGTCCGGCCCAAACATCACGCGCAAGACCCTCAAGCCATTGAGGATTTTAAAAAAGCTTCCCCGCCGCAGTGGCAGAGATTGCCGCTGGAGCGGCCCGAGGAAAACGCATAGAGATTTGGTTTCAGGATGAGGCCCGTATCGGGCAAAAGAACAAGATCACCCGCCGGTGGGCCAGGCGAGGAACACGGCCTTCAGCACCGCACGATCAGCGCACAAGGTCGGCCTACATCTTCGGCGCAATCTGCCCGAAGCTCGGCAAGGCGGCGGCGCTGGTCATGCCATGGTGCGACACCTACGCAATGACCCAGCATCTGGCCGAAATCGCCCGGCACGTCGATGCCGACGCGCACGCTATCCTCATCATGGATCAGGCAGGCTGGCACATGTCCAACAATCTCGTCGTGCCCGAAAACATCACCATTCTGCCACTCCCGCCGAAATCGCCGGAGCTGAACCCGGTCGAAAACCTCTGGCATTTCATGCGCGACAACTGGTTATCAAACCGCGTGTTCAAATCATACGACGACATCGTCGATCATTGCTGCGATGCCTGGCGGAAGCTCGAAAGCCAGCCCTGGCGCATCATGTCGATCGGGCGCAGAGAATGGGCCAATGGGTTTTGATCAGTGAGGGGCCGTATAAGCCCCCGCGGTGCAGGACTCTTCACCTGCCTGGGGCCCACGACGTCGTGTCCGGATGTCGGCCTCAGTTGTCTCCACTCAGCAGCTTTGGTCGTTCGCGCGGTTAGCTATACACGACAGCAAAGCAGTAAAATTGAAACGATGTCTTATTATAAGTTGACGTGTAAAGATTGTTGCCCTATGCCAGCTGGTGGAGGAACCCAAATGAACGATGCGACGCTAACGGAACAAGGGCGGCACTGAACGACGACGAAGCGGCGGCGGCGCTGGCACAGCTCTATGCGGACTTCGCTAGCGAACACCTGATGCCTCTTTGGACCCAGATCGACGATCTAATGCCGGTACATCCAAAACCCAAGGCGGTGCCTTATATTTGGAGATGGGCCAAGCTCTATCCCTTGGCGCAGCGCTCTGGCTAACTGGTTCCCGTCGGCCGCGGCGGTGAGCGGCGGGCGATCGGTCTCGGGAATCCCGGCCTCGGCGGCCGACCCTACATCAGCCCGACCCTGTGGGCGGCGATCCAATATCTAGGACCGAAGGAAACGGCGCCCGAACATCGTCACGCTCAGAACGCCTTCCGCTTCGTCGTGAAAGGGGAGGGCGTCTGGACCGTGGTAAATGGCGACCCAGTTCACATGAGGCGCGGGGATTTCCTGCTTACCCCCGGATGGAATTTCCACGGCCACCACAACGAGACCGACAAGCCGATGGCTTGGATCGACGGCCTCGACATTCCCTTTTCGTATCAGAACGATGTTGGCTTCTTCGAATTCGGCTCGGAGCGGGTTACCGATTACGCGACGCCGAATGTTTCGCGGGGCGAGCGGCTATGGTGCCACCCTGGCCTGCGGCCCCTGTTGGGATTACAGGACACTGTAAGTTCACCGTTGATGGCCTATCGCTGGGAATATACCGATCGAGCGCTGAATGAGCAGTTGCTCCTTGAGGACGAAGGCCAGCCGGCGACTGTCGATCAGGGGCATGCGGCGGTGCGTTACGTCAACCCGACAACAGGTCGCGACGTGATGCCTACGATCCGGGCGGAGTTTCACCGCCTGCGCGCTGGCGCCGTCACACCTTCTCGCCGCGAAGTGGGCTCCAGCGTATTCCAGGTTTTCGAGGGTCGAGGTTCGGTGGTGCTGAACGGCGCCGAGCATCCGCTCGAGATCGGCGATCTTTTCGTTATTCCGTCTTGGGTGGCGTGGTCGTTGCAGGCCGAAACACAGTTCGACCTGTTCCGCTTTTCTGATGCTCCGATCATTGTAAGCTGCAGGTGCCCTTGTGACATTTCGTGGTACGACTATAGCTTTTCGCGGAGCGCCTCGTAAGGCGTCTTTCCATTGAAGGCTCCGTGCGGTCAATGGAAGTTGTAGAATTGCTCCCATTGGTCAAGTTTTGCTTCGAGATCGACGTCATCCTTGTAGCTGAGCAGCTGGTAGAATTCCTGCTGATCTGATCGGTGTGAGCGCTCGACCTTGCCATTCAACTGAGGGGTGCCTCGTCTGATATATGCGTGGCGAATGCCCTTGTCCTCGACGTGCCAGTGGAATTTGGCTTGGAATTCGTGGCCGTTGTCGGTCCTGATCTCATGGATTCGGAACGGGAACTTCTCGATGATGTGGTCGACGAAGTCGATGGCGCTAGCCTGGGTGTGTTTCTCGTAGATTTTCAGAGCCCGCACCCTTGTCGCGTCATCAATGGCAGTGAACTGGAAGCGTCGAACCTTTTCACCGCACGCCCCTTTAAAAGTCAGGAACTTGACGTCCATCTGAATGTGGTGGCCGGGAACCTGCTTGTTGTAACGCTTGGTATGGACCTTGCGTAGGCGGGTGCCGCGCGGAAGGCGGTTGACGCCATTGCGTTTCAATATTCGGGAGACGGTTGCGTCTGATACCTTGATGCCGTGATACCGCGCCAGATACCAAACGATGCGCATGGGTCCGAGATAATATTTGCTCCGGAGATGGAGAACCTTCTCTTCGATCTCGATAGGCGTTCTGTTGGCGTGCCATTTAGGAATGGGCGGGTGATTCACCAAACCGGCGTCGCCGTGTTTCCGATAGGCTTCACGCCAACGGTAGAAGCTGCTGCGACCAATCCCAAAATACCGGCAGGTCTTCGCAACATGCCCAGTCTCGTCAGCATGCCGCAGAATGCGTAGCTTGCGCTGTATCTCGCGCTGATCCTTGTTCATGTGCATCTCCATCGTCCCAGAATTGGGAAGCTAATGGAAATGTCCCGCGAGTACCGACATATCTACAGGCTGTCGATGGCACCCGCCGTTGGCGAAGCCTCCTTCCCCTCCAGCTCCCGCGCCTCCATGACGAGGTGATGATTGATCCGTGACCAAAGGCCCATGGCCCGCCATTCATAAAAATACCGCTGCACCGTCGAACTGGGCGGAAAGTCCTTCGGCAGCATCCGCCACTGACAACCTGTCGACGCAATATAAAGAAGCGCGTTCACAACCTCGCGTAGATCGGTCTTGCGCGGCCGACCCAAACGCCGGGGAGCAGGCATGAAAGCCGCAACAAAATCCCATTCGCGATCCGTGACATCGCTTGCATATCGGGCCGTATGACGAACATAATTCTGCCGGGTGGTTTCAGTCCAAGCCATCGTGCTCTCCATCGAATCTTCGCAAATCCGATGAAATCACAACTGACTGAAATCACTCACATATTTTTGGGTCAGCCTCTCAGAGAGTTGCTGACTGCCCGCCGCGCTTTGGTCAAAGATCAGGTGACCGCGAAGACGCGGCTTGCTACTGCACGGAACCCGCTCGTGCGAGAACAGCTTGGCCGCCGCATTGAGGACATCGGTGCCGATATTCAAGCGCTTGATGAGGTCATTGCGCAGATCGCCAGGCAGCGAGGCACCCTTGAAGAGCGCATCCGCCGATTGATGACCATTCCGGGGATTGGTCGTCTGACCGCAACCACCATGCTGATCGACATGCCGGAGCTTGGGCACCTCGAGGGCAAGAAGATCACCGCTCTCGCCGGACTTGCGCCAATGACGCAGCAATCTGGAAAGTGGCAGGGCAAGGAGCGGATTACCGGCGGACGGTCATCCATTCGGCGCGCGATCTACATGCCCGCACTTGTCGCCATCCGTTTCAACCGAGACCTCCACGACAAGTATCAGCAGTTGCTAAAGGCCGGCAAAGCGAAGAAAGTCGCCATTACCGCCATCATGCGGCGCATCATCGTTCTTGCAAATACTTTGCTGCGTGAGAGGCGAGATTGGCTGCCTGATCGCCCTTGACCAAGACGGATACTCGACCGCCGGTCGAAGTGATGGTGGGTTTCATTGACGCTCATCGGGGCGCGCACGGGGTCGAGCCGATCTGCAGCCTTCTGCCGATTGCCCCGTCCACATATTACGATCATCTGGCGAGACGATCTGATCCGACACGGCTGTCAGTTCGTGCGCGCCGGGACGAAGCGTTACGTCCCGAGATCCGGCGCATCTTCGAGGAGAACTATCAGGTCTATGGGGTGCGCAAGGTTTGGCGGCAGTTGCGTCGCGAGGGCTTTTACGTTGCCCGCTGCACCGTTGGCAGATTGATGAAGGTCATGGGCATTCAAGGTATTATCAGAGGCAAGCCGCACAAGACGACGATCCCGGACAAAAAGCAGCCTTGCCCGATGGACAAGGTTAACCGCCAGTTCCAGGTGCCGGCGCCGAACATGCTATGGGTCAGCGATTTCACCTATGTCGCCACCTGGAGGGGCTTCGCTTATGTCGCCTTCGTCATCGACGCCTATGCCCGCAAGATTGTCGGCTGGCGCGTCAGCACCACGGCTCATGCGGGGTTCGTTCTCGACGCACTGGAACAGGCGGTTCACGACAGGCGTCCAGCAAAAGGTATGGGGCTGGTTCATCACAGCGACAGGGGTGCGCAATACCTGTCCATTCGCTACAGTGAGCGGCTCGCAGAAGCCGGGATCGAACCCTCGGTGGGCAGCGTTGGCGACAGCTATGACTGGCCGAAACAATCAACGGCCTTTTCAAGGCAGAGGTCATTCACCGGCGCGGACCATGGCGGAGCTTCGAAGCCGTCGAATATGCCACGCTGGAATGGGTCGACTGGTTTAACAACCGCCGCCTGCTCGAGCCAATCGGGAACATCCCGCCAGCCCAGGCAGAGGAGAACTTCTATGCAGCTCTGGAAACTGAAGCCATGGCCGCGTAACTAACCGTAATTAGCCTCCGGCAAACCCGGCGCGTGTGTGGATGCCCCCGACTTTGCAAGGGTTTTCTTCCGATTTCTTTTGCAGCATGTTGCTTCTATCGGTCGTGTGTCAGGCCTCTGATCGTGGCCTGCGCCACGGGGCCGGTATGCAGTTCGAA
>NZ_JALPZP010000015.1:0-10742 GCF_041414895.1 Agrobacterium sp. O3.4
CTTCGTTTGGCGAGGTCAATTGCCAAAATATGCACGTTAGACATGGTCTCCTCCTTCAAATGCGCCACCCTGGCGCGGATGACATCATACGATGCCAGGCGAAGGGGCATCCACCGCATCAGTTCAGAGAACGGCGTGCTGACGCTTTCGGTCGGCGGTCAGGGACCTCATCACGACATGGTCGCGCTCTCCGGCGCGCTCAACTTGGCGCCCGAGAAAATCCGCGTCCTCAACCCGATGATGGGAGGAGCTTTCGGCGGCAAGGAGGACTTGAACGTCCAGCTGCCCCTTGCGCTGGCGACCTTCAAGACCGGCCGTCCGAGCCGCCTCATGTATGACCGCGAGGAATCGATCCGCGTTGGCGTAAAGCGGCACGGCTATCAGGTTGCCTACGAGGTGGGAGCAGCCGCCGACGGCACGCTTCTGACCGCGAACATCTCGCTCCTGTCGGATGCGGGCGCCTATATGACCTACAGTCCGGTCGTGCTGTCACAGTCGGTCGAGCATTGCACTGACCCCTACCGCTTCAAGGCGGTGAAGGTCGACGCCAAGGCGATTTATACCAACAACGGTGTAGCCTCGGCTTTCCGCGGCGTGGGCGCTCCGCAGGTCCTACCAGGCATAGAACAGGCCGTGGACGACATTGCCCGCGCGACCGGGATTTCGCCCTTCGAAGTTCGCCGCCGAAACCTCCTGCGCAAGGGCGACAAGGCGGGTCCTGGTTTCCCAATGGCCGAAAACCCGATCCTCGCACCGCTGCTCGATGCGGCCGAAGCCGGCTCGCTCTGGAGTGGGCGCGAGGCCTTCAAGGCGGCCGCCAGTCCCTTTGCCGCGCGGGGGGTCGGTGTTTCCTCGGTATGGTATAGTTTCGGCCTGGGCTCGGGCGCTGAAGCGGGGGCGACGGTGCGCCTGACCCGTCGGGCAAGCGGCCGCTACCTCCTGGAACTCGGCGTCCCCGATGTCGGAAACGGCAATCTCACTTCGTTCATGATGATCGCCGCCGAGCATCTGGCCTGCACCCTCGAAGACATCGATTACATCATGGGTGACAGCTTCGGGCCGAACTCTGGCGCGACACACGGTTCGCGCACGACCTATGTGGTTGGCAATGCCGTTGCCAAGACCGCCAAGGAACTGCGCGCCAAGATCGCCGCCGCCGGCCACAACGATGATCTCGTGGTCGAGGCATCGTTCATCCCCGAGCAGACCGAGCAGTTCGTCTTCGGCATGCCTCACATCGCCTACAACTACCTGGTCCAGGTCATGGGCATCGAGGTCGATCGGTTAACCGGCGAGGTCAGCGTCCTGGAGGTCGAGAACTATGTCGAGACTGGCCGCATGATCCATCCACAAAACATCGAGGGCCAGATAGAGGGGGCATTCGTCCAG
This sequence comes from Agrobacterium sp. O3.4, assembly GCF_041414895.1. Classification (NCBI taxonomy): domain Bacteria; kingdom Pseudomonadati; phylum Pseudomonadota; class Alphaproteobacteria; order Hyphomicrobiales; family Rhizobiaceae; genus Agrobacterium; species Agrobacterium sp. O3.4. The sequence continues at coordinate 1,390 of NZ_JALPZP010000015.1, forward strand.
GGCCTGGGCTTCGCACTCTACGAGGATCTGATCCTTCAGGCCGGCAAGGTGATGAACCCGTCGCTGACGAACTACGTCATCCCCAGCATCCGTGACACCCCCATCAAGATGACCACGCGGCTGTTCGAACATCCAGACGTGACTAACCCCCTGGGCGTTCGCGGCCTGGGCGAGATCGGCCTGCCGGTCGTCCCCTGCAGCGTGGCCAACTCCATCTACGATGCGATCGGCCACCGCTTCGCAAAATTCCCCATCAGCCCTGAAGCCGTCCTGTCTGCGCTCAAAGGAGAGGAGTGAGAAATGATCAAGTTCGTCGTTAATGGCGTGGACAAGACCCTGTCCGCCGATCCGCGCACTCCGCTTCTGGAGGTCTTGCGTGAAGACCTGGGCCTGACCGGCACGAAATATGGCTGCGGCGAGGGCGAGTGCGGCGCCTGCACCGTCATCGTGAACGGCAAGACGATCTGCTCTTGCCTCGCCTTAGCCGGCGCCGTCGAAGGGAATGAGATCACCACAATCGAGGGCATAGGAAATGATCCGGTCGGTGTCTCCCTCGCCATTAACCTCGCAAACGAGGGGGGTGTGCAATGTGGGTTCTGCACGCCGGGGTTCGTGATGCAGGGTTGGAGCGCGGTCACTTCGGGCGAGGTTAGATCCGAAGAGGACCTGCGCGATGCCCTTGGCGGCAACCTATGCCGCTGTACCGGATATTCGAAGATCCTGACGGCGATGCAAAAGAGCGTGAACGACTCTCCTGGATCTCCGCTTTCCGCGCGGCTCGGCTCCGGCACAGCCACGAGTTTGCAAATGGACGGTTACTGGCGGCCGGCCTCGCTGGCCGAACTGCGCAGCGGTCTGGCCGCACAGGTGGCACCATATCGCTTCGCCGCGGGCTACACTGACCTGATGGTGCAGGAACAGCACCACCTGAAGGATTTGACGCTGATAGACTTGGCGGCTGTTTCCGAGTTGCGCGGGATCCGTGAAGACGAGACCTACATCAGCATCGGCGCCATGACCTGCTGGACCGATATCATTCATTCGCCCGAAATCGCTGCCCATTCGCCGGTTCTGGCCATGGCAGCGCGCGAGATCGGCGCGATGCAGATCCAGAACCGGGCAACGATCGGCGGCAATATCTCCAATGCTTCGCCTGCTGCCGACGGCCTGCCGCCGCTTTATGCCTATGACGCCGAGATCCTCTGTATGGGGCCGCAGGGCGAGCGCGCGGTTCCCATTGCCGATTTCGTACAGGGCCCGCGGCGGGTGGCTCTGGAACCAGGCGAGTTCATCGCCGAGATACGAATCCCCAAGGCTGGAGACCGGCGCGCAGAGCAGTTTTTTTTCGAGAAACGCGGCCCGCGCAAGGCGCAGACCATCTCGAAGGCGTCAGTGGCCTATCACGCATGGACCGGTGCCGACGGCGCGCGCCAGGTGCGCATCGCGATTGGCGCGGTGGCGCCCACAGTGTTGCGCGTGCCGGAAGCCGAGCGCCTGCTCGCGGCGGGCGGAGATCGCGAGGAAGCTGCCGCCGCCCTGATGGCGGCCGCCCGTCCGATCACCGACATCCGCTCGACTGCGGAGTATCGGCGCGACCTCGTCGGGGGACTTCTCCTGCACGGCCTTGCACGGGCAACTGCCAACTGACCGGCGTCCCACGCGTGCCTTGGCCAGTTGGGCAGGGCAGGCTTCACAGATCAAGGAACGATGAAATGTTCGGAGCGGGCATGGAAGCTCTCCTCGGCGGAGCGATTATCGGTGGGGCTGCCGGGGCGGGGATAGCATCCCTTCTCCGCTATCGTCTCGCCTCGGGCGTGTCGCGGGCCGAGCCGGTGGCGACGGAAGAACGCCCTCCGGCCGAGGCCGACGTCGTGGTGATCGGCGCGGGGGTGGCGGGGCTCGCGACCGCGCTTTATCTTAACGAACATGGCATGAAGGTGCTGGTTCTGGAGAAGGGCGTGGTCGCCGGCGAGCAGTCCAGCCGCGCCTTCGGCTGGATCTATTCCAATGGCTGGCACCCGGAGAAGCTGGAACTGGCCAACCAGGCCAAGCGTCTCTGGGAAGGCTATGCCGGGCGTTTCGGCGAGGACATTGGCTATCGCCGGACAGGGAATTTCTCCCTCATCAATTCGGAAGAGGAGATGGAGGCGCATAAGGCTTGGCTCTCCGAGGCCAAGCAAGCCGATCCTTCGATTACCTCGCGCATCGTGACCGGCGAGGAACTCGACCGTCTCCTGCCAGGGCTTCAAGACCGCTATCTCGGCGCGCTCTATCAGGACAGCGATGGCACGATCGAGCCACAGTACACGATCTCACGTCTGGCGCGTGGAGCCCAGCGCGAGGGGGTGACGATATGTGCGCCCTGCGCGGTACGGCAAATTGAGCTCGCCGGCGGACAGGTCGCAGCGGTGGAAACCGAACACGGAACCATCCGCTGCAAAACGGTGGTGATCGCCGCCGGTGCCTGGAGCTCGCTTCTGGTACGCCAGCTGGGCGTCCGGCTGCCTCAACTCGGCATCTGCACCACGATGCAGCGGCTGTCATCGGTCGCCGGCCCGGCGGGCGCGGGTTATGGTCGCGACTTCACCTGGCGCCGCCATGCGGACGGCCAGTATTCGATGGGCGGGTTGCGCCATGTCTCGCCGCTCACGCTCGACAGCTTTCGCTTCCTGCGCGACTTCATGCCGGCTATGGGGCACGCCCGTTCGATGCTGAAGCTGCGCTTCGGCGGCGATTTCTGGACGTCGTTTGGAGAGAGAGCATCAAGCCGAACAGATGCGGCTTCTGTCTTCGAGCATGTCCGAATTCTGAGCGCCCGTGTCGACCGCAAGGAAAACGGCACCATCCGCGCGAATGCGACGCGTGCATTCCCCGCGCTGGCCTCGGCACGGGTGGTCGACAGTTGGGGTGGCGTCATCGACGCCACGCCGGATTCCACCCCGGTCATCTCGGACGTGGCCAACACCCCCGGAGTTTTCCTCATCACCGGCTTTTCAGGCAATGGGCTTTCGGTCGCCCCCGCTGCCGGGCAGATGCTTGCGGCGATGATCGCCGGCGTCAAACCAGTCTGCAACCCGGCAATCTATCGCCTCCAACGGTTTCGCGACGGCTCGCCCTTCGTCTTCCGCCACTGACGACCGAAACACAACTGGCACGAGCGGTCCGGCCCCGCCGCGACTGAATGCTTGCAGGTCGCACCTTCGGCGGCTAATACGACCTTTACTAGTCGGAGTGAACTATTGTCCCGGGACAAAAATCAGATCACGACATATGCTTTCCTGGCATTTTGGCTGCATCGTCTGTCCGCCGAAGTGATCAAGCGTTTTGAATCGGCTCTCAGCGTCTATGGCGTGACGGTCGCACAGTGGAATATCCTTCTCCTGCTGAACAGCCACGACTCCAACTCGCCGCGCACGATTTCGGACCTTGCGGGTGTTGATGCAGGAGCAGTCAGTCGCACTATCGACCGGCTGTGCAGCAAGGGCCTGGTCGAGAGAATCTATGATCAGGAAGACGGCCGATCGGTCCGTATTGCGCTGACGCCCGCGGGGCAGGCCCTCATCGAGCCGACGCTGAAGATCGCAATCGAGCAGGATCTTTACTGGACGCAGCAGATGAAGAACATCACGCGCGAGGAGTTGGCGGATCTTTTCCAGAACTTGTTGGCGTCGGACGTTTTGAAGGAAAAACTCGTTCCCTCAAAGATCATCAGCCGCGACAGCCGTCCCGGTTAATAACCCGGTTCATTTTCGCAAAAGCGGCGCGCGACTGTAGCTATTGCCGGCCTCGGCCGCCTTGGCCAGAAGCTCCATGAAGGTTTGTCGCTCGGCGGCCGAGAGGCCCTTCAGGATGACGTCCTGGACTTCGAGCACCGCTGGGCGGGCTTCCCGGATAAGCGCCGTTCCTTCTTCCGTCAGGTAGACCAAACGGGCGCGTTTGTCCTTTTCGGAAACTTCGCGCCGGATCAGGCCCTTCTGCATCAGGCGATCCACGACCCCTCCGATCGTAGTGCGGTCGTAGGCAATCATGCCTGCAAGGCTTGCCTGATCGATTCCCGGCGACAGCTCGATCGTGTGAAGCGCGGCGAACTGAACGGGGGTGAGATCGATCTTGGCGTCCTCGAATCGCGTTGCAAAAATCGCCACCGCCACCTGCTGCAACCGCCGGATGAGATGGCCCGGCAAAGCTTCCAGGTCGAATTTCGTGGATTTGCTCACCTCAACCGTCATTCCGCTCCCCAATCTCGCGGACTGGCCGCATTCCCAGGCTTCCTTAATTCCACTGACCAGCGATTGACAGGCGAAACTAATAAGTATACTTACTATTTCGACGGCGCACCGGACAGGGTGCCGTTCGGAGGAGATCAAATCGGTGCGTTGCTGCCACAACCCGTCACGTTGCAAGGGGTGGTCGGTCGTGCCCATTCCGAAGGGGGACCAGTCGAATGAAAGACACGGCGCACAACGCATCAACGCCGGATGAAACGCTCGAACTTCGCGAGCTGTATGCCGATTTCGAGCGCAACCACATTCTTCCCCTTTGGACACAATTGGGCGACTTGATGCCCCGCAATCCCAAGCCCACGGCGGTGCCGCATTTGTGGAAATGGCGCGAGCTCTACCCGCTGGCGAAACGCTCGGGAGATCTGGTGCCGGTGGGTCGCGGTGGCGAGCGCCGGGCCCTCGGCCTGGCCAATCCGGGTCTCGGCGGCAATGCATATATTTCACCCACCCTCTGGTGCGCGATCCAATATCTCGGCCCGCGTGAAACTGCGCCAGAGCACCGCCATTCGCAGAATGCATTTCGGTTCGTCGTAGAGGGAGAAGGCGTTTGGACCGTGGTCAACGGCGATCCGGTCCGCATGTCGCGGGGCGATTTCCTGCTGACCCCGGGCTGGCACTTTCATGGCCACCACAATAACACCGACCAGCCCATGGCCTGGATCGACGGGCTCGACATCCCATTCAGCCAGCAGAGCGATGTGGGGTTTTTCGAATTTGGTTCCGACCGGGTGACCGACTACGCCACCCCACGCTATTCGCGCGGCGAGCGGCTCTGGTGCCATCCGGGCCTGCGCCCGCTCTCCGGTCTTCAGGCCACGGTCTCCTCGCCCATCGGCGCCTATCGCTGGGAGTTCACCGACCGGGCACTGACAGAACAGCTTCTTCTCGAAGAGGAAGGGGTGCCCGCCACAGTCGGACCCGGCCATGCGGCAGTGCGCTACGTCAATCCGACGACTGGCGCAGATGTGATGCCCACCATCCGAGCTGAGTTCCACCGCTTGCGCGAAGGCACCAAGACGTCCCTTCGCCGGGAGGTGGGCTCGACCGTCTTCCAGGTGTTCGAAGGCCGAGGCAACGTGGTTCTTGGCAACCAGACGAAAGCCGTGGAGAAGGGCGACATCTTCGTCATCCCGTCGTGGGTGAGTTGGTCGCTTGAAGCTGAAACAGGCTTCGACCTCTTCCGCTTCTCCGACGCGCCGATCATCGAGCGGCTGAACTTCGACCGTACCTGGGTGGAAGGGCGGGATGCCTGAGGTTCTGCTCGGCGGTATCGAGCAAGCCCGCGCGGCTCTGCGAGCCCGGCAAGGCTTGGGCGCGCGCTACGACGCGCCGAACGCACCCGCCCGCGAGCTAGACTGGGCGCGTCGTGGAGCTGCCTATTTTGCCCGCATGCTCAACGAGCTGTCCGACAACGCCCTTAACGGCGACAGCCGCGTTCCGGGCTGGAGCCGCCGACAGGTCGCGGCCTGTGTGGCTTATCACGCCCGCGCGCTGGCCCGTGCGACCGAGCGCGCCAGGACCGGTGCGCCGATTGCGCTCTGGGAAAGTCCTGACCAGCGCGAAGGGGAGATCGAAGACGGCAAGACACTGCCTGCCGGCGCGCTGCGCCATCTCGTTTCCCACGCCGAGGTGCATCTCAATGTCGAATGGCGCGATCTGGCCGAGGACGATTGGGACAGGTCGCTGCCCTTCGAGGGCATCCCCAGCGCCCGCGTCACGCCCTGGCTGCGCGCCAAGGAGGTCTGGCTCCGCGCAGTGGACCTGCGCAACGGAGGCCGTTTCGAGGATTTCCCCGGGGACTTCGTCGGCGCGCTCCTTGCCGAGAAGACCGGGCACGCGCCCAACCCCTCAGGCGATTTTTTCGTGCTGGCACGCCGCCACCTCGGCACGAGCCAGAATAGTTACTGAACCAAATTAGCCGCTGGGCCCGAGCCCATCGCCGTCGGCCCGCCAAGGGCGAAAACAAAAGGCAGAGATTCACATGACCAAACGCCTCTTCCCAAACTTTCCCGACCCGATCTTTCCGCAAATCCCGGTCACGGGCTCGGAAGACGTCTATCCGCTGCACCGCATCTTCTGTGTCGGCCGCAATTATGCCGAGCATGCCAAGGAGATGGGCGTTGAGGTCGACCGCGAGGTACCCTTCTACTTCCTCAAGGACGCTGCAAGCTATGTCCCCTCGGGCGCGACGGTGCCTTACCCCGCCGGAACGTCGAACTACCATTATGAAATGGAATTCGTCGTTGCCGTCGGCAAACCACTCTGGAAAGCCTCGGTCGAAGACGCTCGTGATGCAGCCTTTGGCTTTGCTACCGGCCTCGACATGACGCGTCGCGACCTTCAACTCAAGGCACGTGCGACTGGTCGCCCCTGGGATCTGGGCAAGAATTTCGAGAAATCGGCGGTGCTCTCGGCGATCACCCGCGCCGAGGACTTTGGCGCGATCGGTTCGCAGCGGATCTGGCTGGACGTGGGTGGCGCGCGTCGCCAGGAGGCCCAGCTTTCGGACCTGATCTGGAAGGTCGAGGAAATCCTCTCGCACCTGTCCCACTTCTATCACCTCAATCCCGGTGACGTGATCTACACGGGCACCCCGGCTGGCGTGGGGGCGGTCGAGCCGGGCGCGGTACTCACGGGCGGCATCGATGGACTTGAGGGCGTCGAATTGACGATTGGCGAGGCCGGGTGATGATCTTTCACGGCTATTTTCGTTCCTCCGCAGCATGGAGGTGCCGCATTGCACTTAACCTCAAGGGTCTGTCCTATGAGTTCCGGGGCGTCCATCTGCAGAAGAACGAGCATCGTTCCGACGCCTACCGCACACTGAACCCTCAGGCCCTGGTTCCATCGCTCGATGTCGACGGGCTGGTGCTGACCCAGTCCCTCGCGATCATGGAATGGCTGGACGAGACATATCCCGAGGTGCCGCTCCTGCCCGCGGAAAAGGATCTCAGAGCGCAGGCGCGCGCCTTCGCGCAGATCATCGCATCCGACATCCATCCCCTGCAGAACCTGCGGGTGCTGAACCATCTCCAGGCAAGCTATGGCGTCGATCAGGCCGGGAAAGAGGCCTGGTGCGCCACATGGATTCGCCCCGGCCTGGAAGCGTGCGAGGAGATTGCCCGTCGCCAGAAACACGGCGGCGCCTTCACCTTCGGCGATACGCCATCGGTCGCCGACATTTGCCTCGTTCCACAGCTTGCTTCGGCAGACCGGTTCAAGGTCGACATCGCCGATCTTGGTCGCCTGAAGGAGATCCATGCCGCCTGCAATGCCCTGCCGGCCTTTGCGGAGGCAGAACCTGCACGGCAGCCCGATTTCTCCTGAATACGATTTTCCGGGGCCACGGGAGGGTGGCCCCGGTTAACCACGCAAGCCCCGCTTCCTGCGAGTGCAGCCTTTCCGAACCTAAACGGTGCCTTCCGGCCCAGCAAAGAGAAGAGACATGTCTCAAGACCTTCCCATCCTGATCGCAGGCGGCGGCATCGGCGGCCTTGCGACCGCCATCGGTCTCGCAAACCGCGGCTTCCACTCGGTGGTGCTCGAGAAGTCCCCGGTCCTTGGAGAGATCGGCGCCGGAATTCAGCTCGGCCCGAACGCTTTTCATGCGTTTGAAGCTCGGTGTGGGCGAGACCGCCCGCAAGATGGCCGTCTATATCGACAGCCTCCGTTTTATGGACGCCATGACGGCCGAAGAGGTGGCGCGCATCCCCTTGGATGACGGGTTTCGCACCCGGTTCGGTAACCCCTATGCGGTCGTCCATCGCGGGGATCTTTTCGGCGTCTTCCTGCGTGCCTGCCAGGAGAACCCCCTCGTCGAGTTGCGCACCAGTTCGGAGGTGGTCGATTACGAGCAGGACGCGGCTTCGGTCACGGCGATCGTAACGGACGGAACCCGTGTGACCGGACGGATGTTGATCGGGGCGGACGGGCTCTGGTCGAACATTCGCAGGCGCGTCGCAGGCGACGGCAAGCCGCAGGTTTCGGGGCATACGACCTTCCGTTCGGTCGTGCCGACCGACCACATGCCCGAAGAGTTGCGCTGGAACGCGGCTACGCTCTGGGCCGGACCGAAGTGCCACCTTGTGCACTATCCGCTATCGGACTGGAAGACTTTCAACCTCGTCGTCACCTATCACAATCACGCAGCGGAACCCGTAGCGGGCCTGCCCGTGAGCCACCAGGAGGTGATGAAAGGCTTTTCTCATACACACCCCAAGGCTCAGAAGATCATCGAGACCGGCATAGACTGGAAGCTCTGGGTCCTCTGCGACCGCGATCCGGTGATCACCTGGCAGGACAGCCGCGTGGTGCTTCTGGGCGACGCGGCCCATCCGATGCTGCAGTATTTCGCGCAAGGGGCTTGCATGGCCATGGAAGACGCGGTGTGCATCAGCACCGAGATCGAAGCCGCTTCGGGCGAGGTGGAACGCGCGATTCCAGCTTATGTTGCGAAGCGCCACATGCGTACCGCCCGCGTGCAACTGCAATCGCGCTGGATCGGCGAGAACATCTACCACCCCGAAGGTGCCCATGCGGAGTTGCGTAACACCATGATGCGCGCCAAGCGCCCCGAAGAGTGGTACGACAGCGTCGATTGGCTTTATGGAGGGCAGGCGAACAACGCCGGTGAAATCCCGGTGATCCGTCGTCTGAGGTGACAGGAAAGCCAGCTGTCGATTTACACTTCAATCTGGGACTCGGGCGTTTTTCGCAAGATAGTCACACTTCAATTGAGACTCAGGACGGGCGCGTCTCAATTGAAGTGTGATGTTCGGACGCTTAAGCGAACGCCGCTTCCTTTTCCAAGGCTGGCCTCCAAGATTCAATGCTGTCGTCGGTGACACGTTCGATACCATTCTGGATCGCCTCGACTGCGAGTTCGTTGAGTATCCCGAATAAGCGAGCTGTGATGCCGTCACCGAGGCGAGAAAGATGTCGTATGTAGATATGTCGGTACTCGCGGGACATTTCCATTAGCTTCCCAATTCTGGGACGATGGAGATGCACATGAACAAGGATCAGCGCGAGATACAGCGCAAGCTACGCATTCTGCGGCATGCTGACGAG
>NZ_JALPZP010000016.1:0-9956 GCF_041414895.1 Agrobacterium sp. O3.4
CTCGTCAGCATGCCGCAGAATGCGTAGCTTGCGCTGTATCTCGCGCTGATCCTTGTTCATGTGCATCTCCATCGTCCCAGAATTGGGAAGCTAATGGAAATGTCCCGCGAGTACCGACATATCTACACGCCTAGGTGCTACGCTCGTGGCGAGACACCATGTCGTCAAGCATAGTCAACAGAAACTTTCGTTCTCCCCCAGACAAAGGACGCAGTAAACGTTCGATCGCCTCTTGGGCTGAGGGACCGAGGTCTTGGAACAGTTTCACTCCAGCATCGCTAAGGGTCAGTACGCGCCGACGTCGATCCGCGAGGTCGATCCGCCGCTGCACCAGTCCGCGTCCCTCAAGAAGTCCTATCACGAGTGCGGTCGTCGAGCGGTCGAGATGAACCAGGCATGCCAGGGTCGCCTGATCGATGGCGGGACAATGCGACAGCGTATAGAGCACACCGAACTGTGTCGTGGTTACATTGAACGCTTCGCATTCCCGAACGAAGATCCCGCTCGATAGCTGATGGCTTCGCCGGATCAGATAACCGGGACGGCTGTAAAGGTCGCGCAGCGGTCCCTCGGTATCCAGTTCCCCCCTGCCGAGATGTTCAGTGACCAGATGTTCCATGATGTCGGTAAACCGAGACACCTCGGACTGGTCGGCATCTCCTAGCAGGCTTTTTACGGCAGTTGCGGCCGGTTCCAGGGAGCGCTCGAACAGCGCCCTTCCTTTGGCGGAAAGGTTAAGTACGCGCCGGCGCCGATCCTCTTCGTGCATCACGCGATGCAGCAGTTCGCGCCGTTCGAGCAAGTCAACCACTAGTCCAGTCGTTGACCGGTCGAGCCCTACCAGACGCGCCATCCCGGCCTGGTCGAGATCGGCGACGCTGGCCAGCGCGAAGAGAATTCCGAACTGGGTAGATGTGATCCCGAGTTCCGACGTTTCGGCGGCAAAGATGGCGACCGCCGTCTGGTGGGCGCGGCGGATCTTGAATCCGGGGCGGTTATAAAGCCCCGACATCTGCGAGAACGAGACATCAGCATTGCAAACCGGTCGCTCACTTCCGTCGATCGTCAATTCATTTGTCATTCGTCAGATGCTCAACTTGCTCGGTCGAAGGATTGAGAAGTCATCCTACGATTCCTCGTCTCGTCAATATCCTATCTAACAAGGCCAGATCGCCACGACAATCCCGCAATACACATTTCTGGGGAAGTCGATTATCCGGTTGAAAATAGTAAGACGTCATGGTATTTAGATCGCAGTGGGAAGCGACGAGGCCGTCGAGACACGGCTAACCCGAATCTCAAGTGGCGGGGAATGGCTTGAAGAAGCTCAGGTAAAGCAAGGTGCCCGTCCTATTGCCGTCATCTCTTCGATGGGAATTTTCGGCAGAGAAACGGTCAATATACGTGATCAGACGTCATACTAAATCGCAGGAGGGTAATTTTCAGATGAAGGTCATCATTATCGGCGCCGGAATCGGTGGAATGACGCTGGCATGCAAGCTTGCGGCAGGGGGAATCGTTCCTGAGGTCTATGACGCAGCGCCGCAGTTGCAGCCGGTCGGCCTGGGAATCAATCTATTGCCGCATGCGAGTAAGGTGATGGCCGAGATCGGAGTACTCGGCGAGATCGCCCGCCGAAGTGTTGAAACCTATGAATCGACCTTCTTCAATCGCTTCGGCCAGCATATCTTTTCGGAGCCGGCGGGCCTCCGGGCAGGCTACGAACTCCCTCAATATTCCGTGCATCGCGGCGACTTGCATCAGTCGCTGCTGCAGCGCTTCGCCGAACTGGCGACAAAGCGACATCTTCATGCCGGCCATCAGTGCGTCGGATACGATCAGGACGACGGTGGTGTCACAGTGCATTTCCGGGACACGCTTGGCCAGAAGCTGTTGGAAAGCGTGCGCGGCGACGTTATGGTGGCGGCCGACGGCCTGCATTCTGTGGTTCGCAAGAGCTTGCACCCCAACGAGGGCGATCCGGTCTATTCCGGCGTTAACATGTGGCGCGGAGCAACGCTACATAAGCCGTTTCTTGATGGAGCCAATATGACGCGCATCGGCTGGCTGTCGACGGGAAAGCTGGTGATCTATCCTATCCGGAACGATGCCGACGGCCAAGGGAACCAGTTGATCAACTGGGTGGCCGAGATCGAAACCCCGACGTACAAGAAGAAGCGGGACTGGAACAAACAGGGTTGCTTCGACGACTTCATGTGGGCGTTTGAGGACATGAAGTTCGACTGGCTGGACGTGCCGGCGCTACTGCGCAGCACGGATGCGGTCATGGAATTCCCTATGGTCGATCAAGATCCGCTGCCGTTTTGGTCTCAGGGACGGGTGACGCTGCTAGGCGATGCCGCTCATCCTATGTACCCTCGTGGTTCTAATGGCGCAGGTCAAGCCATCCTGGATGGAAAGGTGCTGGGCGACGCGCTTCTGAGCGCTGAGAACCCGCGCGACGCCCTCAAGGCATATGAAGGAGAACGGCTGCCAATAACGGCCAAAGTAGTGCTCACAAATCGCTCTACACCGCCTGATATCATCCTCAAGGAGGTTTTCGAGCGCACCGGCGACAAGCCGTTCGACCGCATCGAGGATGTCATTTCCGCAGACGAACTTGCCAGCCTCTCTTCAAACTACAAGAAAATCGCAGGGTACGATCGCGAACGGGTTGCTCAAAGCTAAGATTCCCAAGGACTTGCGGCATTAGCGGGTGGAGAGAAATCAGCCATTAAGGCGGGGCAAATCTGTCAGCCGTTTTGGCAGACGTCCCGGCTAAGGGCTCGTCCCGTTCAAACCCAAAACTTAAGTAGATCGATTGAAGGGACCTTGTAGCATGACGAGCAACCAACGTGAGATATCGGCGGCAAAGACCGGGGCTGAATCGCTTCTATTGGGTCTCAAGCGGAACGGCATCGATTATATTTTTGCGAATTCGGGAACAGATTTTCCACCAATCATTGAAGCCTTCGTTGCATTGGGGGAGGACCTGACTCCGCGACCCGTGACGGTTCCGCACGAAACCGCCAGTGTCGCGATGGCCCACGGATACTATCTTGTCACCGGCAAACCGCAGGCCACGATGGTTCACGTTAATGTCGGACTCGCCAACTCCGTAATGGGAGTGATCAACGCTGCGAGTGATAATATTCCCGTCGTTGTTCTCTCTGGGCGTACCCCGATCACCGAAAGCGGCCGTCAGGGTTCGCGGGTAACCCCCATTCAATATGGCCAGGAGATGTATAACCAGTCGTCCTTGGTCAGCGACATCACCAAGTTTAATTATGAGATGCGCTATGCCGAGCAGGGAGAATTGCTGGCGACGCGTGCAACGCGATTGGCTGGCAGCGAACCCCGTGGCCCGGTTTATATCAGCTTGCCGCGCGAGCCGCTGATGGACACCATCCCAGCTTCCGCAACGGCCGCGGCGCCCGCGCAGTCCGTGTCGTCGCCCGCCTATCCGGATCCGGAAGCCGTAGCCGCTGCCGCAGCCTGGCTCGCTGGTGCGGCTGCGCCGCTTATCATCTGCCAGCGTGGCGATCCTCATGGGCGACTAGCAACGGAAATCGTTCAACTAGCAGATGAGTTCGCAGTCCCGGTGGTCGAACCCTTCACGATTCGAAATGTCATGCCGTCGGATCATCCAATGTTTCTCGGTTATGACGTGAAGGCGCCTCTCGCGGAAGCTGATGTGGTGCTCGTTGTCGACAGCGCCGTTCCGTGGATGGAATCGTTGCATCGGCCGCGCGAGGGAACCCGGATCATCCATCTTGGAAGCGATCCGCATTTTCAGCGCATGCCTATCCGCAGCTACCGCAGCGACCTTGCTATCGTTAGCGATCCCGCCGCGGGCGTGGCGTCGATTTCCGCGGCAATGCGGGCGCTCGCCGTAAATGCCGATGGCCGACGAGATGAGTTCGTAGCTCGGGCCGTACAACGGCGCGAACGCGCCGAAGCTTTGTCGGCGCAGGGCTGCGCATCCCCGATGACGACAGAATGGATGAGCCGGTGCATCGCAGACGCGATGGATGATCGCGCCGTGGTGTTTTCCGAACTCGGGGTCGCCCCAGACGCCATGCGCCTGTGCGGGCCTAACCGGGTCTTTACCGTTCCTCACAGTGGCGGGCTCGGATGGGGGGTGCCTGCCGCCCTTGGGGCCCAGCTTGCTGATCGGGAGCGCTTGTGCATCGCGTGCGTTGGGGATGGTTCCTATATGTTCGCTAACCCGGTAGCATGTCACCAGATCGCAGAGGCGCTCGAACTGCCGATACTGACGATCATTAAGAACAACGGGATCTGGAACGCCGTTCGTCGTTCCGTCGTCAGCAGCTATCCGAACGGTGCTGCCGTAAGAGCCAATCGAATGCCGCTGATCGACCTTGAGCCCGCTCCCGACTATCTGCAGATCGCCTCCGCAAGCCGCGCTTATGTCGAGCGTATCGAGCACGGGCGCGATCTTCCCGCCGCGCTCGAACGAGCTATCGGGGTCATTCGCTCCGAGCGGCGGCAGGCGGTACTCGAGCTGCGGATTGCGGTGTCTGACAGGCAGTGATCGTGGGCCTCCCTAAAATCGCGATTGTGACGAAGAAATGATCAGTTCCAATAATTTGGATTGTCAATCGGCGCGAAATGTTGACCCCTTATCGGCGTCCAATATTCACCCCCCCTGAAGACGATCAGCGCTTGGCCTGCCCGGCGCTAGCCGGGGTTGCAGAGGGTAGGCCAAGTGCGGGTGATGGGTATCTTCGGCTTTAGCTTTGAGAGCGGTTCTTGAAGCGCCAGGACTCGTTTCCTGTTTCCACGATCTCGCAGTGATGGGTCAGGCGGTCGAGGAGTGCCGTCGTCATCTTGGCATCACCAAACACCGACGGCCATTCGCCGAAGGCAAGGTTCGTGGTGACGATGATCGAGGTGCGCTCGTAGAGCCTGCTGATCAGGTGGAAGAGGAGATGACCTCCGGCCTGCGCGAACGGCAGATAGCCGAGTTCGTAGAGGATGATGAAGTCGAGGCGCGTAAGGTAATCTGCCATGCGACCTTGCTTGCCGTTGCGGATGAGAGCACGGGCAATCGCGATGGCCAGATGGCTCTTGCCGGTTCCCGTGCCGCCGACGAGGACGACGTTGCGCTGGTCGGCCACAAAGGTGCCGGTAGCCAGTTCTCGGACCAGGGGTTCATTCACGGGCGTGTCGGCAAAGTCGAAGTCGTCGATGTCCTTGGCGAGTGGCAGTTTGGCTATGCTGAGCTGGTAGCAAATGGAGCGTGCCTGCTTCTCGGCGATCTCCGACTGCAGGAGATCACCGACGATGCGTGGCGGTTCGTGCTGCCGTTTGATGCCGTTGCCCATGACCTCGTCGTAGGCGCTTCGCATTCCGTAGAGCTTCAGCGTGCTCATCAGTTCGAGAACCTGCGTGCGTTCCATTAATTTGCCCTCCTGAGCCTGTCGTAATGGGCGCAGTCGTCGACCGGCTCATGGGCAAGCCGAAGCGCATCCGGGATTTGCAGGGGTGCAGCAGGAGCCGGATCGCGGCTTCGAGCCAGAGTGTTGATGATCAGCGAGGCCGAGCAGACGCTGTGATCGAGCGCTTCCTGGCAGGCAGCTTCAACGGCGGTAAGACCATCAGCAGGAACACATCCGAGTATGCTGACCATCTGCCGATCACCGTCATCGACGCTCTTCAGTCGCTTGCGAACCTTTTCCATCGCGGCAGGCAAAACCCATTCCCGGAACGGAGCGCCGTTGCGCAAGGCACCGGGTTTGCGAGCGAGGACAGGGACATAGTGCCAGGGATCATAGACGGTCTCGCCACGGTTGGTGTTCAGCGACCGTCACTCCATCCTGTTTGATGACGACCCGATCAGCATAGGCATGGACCTCGAGGGGCGGCCGACTGCAGTCGATAGAACCGAGTATTTGTTGTTGTCGAAGCGGACGGTGCAGGTTTTGGATACTGACGCTGGCACACAATGGAAGCCGTCGAACGGCCCCACATAGCGCACGAGGCAGCCGCGTTCGGCCTCGAACATCTGCCGGATCGTCTGTCCCGTCTGTTCGGGATGGCTATGGGCCTTGGCATAGGCAACGCATTTGTCGAGCAGCCAGACATTCAGTTCCTCCAGGCTTTTGACCCTGAGGCGTGGTGTGGAAGAACCGCTCGCGCACGAGGCCGACCTGGTTCTCGACCTGCCCATTCTCCCAGCGGGATGCTGGCGTGCAGGCTACGGGATGGACGAGATAATGGCTGCACATCTGCAGGAAGCGGCGATTGTAGAGCCGTTCCCTGCCGATAAACACGGACTCGACCGCCGTCTTCATGTTGTCGTAGATCCCGCGCGTGCAGGTGCCACGGAAGAAGTCGAAGGCCTTGTCGTGCGCGTCGAAGACCATCTCCTAGCTCTCACGCATATAGGCCCGCGCGAACATCATCCGGCTGTGGCAGAGCCGGACATCGGCGACCTTCACCGTCGTCGTCACGCCCTGGATCAGGACGATCTCATGGCTCCAGTCGAACTGATAGGCTTCACCAGGTGAATAATAGAGCGGCACGTAGGCTTCCGCCGTCACAGCACCCCGGTCCTTCGACCATCCCTTCGCATAGCGCCGGATCGCATCGTAGCTGCCGTCGTAACCCAACGCGCGAAGCTCTTCGTAAATCCGGATCAGCGTCAGCCGTTCGCGAGATGGCTTGCCTTCATTCGTCGCCAGAAAGCGCTCGATCTCAGCCTTCCAAGCCCCGGTCTTCGGAAGCGATTGCCGCTCTCGCTCGTAGGAAAAGTCAGTCTCATCAGATCGTAGTATCTTGCGGACCGTGTTGCGAGAAACATGCAGCTCCCGGACGATCTTCTTCACCGACCAGCCCTGAACATGGAAGGCTCGACGAACACGCGCAATCGTATCCACTCGCTGTAAGCTGCAGGTGCCCTTGTGACATTTCGTGGTACGACTATAGCTTTTCGCGGAGCGCCTCGTAAGGCGTCTTTCCATTGAAGGCTCCGTGCGGTCGATGGAAGTTGTAGAATTGCTCCCATTGGTCAAGTTTTGCTTCGAGATCGACGTCATCCTTGTAGCTGAGCAGCTGGTAGAATTCCTGCTGATCTGATCGGTGTGAGCGCTCGACCTTGCCATTCAACTGAGGGGTGCCTCGTCTGATATATGCGTGGCGAATGCCCTTGTCCTCGACGTGCCAGTGGAATTTGGTGCGCATTTCGCAAAAACGGGACAGTCGTTCCGCTAAGTCGCGGACAGCAATTTCACTAATTCTGGGACAGCATGATGGGGTCGGTTTCCGGTTGCCTGGTTGAAGTCATTTGCGATTGATTTCGCCGTTTTCGTCGCTGGTCAAGAGTGGCGGTGTTTTTTGCTTTCTCATGCTGTCCCCTTCGAGCCCGATGCGATGGGCATTGTGGATGATGCGGTCGAGAATGGCGTCGGCGATCGTCGGCTCTCCGATCATGGCGTGCCATTGAGCGATGGGGAGTTGCGCGGTGATCAGTGTGGATTTCCGGCGATAGCGTTCCTCGAAGATTTCCAGCAGATCGAGACGCTGCTGGTCGTTCAGTGTGTGAGTGCCCCAATCATCAAGGATCAGCAGTTGCACCCGCGCCAGCTTGTCGACGAGCCGCGGGAAGCGGCCATCGAGGCGCGCCAAACTGAGATCCTCGAACAGACGCGGCATGCGCAGATAGAGCACCGAATGGTCGAGCCTCGCCGCCTGCCGTCCGAAGGCACAGGCCAGCCAGGTCTTTCCCGTGCCGGTCTGCCCGGTGATGATCAGGTTCTCATGAGCCTTCAACCATGCGCCTTGGGCCAGCGACATCGTGTTGCGCCGATCGAGCCCTCGATGGGCAGCGAAGTCAATATTCTCGATGCAGGCATCCGCAAAACGCAATCTCGACGCGGCGAGCCGATTGGACAAACGTTTGTCAGCGCGGATGGCCGCTTCACGATCGAGCATCAGACCGAGCCACTCATCGCGACTGAGATCGTCGGGGCTATTCTGTTCAGCCAGTTCCCGGTAGGCGGTCGCCATTCCGCCAAGGCCGAGGGCCTGCATCTGGTCGAGGGTGGGATGTGTCAGCATGGGTTGGTTCCTTTCCTTCACTGATAATAGGAGCCGCCGCGGATGTTGGTGTGCGGCGGTGTCGGTTTGACGGGCTCTGCGGTGGGCCTTGCCCGATCGAGACCGGATTTGAGGATGGCGTTGACGGAGGAATAGGTAATCGCGTTGATCATCAGCGCCCGCTCGCAGGCCGCCTCCAGACGCTCCCGCTCATAGCGGCGTGCCAGGGAGAGAATGCCGAAGGCGGAGCGGTATCCCTGCTCGGGATGAGGTCGGTCGCGCATCAGCCGCTCGACCAGAATGGCGGTGTTGACGCCGATCGTCATCGCCTGTCGGATCAGGCTTGCGGGTGTCGTGTTCGCATAGCGCTGGTGCGCCTTGGGCATGTGCTCGTTGACGGTGACATGACCGGAGCGCTGCGAGCGGCGGACGTGGCTGGCGACCCGCTTGTGGTCGTAGAAGATCTCAACCACCCGGTGGGTGAGCCGAACATCCACGCGCCGACCGATCAGCCCATGCGGCGTCGAGTAGAAGGTTCTGTCGACCTCGACGTGGTAGTCGGGGTGGACCTTCGCCGATTTCCATTCCGCATATTCGAACGGTGTCGATGGCAATGGCGACAAGGCCGTACGTTCAATCTCCTCGAACATCTCCCGACGGCTCTTGCCGACATGGCGCATGGGCCGGTTGTTCAGGTCCTCCAGGAGAACGGCGATTGCGGCATTCAGATCGGCGAGGCTGAAGAAGCGCCTGTTGCGCAGCCGGGCCAGGATCCAGCGTTCGACGATCAGCACCGCACCCTCGACCTTTCCTTTGTCTCGGGGCTTGCGGCTTCGGGTCGGCAGGATCGTTGTGTCGTAATGCTCGGCCATGGCGGCAAAGGTCTGGTTGAGCGTCGGCTCGAACCACAGTGCCTTGACGACGCCCGCCTTCAGATTGTCGCAGACGATCGCCTTCGGCACGCCGCCGAAGAAGCTCAGCGCCCGGCACTGCCCCTCGATCCAGTCAGGCAGCTTTTGACTGAAGCTGGCATGGGCGAAGGTGAAGGATGACGCGCCCAGCACGGCCACGAAGATTTGCGCCTGGCGGATGACGCCGGTATCGGGGTCGATGACGGGCAAGGTGTGGCCGGCATAGTCGGTCTGCATCACCGCGCCCGCCACGTGACGATTGCGGAATGTCGCGCTCGTGCGGCGCTGGAATATGCCGAACCTGTCGCAGAACCAAGTGTAGCCATAACCGTCGGGGTGGGCACCTCGATATTCCTGCCAAAGCAGCGTCAGCGTCACGCCCTTGCGCTTCAGCTCGCGCGCGATCATCGGCCAATCCGGCTCGATCAGATCCTGCGGCGGACGGCCCACCCTCCGGAATAGAAGCCCTTCAAGCGCCGCATCATCGTCACAACCAGGCGGAAGCGGCCAGCCCCAAAGCCCTGCCTCTCGCGCTCGCAACAGATAGGTCGAAACCGAGGTCTTGCTGATCTTCAGCCGTTCCGACACCGCACGCACGGAAAGCCCATGCTCATGCGTCAGCCGCAGGATCGATCGTATGTCCTTCACGCTCGTTCGTCTCGCTTGCTTCCGTCTTGGCATGGCCCCTCTCAACCCAATGATGAGAGGGCAAAATGCCAGAACGGCGCTCCCGAGAACCGACCGTCATATCCGCCCCGAAAACTGTCCGGGAATTAGCGGAATCACTGTCCCGTATTTACTGAAATCGCTGTCCGCGAATTACCGGAATCGGTGTCCGTGATTTAGTGAAACACGCAGAATTTGGCTTGGAATTCGTGGCCGTTGTCGGTCCTGATCTCATGGATTCGGAACGGGAACTTCTCGATGATGTGGTCGACGAAGTCGATGGCGCTAGCCTGGGTGTGTTTCTCGTAGATTTTCAGA
>NZ_JALPZP010000017.1:0-7892 GCF_041414895.1 Agrobacterium sp. O3.4
TCACCCCGAAACAGCGCTACGAGAAGCGTCGCAGAGAAGGCGGTTTTGTTCGACGTGCGTACTACGTCCACAAGGATGACGAGGCGGCATTAGCCGCCTTTGCGAAGGAACTTGAGGACAAGAGGAAGAGCGACAGTGATTGATATGATCTACGGCACTGTCCCCTTTGACTGGGATATCCCAGTCACTGGCGGTGCGCTCGTCCACTACAGGGCTGATGGCACGGTTGAGTGGGGCACCGATAAAACCCTGTCTCTTCGTGGTTCGCATGATTCACGAGTTTTCGTGCGGACTGTCGAGCGTGGAAAGTTGGAGTTTAAGGGCAATCCTGCCAAGTTCCTGCAAGGACATAATCTGTTCGGATCGAACGACCTTAAGGGCGTTCTGATCGATATGCTGATCGATGTTTGCGAGGCAATCGAGCTTGCGCCGTCTGCTGAGAACCTGCTGGCATGGCGTCGGGGTGAGATAGAGCTTTCTCGCGTTGACGTGACCGAGATGTTTGAGCTTCCGACGTTCTCCGATGTTGGCGCATGGATACAGGCGGCAGGGAAGACGGCGTCTGTCAAATGGCGCGGTCGCGGTCACTATCAGGACGGCACGCTTTATTTCGGCAAGGTAGCGACCGGAAAGCGTGCTTCGCCGTGGCAAATGAAGCTCTATCACAAGGGAGAGGAAATCCGGGTACACAAGCTGCCGAAAGACATTGAGAAGCGTGAAGACCTCGAAAATTGGGCTTCGAATAAGCTCCGTATTGAGGTAACATTGCGGACACAGGAATTGAAACGCTTAGGCCTCCACAACGTTTCCGCATGGACGGTGGACAGAGCCGAGAAGGTTTTTGAAGCGTACCTGTCGAAGGTGAATTTCGGAGAGTTGGCAATGGTCGATGTTCAGACAGAGGAAGATTTGAAGCCGAAGCTTCGCGCTGTTTACGCCCTCTGGAAGACCGGCTGTGATATGCGCAAGCTCTATTCGCGCCCGACGTTCTACCGTTACCGCCAAGAAATCATGGAAGTCACCGGGGCTGATATCGGGACGCTTTGCGTCAAGGATAATATCGTTTCGCTTCGTAGGGCGCTGGAAGCGCGTCCAGCTGGTGTCCCTGAGTGGGCTGGTGATCTCTATTACAAGCCTCGGTCTCACCTCAGCGTGGTAGCGTGAGAAAGCCGCCCTCGGGCGGCTTTATTGCTTCTGGAAGTCGGGTATGCGCCCGATGTTTCTCAGATGGTCTATTATCTCGTGGTAGAGGTGGTCACGAGGTCCGTACCGATCGCAGATTTTTACTATCGGTTCCTGTACCTGTTCTCGCAGCGGTTCTGGCAGGTCTGCGTCACCTATGAACCAGTAATCGTCGTCTGCCATTGCTAGAGGATTGCAGCCGATAGCAACCAAATCCTCGATAAAAGCTGGTATCTCGTCTTTCGTCATCTCTGCTCCTTTGCTGGCCACCTGGAGCATATGGTGAAGCATTAGGATCAGGCTATTGTAGGATTCACAGGGTCAGCCCGTGATTTTCTTCCACCATGGGCGTGTTGCGAGGTCTTTCCAGTCGTCTCGGTCGCGCTCGGCGGCTTGAGCGCGTGATGCCTCTGTGTCTGCTCGCCTGCGCTCTGCCTCTACGAGGTCCGACATTCCTTTAAGCTCCGCCTCTAACCTTGCGATTTTGATGTCTTTTTCGTAGTCGTCTGTCCTAGGGACATCCGTAGGCATGTCCGTGGCATTGTCCGTAGGTTCGTCGTCTTTGAAACCATCGAGAGGAACGTTGATCCTCATATTGCCGTCGTTGCCCATGGTGCGCTTCCACCGTTTGCGGCGGACGAGCTTTCTGGCACTATCGAGCTTAATGTTGAGCCGCTTCGCTATCTCTTGATAGGTCATCTGCATTTCGCGCATGGTCTCGTCCTTGGGAATGTCCTAGGGATTGTCCTTCTGTGCGGACGATATTTCAAATTTAATAGTCTGTACAGAAAGCAATTTTCGCCATTTTGGCTAGGACACTTTTGCGTCCTACTCGTTAATTCGACAGTAGCCGGAATCCAGTGCTTTCGATCTTTCTGTTCGTGCCGAAAACGTCGGTACGGATGAAAGGAAAGCCAATGCTGGCATATGTAGAAATCACAAGCGACGAGATCGATTTTCGTGAGGGGCGCAATGACAATGGATATTGGTCGGTGCGCCGACAGAAGGCGTTTATGCATCAGGGCGAGCCTTACCCGACGCCCTTTGAAGTCACTCTTGAGGAAAAACAGCAGCCGTATAATCCGGGCAAGTACGTGCTGGCTGGCGGGTCTTTTCGTCTCGGAAAGTACGGCCTCGAACTCGGTCGTAACGTTAAGCTGCTCCCGGTCTCCGACGCGCTCGCCAAACTCGGTGATCTCAATCGCTCTCCTGCTCGGTCTGCTGCGGCGGCTTAGTGATGGATTCGACGCCGCAATATATCGTTGTTTGCAGCGCGGACGGCCCTTCTAGCCTTACGCCTGCCGTGAGTTGCGGCGCTCTTGAGGGGGTGCCGTACTCGGGTCAGATCGCCCAGGGGCATCTTCTCACTTCGGAACAATACCAAACCTTCTTGGACCTATCGGCTCCGTTCAATCCGGCGGAGGCGGGGCAGTTTTTTGCCTACGGGTTTGGTGTTGTGGTCGGCTGCTGGGTGTTCGCCTACGTGGTCGGTCTGGTCCTGCATGCGGTCAAGGAATTTGGCCACTAACCCCTAATTGGAAGGAAAAATGAACATGAAGAAGCTGCTTGCCGCGTCCGCTTTGGTCGCCTTTTCCGCTGGTGCTGTTTTCGCTCAGGAAGCAACCGGGCCGGACTTCTCTACTCTGACGTCGAGCATCGATTATTCGACCGTCATCACGGCAATCATGCAGGTGGCGGCGGGCATCATCACGGTTCTGCTGGCTATTAGCGGGGCGAAGTTCGTCCTCGGCATGATCCGTCGCGCCTAACCGGGATAGGGCCGGGGGCGTTCGTAGCGTTCCCGGCTTCTCTCATGATGATCGTTCAACTTTGGTATTTGGCGTTCTTCGTCCTAGGGACAGTGGCAGGATATGCCACGATCTCGGGCTTTTCGAGCGCGCTTTCGAGGTGACAATATGAAGCGTTCTCTTCTGCTGGCCTCTGCTCTGTCTGGCGCCCTGATCTTTACCGCTCAGGGCGCTTTTGCGTTTGAACCGACGTACAACACGAAGGTTCCTGACCTCCTCGGAAAGCTGCTTGAAAGCAGGGGTGCGCAGCAGACGGCGGTGGAGGGAACAAAGCGTGCCGTGGCTGGTGTTGTAACGGCTGAGGGCGCTGCTTTGGGGCAGACCGTTGGCCGGTTTGCTTGGCTTTCTGTCGCGGCTCGCGCGCGGTGGGTAGGGGTGACAGTTGGTGCAATCGCGTTGACGGCTGATCTTGCGTACAGATGGTTTACGGAAGACGGCGGAGAAACTGTTTCGGAACTCATGAAAGTTGAAGAGACAGTTATAAACGACAATACAAACAGTATCGCTAATATTATGGCTCAAAGGCCTAATATAGCTGGTGTCGCTGGGTACAAGAGTACAAATTTTACATGCAATATGGTTGAAAAAGCGAAGTGCGCGGCTTCTGAGGCTATGCTGCGTGCGAATGAGCTTTATCAGCAGCGTGTCGTTAATACTGCCTATTCCAACGTTAAAGCAAAGCTGCTCACTCTTAACTGCTCAAGTACAAATTGGACTGAGAACAGGTGCAGTGGAAACATAACGTTCGAATTAACTTCTGCTTCTACAGGCGCAGTTGCGACCGCTAACGCCTACATATCAAGTTATACAGAGTTTCTTGTTTATAGTGATGCAGATGGCACTCAGGCACCTGAGCTTGTCCCGAACTGCATGAGCGGTTCGACCTCGTCTTATCCTGAATGGTGCGGCAAAGAGAAGCCGCTGGAGCTTCCTGATACTGTTGCGTATCCGCTTGTCGAGAAGCCTCAAATGATCCCGGACGCTCAAGCTGAAAAGAATGTCGAGCCGGGTCTGCTTACAGATCACGTCAATGATCTGTGGGAGCGGGCGGCGCAGATGGCCGACTATCAGGGCGTTCCGTATGTCGATACGGATCGGATGACGCAGGCAGAGTTGACGCAGTTGCTCAACACCTATCCGGCTCTGTCGCCTACGCTCGGTGATCTTGCTGGGCCGGTTGGCGACCCTACAACCGGCACTATTCCATGGGCACCTACGGTGACTGATCCGGGAACTGGGACTGATCCCGGTACAGACCCCGGCACAGACCCAGGTACAGACCCCGGAACCGATCCGGGCACTAGCACCGGAATTGACATGACGCACCCGACCGTCACGACTCCGGAATTGCCGACGATCCCGACGATTGATCAGATCATCGATCCTGTTTTCGACACGTTCCACATTCCGACTGTGAGCTTCTCGACAACTGGAACGTGCCCAACGTTCGAATTCAGCTATGCCGATGAGACCTTTGTTGCCAACGGTCATTGCACGTTGATCGACAACATCAGGCCTGTGCTGCAGGCGATGATGATGGCCCTCTATTCGGGGCTTGTTCTTTTGATTGTGCTCTCAGCCTAGCGGCAAATTTCAACGGTAGGCCTGAGACAAACGCGCTCCCCCATAGCGCCGTAGAGCAGTCTCAGGCCGGATTATCTGCACGGACGGTGCTACTAGCTTTTGGAGGTCCCTATGTGGTCCCTAATGTTGTCGTTGCTCTTCTACGCCCTCAATTGGGTGGTTCGGGCGGTGATGTTCAAGGCGGTGCTCTATATCGCGTTGTGGTATTTCACGACTGAGGCTTGCCAATACCTCCTGACCAAGATCGAGTTTGGCGGTGAAGGGTTCCAAGGCGCGCTTTCCAACGTCAATCAGTACGTCGTCTATTTCCTTGTAGCCCTTAAGCTCGATGCTGGGTTGCCGATGATCATTTCCGCGATGATGACGCGCTTTGCCATCCGTCGCCTGCCTATCATCGGGTGATCCATGGCGATTTCGGTTTATACGGGGGTCATGGGGTCGGGAAAGACCTATGAGGTTGTTGGGTATGTCATCGCGCCTGCTCTCGCTGCTGGGCGTCGTGTTGTCACCAATATCGCCGGCTTCAATTACGATGAGGCCTACGATTTCTGTATTGAGAAGCTGAAAGCCAAACCGGGCCATGTTGGGGAAATCGTTGTCGTCGAGGATGACGACGTGCAGCGCCCTTCCTTCTTTCCGTCTGATGACAATTCGAACTCTATCGTTCGCCCAGGTGATCTGGTCGTTATCGATGAGTGCTGGCGTTTCTGGGGGGCGGATGGTGCGATCTCCGAATCCTCTATGGAATTCTTCCGCAAGCATCGGCATTTAACGCACCCTGACACGGGCGTTGCCTGTGATCTTGTGTTGATCACACAGGCCGTCAGTGACCTTCACCGTAAGCTCAAGAACGTTGTTGAACTGTCGTTCCGCGCCAAAAAGGCGAAAAGCCTCGGACTGAACAGCATCTACGTTGTCGAGATGTGGGAGGGGACCAACCAGCGCCGTAAGTCAGCGTCTGCACAGACAAGGCGTTACGATCCGGCGATTTTCCCCCTCTACAAGTCGTATTCCGGGGCCACAGACGCGGCAGGAAAAGAGGTCGCTGTTGATAAGCGTCACAACGTTCTGAAAAGCTGGAAGTTCGTGCTGGGCGCTCCTGCGCTTGTCCTGCTGGGCATCTATTCCGTGTGGGGTGTCGTTTCGTTCTTCGATCCCAAGACCACGACAAAAGATCAGGCCGCCGAGCGCGACCAAGCAACCCCCTCAAGAGCCAAAGAGCTATCCTCCGCAGAGGGCGTGAAGTCGGGCAGAGTGGGTCCCTCTGGCACCGATGGTCAGCCGATCCAGAGCCAAACACCGGTTCGGCAAACTCCCATGATGTCGACCGAATGGAGACTTTCCGGCTTTGTATCGTTCGGAGAGCGCCGTGTTGTGCTGATCATCAACAATGCCGGTCGGGTTCGTGCCGTGTCGCCGTCGATGTTTAGTTTCTCCGACGGTCGGCCGGTCACTGGAACGATAGACGGGCAGACTGTGACAGAGTGGACAGGCAGTCTCGCCTCTGCCACCTCGCAGCCACCCCTAATTTCCATGGGGGAGGTGACACCATGAGAAGGACAGGGACAATCCTAGGCCTTGTCCTAGGTCTACTGGTGGTGTTGCCAGTGCGGGCGGCTGATGAAACTCCGGTTCTGCTTTACGCGCAGGACATTCCGGCGTCTGAACTTGTCGGCCTCCTTTACCGGGAGATTTTTCGAAAGCCGTTCGTCACGTCACCAGCCGTGCAGGCTAATCGGTCGTTGGTGTCTGTACACATCAGTGGAACGCAGGCGGGTGCGATCAATCAGGCTAACGACTATTTGGCCGCTCTCGGTTTCAAGATCATTTCCGGCAAGGGCGTCGATCGTGTGGAGCTTCCCGGTCCAGCTCCTGCCCCTCCGATCGACAGCTTTCCAATGTTCTACACCCCGAAGTGGCGTGATCCTGCTGAACTGGTGGCCTTGCTCAAGCCTTTGTTCCCGGAAGCGAGGTTTGGAGGAACTGGTGCGGCTGTGACCTATGCCGATGGGACAAGCGCGGAAAGCGTCGTTTCGGATAAGTTGGTTGTCCATGCCGCGAAAAAGTCGCTTGCCGAGATCGAGGAGCTTTTGCCGCGGCTGGATACGCCTGTTTCTGACCTGGCTGTCAAAGCGGCGGTCTTTGAGGTCGGAACCAATGTCGATGACGGCTCCGCCTTCCAGCTTGCCGTTGGCCTGCTCAAGAGCCAGGTCAGCGTAGGGACCGGCGCGGCCTACACCTCGACGGGCCTTGGTCTCGCTGATCCCAATGTCCTTGGCTCCTTTCTCGCCTTCAAATCATCTTCGGTCGAAGCCATCGTTTCAGCGCTCTCGACGGACAGCCGTTTCAATCTGGTGACCGCTCCTGCTGTTCGTGCTCGATCCGGCGCGTCTACCTCCTTCACAGTCGGCCAGTCGGTCCCTGTTCTTGGATCCGTGAGCTATCCAGAGGGAGGAGGATCGACGCCCGTTCAATCTGTCGAATACCGGGATGCCGGTGTCATTTTCACGGTTCGGCCAGTGGTCCAAGACAAGGTCATCACCATGCTTCTCAGCCAAGAGATTTCGGACTTCGTGCAGACGACGACAGGCGTAAACAGCACTCCGACACTGACCCGCCGCAAACTGGACACGACACTTTCCCTTCAAGATGGCGATGTGGTCATGCTCGGAGGTTTGACGAAGACGAAAGACAGCCACGCGAAGGAAGGCTTTTCCTTCCTTCCGGACCTGCTCAAATCGAACACGAAAACGAGCTCGAGGACGGATTTGCTTCTCGTCCTTCAGGTGCAGAAATTGCAGCCGGGGGCTGTTTCCCTCAATTTTGACCGTACACGCGAGTTTCCGGCTCTTCCCGACGCGAAGCCTAGGAGCAGGAAGGAAATCGAGCGTGCGGCCCGCAATGGGGAGATAAATGGCCTTTTCTGACAAAGCGAGCGGCCACGGGGACGGACCCACTGGACCGCCCGGCAGTGGCCGCGAGGGTGGGTTTTGCATGACATATAACCATGCAAAACATGTCTCAATTTTTTACACCCCCTCTCAGTCTCAAGCCCTAAAAACATCCGTACGGAATTTAGTTGTTGCATCCGTACGGATCATAGGTTTACCGTCTGTACGGAATTTGATTCGGGGACACGATGTCTAAACGCGCTACGCCTATCGAGAATTACATTGCTGAAGGCGAAGTTCTCACCCCGAAACAGCGCTACGAGAAGCGTCGCAGAGAAGGCGGTTTTGTTCGACGTGCGTACTACGTCCACAAGGATGACGAGGCGGCATTAGCCGCCTTTGCGAAGGAACTTGAGGACAAGAGGAA
>NZ_JALPZP010000018.1:2500-6474 GCF_041414895.1 Agrobacterium sp. O3.4
ATACATTGTGAAGAGAAGATATGTCTGGAAGCTTCCAGGTGTTTTGAGCCCTTGTGGTTTGAAGCGTCCGAGCCCAGTCCCAGAGAAACCATGTGATGGCTTAGTCGGCCGGAATTGGCGGAGGGATTGGAGGTAGGAAGGAAAGCTTGTCCGAGGCATGTTTGTTGTTTGAAGGTTTAGGCCTTCATCTGATGGACATGCTGGATTGGTGTTGCCTGACCGCGCATCACCGGATGATATCTCGAGAAGCTGGTCTTAATGATACGACCTCGAAGTGCACCGGCGTGCCTTCATATGAGGATTGTATCGAACACGTCGATGTCATCGTTGGTGTTGCGGTTGTAAAAGGTAACCGTAACCGTTGTTCCTCTCTTTATCGTTAGGGATGGAATGGCTTTCGCGGCAGATTGAGTTTTGCCCGGATGGCCCGATTTGGTACCCCTTTGAGCGCAAGCGAGAAGGAAAGGTTCTGCCAAATCCAACAGATGATGAGCATAGACAATGAGAACGAAGAAGTGAATTAAGGGCATTTGGTGGATGCCTTGGCATGCACAGGCGAAGAAGGACGTGATACGCTGCGAAAAGCCGTGGGGAGCTGCGAATAAGCTTTGATCCATGGATCTCCGAATGGGGCAACCCACCTTAAATGCTTGGAAAATCCAGTCTGTTTTAACGAACGGCCTGGGTTTCCAAGCATTGTGATAAGGTATCTTACTTTCGAATACATAGGGGTAAGAAGCGAACGCAGGGAACTGAAACATCTAAGTACCTGCAGGAAAGGACATCAACCGAGACTCCGCAAGTAGTGGCGAGCGAACGCGGACCAGGCCAGTGGCAATGATGAATAAAGCGGAACGATCTGGAAAGGTCGGCCATAGAGGGTGATAGCCCCTTACGCGTAGAACAGTCATTGTCCTTGAGTAGGGCGGGACACGTGAAATCCTGTCTGAACATGGGGAGACCACTCTCCAAGCCTAAGTACTCGTGCATGACCGATAGCGAACAAGTACCGTGAGGGAAAGGTGAAAAGCACCCCGACGAGGGGAGTGAAATAGAACCTGAAACCGGATGCCTACAAACAGTCGGAGCCCGCAAGGGTGACGGCGTACCTTTTGTATAATGGGTCAACGACTTAGTGTAACTAGCAAGCTTAAGCCGGTAGGTGTAGGCGCAGCGAAAGCGAGTCTGAATAGGGCGATTGAGTTAGTTGCATTAGACCCGAAACCGAGTGATCTAGCCATGAGCAGGCTGAAGGTTGGGTAACACCAACTGGAGGGCCGAACCCGTATCTGTTGCAATAGATTGGGATGACTTGTGGCTAGGGGTGAAAGGCCAATCAAACTCGGAAATAGCTGGTTCTCCGCGAAATCTATTTAGGTAGAGCGTCGACCGAATACCCTCGGGGGTAGAGCACTGGATGGGCTATGGGGACTCACCGTCTTACTGATCCTAACCAAACTCCGAATACCGAGGAGTACTAGTCGGCAGACACACGGCGGGTGCTAACGTCCGTCGTGAAAAGGGCAACAACCCTGACCTCCAGCTAAGGTCCCCAAGTCATGGCTAAGTGGGAAAGGATGTGAGGATCCCAAAACAACCAGGATGTTGGCTTAGAAGCAGCCATCATTTAAAGAAAGCGTAACAGCTCACTGGTCTAAATAAGGGTCTTTGCGCCGAAAATGTAACGGGGCTAAAGCCATGCACCGAAGCTGAGGATATGCCGTAAGGCATGTGGTAGCGGAGCGTTCCGTAAGTCTGTGAAGGCGGACCCGTGAGGGCTGCTGGAGATATCGGAAGTGCGAATGTTGACATGAGTAACGATAAAGGGAGTGAGAGACTCCCTCGCCGAAAGACCAAGGGTTCCTGCTTAAAGTTAATCTGAGCAGGGTTAGCCGGCCCCTAAG
Source organism: Agrobacterium sp. O3.4 (assembly GCF_041414895.1). NCBI lineage: Bacteria > Pseudomonadati > Pseudomonadota > Alphaproteobacteria > Hyphomicrobiales > Rhizobiaceae > Agrobacterium > Agrobacterium sp. O3.4. The sequence continues at coordinate 4,405 of NZ_JALPZP010000018.1, forward strand.
ACGAGGCGGACACGCGTAGTCGATGGGAACCACGTTAATATTCGTGGGCCTGGTGGTAGTGACGGATCTCGTGTGTTGTACATTCTTATTGGATTGAATGTGCGGCGAAGAGGTTCCAGGAAATAGCTCCACCGTATAGACCGTACCCGAAACCGACACAGGTGGTCAGGTAGAGTATACCAAGGCGCTTGAGAGAACTATGTTGAAGGAACTCGGCAAATTGCACGCGTAACTTCGGAAGAAGCGTGACCCCATTTTAGGCAACTATGATGGGGTGGCACAGACCAGGGGGTAGCGACTGTTTATCAAAAACACAGGGCTCTGCGAAGTAGCAATACGACGTATAGGGTCTGACGCCTGCCCGGTGCTGGAAGGTTAAAGGGAGGGGTGCAAGCTCTGAACTGAAGCCCCAGTAAACGGCGGCCGTAACTATAACGGTCCTAAGGTAGCGAAATTCCTTGTCGGGTAAGTTCCGACCTGCACGAATGGCGTAACGACTTCCCCGCTGTCTCCAACATAGACTCAGTGAAATTGAATTCCCCGTGAAGATGCGGGGTTCCTGCGGTCAGACGGAAAGACCCCGTGCACCTTTACTATAGCTTTACACTGGCATTCGCCAAGGCATGTGTAGGATAGGTGGTAGGCTTTGAAGCAGGGACGCCAGTTCTTGTGGAGCCATCCTTGAAATACCACCCTTATCTTCGTGGATGTCTAACCGCGGTCCGTTATCCGGATCCGGGACAGTGTATGGTGGGTAGTTTGACTGGGGCGGTCGCCTCCGAAAGAGTAACGGAGGCGCGCGATGGTGGGCTCAGACCGGTCGGAAATCGGTCGTCGAGTGCAATGGCATAAGCCCGCCTGACTGCGAGACTGACAAGTCGAGCAGAGACGAAAGTCGGTCATAGTGATCCGGTGGTCCCGTGTGGAAGGGCCATCGCTCAACGGATAAAAGGTACGCCGGGGATAACAGGCTGATGACCCCCAAGAGTCCATATCGACGGGGTTGTTTGGCACCTCGATGTCGACTCATCGCATCCTGGGGCTGGAGCAGGTCCCAAGGGTATGGCTGTTCGCCATTTAAAGCGGTACGTGAGTTGGGTTCAGAACGTCGTGAGACAGTTCGGTCCCTATCTGCCGTGGGTGTAGGAATATTGACAGGATCTGTCCCTAGTACGAGAGGACCGGGATGGACGTATCTCTGGTGGATCTGTTGTCCTGCCAAGGGCATAGCAGAGTAGCTATATACGGAATGGATAACCGCTGAAGGCATCTAAGCGGGAAACCAACCTGAAAACGAGTGTTCCCTATCAGAGCCGTGGAAGACGACCACGTTGATAGGACGGGTGTGGAAGCATGGCAACATGTGAAGCTTACCGTTACTAATAGCTCGATCGACTTCTTCGTTCCCATTGTTCATGCTCATCGAACGCAGTTCGATGATCTGTTCTGTCCTGACGCCCGAAGGGCTCCGGACGGGCCGCGCCACAGGGCGCGACGACCTCTGGTCTGTATGGCTTCCATGCTCGACTTCGAGCAAAGGTGGAATACGGATCGGTCACGGAAAGACGTGTTAAATTAAATAGAGCTTTGAGCTCTCCAGCTTCTCGAAACAGCAGTTTCCATGTGAAAACATGGAGCATGTTGCGTTTTGCCGACCTGGTGGTTATCGCGGGGCGGCTGCACCCGTTCCCATTCCGAACACGGCCGTGAAACGCCCCAGCGCCAATGGTACTCCGTCTCAAGACGCGGGAGAGTAGGTCGCTGCCAGGTCTGCAAAACGCAACATCTAATCTTCTCATTCACATTCTTCGGCCCAGCCGATAAAAAAAGGGCCGCTCAAGCGGCCTTTTGTCGTTTAAGACCAGAATAAAAAAAGACGCCTCGTGCGTCCCTTAAAGGAGACAAATCGCCTTCGGCAATTTGCTCCGGCACCAAGCATAACCGCCATGCGGTTACGCTCTCGCGACAAGTTCTGCGAACTTGCGCTGGTAACGCGGGGTGGAGCAGCCCGGTAGCTCGTCAGGCTCATAACCTGAAGGCCGCAGGTTCAAATCCTGCCCCCGCAACCAA
>NZ_JALPZP010000019.1:0-3817 GCF_041414895.1 Agrobacterium sp. O3.4
TTGACTAATCACGAGGTCGTCGTAATGCGGAGGAGCGCGGCCTGATCGGCGGATTTTCGCTGTTTTCCGATCGGCTTGCTTTGCATTATTCGGTGCCGAACCTCTGCGGGTCAATCGACCAACAGAGGACTCGCCAATGCCCTATATCCGTCACGAACTAATTGCCGCACTCAATTCCTCCCTTATCAGTCAGCGATACAGCCCGGTCGTGGTGAGGAATTACTGCACCTACGCATCTGGATTTCTCGATTATCTGGGACAGCGGGGCATCCTGGTCGCAGACGTGATCGACGTGCAGGTAGAGCAATACCTGCGGCACGCGATCGTAAAGTTCGAAAAGGAGCGTGGTCGACGTCCCGGCGCACGCTGGCACGAGGTTCCGCGCTCCGGAATTCATGCGCTGTTGCGACTTGCTCACGGTCAATGGCCGCCAGCAATCGAGCCTATCTGCGCGGCCGATGTGGCCCGATTTGCAGTTTGTGACGAATACGAAATCTGGCTGCGTGAGGAACGCGGGTTGGCTCGCTCCAGCGTCGCAGCGCTGATGTGGGAAGCCCGGAACTTTCTTGCCTGGCAGATCGATTACGGAAGCGGCGGCTTGGCGGGGCTGAGCGTCGTTGACGTAGACCGTTACATGGATCTGCGCGCGCCGAAACTGACGCGCTGCTCGCTGAAGTCTGTCGCAGAGCGGCTTCGCTCGCTGCTGCGATATCTCCACATCACGGGTCGCGTCACAACGGACCTGTCAGGGCATGTGATAGCTCCGACGCTTTATGCATATGAAGGAGTGCCCTCAATCCTGGAGCGAGACCAGATCGCCGCGGTGCTGGAAACCGCGAGGGCGGACAAGACGCCAGCGGGGCTGCGGGACCATGCAATCCTGCAACTCCTTGCAACATATGGGCTACGGTCTGGAGAGATCCGCAATCTGCGGATCGAGGACATCGACTGGCGGACGGAAGCCATCCATGTTCGCCACCACAAGACGCGGGCCAGCACATCGCTGCCCCTGATGGAGCCGGTCGGTGAAGCGTTGCTTGCTTATCTGCGTTCCGGGCGGCCCGTGACGGACGCCAGGGAAATCTTCCTCCGCACGCGCGCGCCCTATCGCAAGCTCGACAAGCTTTACAGCGTGGTTCGCCGGTGGCTCCGTGACGCTGGTGTCCAACCGCCTGGTAAGTGTGGACCCCATATCTTCCGCCATGCGCGCGCTGTTGAGATGTTGCGGGTCGCGGTGCCTCAAAAGGTCATCGGCGACGTGCTGGGGCACCGTTCGACGGGATCGACGGCTCCCTACCTCAAGCTCGCCACCGAGGACCTCAGGGCCATTGCGCTTGACGTGCCGGGAATGGAGGTGCTGGCATGACCGCCCGCTGGCCCGATCCCGACCGCGCGATCATTGACCGCCATGTCGCGATCCTTGATCTGCACAGCATGAAAAGCCGAGCCTGTTATCGGCAGGTCCTGCATGGCTTCCAGGATGTGGCCGAACGTTACGATGCACTCGGTCAGGAAGTGCTGATTGCGTGGCTGCGTAAATCGGCCGAATGCTGGGCAGCGACGACGCGGCTACACCGCACCCGCATCATTGACCGGTTCCTCGAACGCCTGGTGGAAATCGGCGCGATCGAACGCAATCCCGTCACCGCTCTGCGAGATGCGTGCAATATCAAGCAGTGCATGCCCATCTGGCGGGCATTGGCGTCGCGGGATCCGGAACAGGCTCTCGCCGAACTGCGCCAGCCCAGGCCGTTCGGCAGCGTGCTGGGCGAAATGATGGCTGAGCATGTCGCGATGATGCGGCGCAGAGGATACAAATACACTTCGCAGCCCCTGTTGCTCTTGCGGTTCGACCGGTTCCTGCAGCTGCATCCGGGACCGGAGGCCGAACCGCTGAGCGCCATGGTTGATCGATGGGCGGCAACGAATGTCACGCGTCACCAAGTGGAGGAATGCGAAAAGCTCAAACGCGTCTTTGCGAAAATCCTTCGTCACCGCGACCCGTCGATACCTGTGCGGCGACCGGACCCGAGACCGAGGAAGGAGGCGGCCAGGCAATGGCGAAAGGCTCATATCTACTCGCCTGCCGACGTGCGGCGGATGCTCGAGGTTGCCCGCACCTATCCGTCTCCACGGGTGCCGCTTCGGCCGCTGAGCATGTACACAATGCTGCTGCTGGCCTATTGCGCAGGCTTGCGGCGCGGCGAGCTTGCCCGGCTCGATCTTGGTGACGTTGACCTGCGGGACGGTACGGTAACCGTCCGGCAGACCAAGTTCTTCAAGACTCGGATACTGCCGCTTCCCGACAGCGTTGTAGTCGAGCTTCGCGCCTACGTCGATGCACGGCGTCGTGCCGGTGGATCACAGGACGCGCGCTCCGGCTTGTTCTGGCACGAGCGAGGCGACGGTCACTACACGCCGGAAATGATCACGTGGTTGCTCTCTGACGTCATACGTCGCGCTGGGTTGAAGCCATTGCGAGGAAAAGCGGGCCCTCGCGTTCATGACCTGCGCCACTCGATGGTCGTGAACAGAATCCTGGAATGGTACCGGACGGGCATCAACCCGCAGGATCGCCTGCCGTTCCTCGCGACCTATCTCGGCCATAGGGATATCAACTCTACATTGGTCTACATCACCGTCACGCAGGAGCTGCTGCATTACGCGAATGAGCGGTTCCGGGCAGTTGGCGCACCGTGCCTCAGCATGGGGCAGGAGATGCGGCCATGAGCAAGGTTGACCGGTTCCCGGCCCTGCTGCGCGCGTTCTTCTACGAATGGCTGGTCGAGCAGCGCAACGCATCCATCCATACAGTCCGATCATACCGCGATACCTGGCGGTTGTTGCTCCGGTTCGTCGCCCAGCGTACTGGGAAGAAGGTGGCTATGATCACGCTGGCCGATCTGGCCGCCAGCGAGGTCGCCGCGTTCCTCAGTCACGCCGAACATGACCGTGGCGGTACGATCGGCACGCGCAACTGCCGGCTTGCGGCGATCCGCAGCTTCTTCCACTTCGTGGCCACAAGGGATCCTGGATCGATCGCGCAATGCGTGGAAATCCTCAACATACCGATCAAGCGCGCTCCGGTGTCGGAACCGAGCTATCTGGATCCGGCGGAAGTGACGGCGATCCTCGCTCAGCCAGATCGTTCGACCATTGAGGGCATGCGGGATCATGCGCTGCTCTCGTTCCTCTACAACAGCGGCGCACGAATACAGGAAGCGCTCGACCTTTGCCCAGAAGCAATCCGGTTCGAAAGCCCGAGTTGCGTGCGTTTGACCGGTAAGGGACGGAAGGAACGTATCTGTCCGCTCTGGCCAGAAACCGTGATGTTGCTGCGGAAACTGCTTGAACGGCAACCACGGGCGCCCGACCAGCGGCTGTTCGTCAACCGCTATGGCGAGCCGCTCAGCGCCTCCGGGGTCCGGTTCAAGCTCGCCGCCTACGTGAAGGCGGCGGCCGAAACCATGCCAACGCTGCGTGCCAAGCACGTAACGCCACACGCCTTCCGGCACGCCACCGCCGTGCACCTCATCTCGGCCGGCGTCGACATTACGGTCATCCGAAGCTGGCTCGGTCATGTCAGCCTCGACACGACCAACCACTATGCCAGGGCCAATCTGGAAACGAAGCGGAAAGCCCTGGAAAAGGTCGCCGTTCCAGCCACACCCGGCAGCCAGCCATCCTGGAAGCGCGATGCCAGCGTGCTCGCCTGGCTCGACACACTCTGAAATAATGCGGAGGAACATCGACAAGAACGGCGAAAATCCGCCGATCAGGCCGCGCTCCTCCGCATTACGACGACCTCGTGATTAGT